>JAQGJJ010000204.1 GCA_028290695.1 Enterovirga sp. | reverse complement strand
ATTCTTCCGCGAGGTGCGGCATCATCGGGGCGATCAGCTGCACCAGGATACGGGCGGCCTCGCGGGCGGATGCGCCTCGTCCGGCCTGCACCTCCGTCGCGATGGCGTTGGCCAGTTCGTAGATGCGAGCGACGGCTCGGTTGAACCGCAGCCCCTCGATGTCGTCCTGCACGGCAGCAAGCGCCTTGTGGGCGGCCCGGCGCAGGGGTTCCGAGCCAGGATCTGAGGCGGAGGCTGCTGCATCCGCGATCTCGCCGACCAGCCGCCAGACCCTCTGCACGAAACGCCAGGCGCCCTGCACGCCCTCCTCGGTCCAGATGACGTCCCGCTCAGGCGGCGAGTCGGACAGCATGAACCAGCGGGCCGTGTCGGCGCCGTAGCTCGCGATGATGTCGTCGGGGTCGACGGTGTTGCGCTTCGACTTCGACATCTTCTCGATCGGGCCTATCTCGATCGGCTCCGATGTTTTCACGTGAAACGCGCGCCGGGCGACCCCGTCCGTATCGATGCGGACCTCGGCCGGCTGGACCCACGCACCGGCCGTGTCCCGGTAGGTCTCGTGCACCACCATGCCCTGGGTGAAGAGGCCCGCGAACGGCTCGTCCAGGCCGGCGAGCCCGACCCGCCGCATCGCGCGCGTGAAGAAGCGGGAGTAGAGGAGGTGCAGGATCGCGTGCTCGACGCCGCCGATATATTGGTCGACCGGCAGCCAGGCATCCACGGCGGCCGGATCGGTCGGCGCGTCGTCGAGAGTCGTGTCGGTGAAGCGCGCGAAGTACCAGGACGAATCCACGAAGGTGTCCATGGTGTCGGTTTCGCGGCGGGCCGGACTGCCGCAGCTCGGGCAGGGCACGTTGCGCCAGGCCGCATGCCGGTCGAGAGGGTTGCCGGGCTGGTCGAAGGACACGTCCTCCGGCAGCGTCACCGGCAGGTCGGCGCGGGGCACGGGCACGACCCCGCACGCGTCGCAATGGATCACCGGAATGGGGCAGCCCCAGTAGCGCTGGCGCGAGATGCCCCAATCGCGAAGCCGGTAATTGACCTTGCGCTCGCCGACCGCGCGGCCGCCATGGACCTCCCGCTCCAGCCGGCGAGAGACCTCCTCACGCGCCTCGCGGGTCGACATGCCGTCCAGGAAGCGCGAGTTGATCATCCGGCCGTCGCCGTCATAGGCGGTATCGGTGATCCGGAAGCTCGCGGCGTCCTGGTCGGGCGGGCACACGACCGGGATGTTGCCGAGCCCGTACTTGTTGACGAAATCGAGGTCCCGCTGGTCGTGCGCGGGGCAGCCGAAAATGGCCCCGGTGCCGTACTCCATCAGGATGAAGTTCGCGACGTAGACCGGCAGGGTCCAGGAATCGTCGAACGGGTGTCTCGCCCGGATTCCGGTGTCGAAGCCGAGCTTCTCGGCCTTGTCGATCGTCTCCTGTGCGGTGCCGAGCCGGCGACAATCCTCGATGAACGCGGCCAGTGCGGGATTATCGACCGCCGCCGCCTTTGCGAGCGGGTGGTCCGGCGCGACGGCCAGGAACTTGGCGCCGAACAGCGTGTCGGGACGCGTGGTGTAGATGTCCAGCGTGTCGTCGTTCGTCGGGGTCGTGGCCGCATCCAGTGGGAACCGGACCAGCAGCCCTTCCGAGCGGCCGATCCAGTTCCGCTGCATCAGGCGGACCTTCTCCGGCCAGCGCTCGAGCGTATCCAGGCGCGCGTCCAGATCGGCGGCATATTCGGTGATGCGAAGAAACCACTGCGTCAGCTCGCGCTGCTCGACCACCGCGCCCGACCGCCAGCCCCGCCCGTCGATCACCTGCTCGTTGGCCAGAACGGTGTGGTCGACCGGGTCCCAGTTCACCTTCGCGGTCTTTCGAGCCACGAGCCCGGCCTCGATGAAGTCGAGGAACATGCGCTGCTGGTGCTTGTAGTAGGACGGGTCGCAGGTCGCGATCTCGCGCGACCAGTCGAGCGACAGCCCCATGGACTTGAGCTGCGCCCGCATGGTGTCGATGTTCGCGTAGGTCCATTCCTTGGGATGAACCTTGTTCTGCATGGCGGCGTTCTCGGCCGGCATGCCGAACGCGTCCCACCCCATCGGGTGCAGGACGTTGAAGCCCTGGGCTCGCTTGTAGCGCGCCACCACGTCGCCCATCGTGTAGTTGCGGACGTGGCCCATGTGGATGCGGCCGGACGGGTACGGAAACATCTCGAGGACGTAGTATTTCGCCCGCGGATCGTCGTTCCGGGTGCGGAAAAGGTCGCGCTCCGCCCAGAGCCGCTGCCAGCGGGGTTCGACTTCCTTGGCGTTATATCGCTCGGACGGCATTTTCGGCTTTTTGCAATGCGGGAGGTACATCCTTTATGTCACCGCCGGGCAACAAAATCGACAGAAAACCGCAGCCATGTCAGAGCCTTGACGCCCGGTGGCGATCCAGCCCGAGAGTGATGCATGCCCGAGACTGCCCAGAACCTCGCCGCGATCCGGTCGGCGATCGCCCGTGCCGAGCGTGATTTCGGCCGTGAGCCGGGCGCCGTGCAGCTCGTGGCCGTATCCAAGACGGTCCCGGCAGACGGCATCCTGCCGGCCCTCCAGGCCGGGCAGCGGCTGTTCGGCGAGAACTACGTGCAGGAGAGCGCGGCGAAGTGGCCGGCGCTTCGCGAGCGCTTTCCGGATGCCGAGCTTCACCTGATCGGCCCGCTGCAATCGAACAAGGCTCGCGAGGCCGTGAGCCTGTTCGATGTGATCCACTCGCTCGACCGGCCGTCGCTCGCGAAGGAACTCGCCAAGGAAATCGACCGCACCGGGCGGGCACCTCGCCTCCTGGTCCAGGTGAACACCGGAGACGAGCCTCAGAAGGGCGGGGTTTCGCCCGCGGAAGCGGACGCCTTCCTGTCGGCGTGCCGGGACAGCTATGGCCTGCCGATCGCCGGCCTGATGTGCATCCCGCCGTCCGAGGACCTGCCCTCGCCCCATTTCGGGCTGCTCGGCCAGATCGCTCGGCGAAACGGACTGGAGCTGCTGTCGATGGGCATGAGCGGCGATTTCGAGCCGGCGATCCAGCTCGGCGCAACGCACGTCCGGATCGGCACCGCGATCTTCGGCGCCCGCGCGCCGAAGGCGGACGAGACCCGCGGCGCGATCAGATCCCCTTGATGGCGGACCGGGCGTAGTTCAGCAGGAACCAGCCCACGAACGTGCCGAGTGCCACCAGGAAGGTGTTCCAGCTGCGGCGCGGGAACTCGGGTTCCTGCGGCAGGACGGGCTCCACGAAGGTCTCGAGGAAGACCTGCTGGCGATTGGCGTCCATCCTGGCCTTCTCGAGCGACGCCGAGATGACGGTGTAGAGCTTCTCGGCCGAGACCTGGTCCAGCATGGCCTTGTCGTAGCTCGTGAAGGCCTGCGCGAGCCCGCCGCCTGGCGAGCCTTCACGGGCCGTCATCTCGCTTTCCAGGGCCGCGATCTGGCTCGTGATCGCGTTCAGCCGGGCGTTCATGATCTGCATCTGCGGCGCGCTGGCCGACAGGGTCCGCATCCCGACCTTGATCTCGTCCTCGATCTTGATCCGTTGTGCGCGCGCCTGCGTGAGGACCAGCAGCATCTGTTCCGCGGCCTTCTTGGGGTCGATCACGCCCTCGCGGTTGCGGACGCGCCGCAATTCGTCCCGGAGCTCGATCAGCCGCTCTTCGGCAGCGCGGACGTCCCGCTGCGCCTTCACGACGGCGTCCTGCCGCGACCGCACGGACATGTCGTTGACCAGCTTCTCGCTGAGCTGGATGACGGCTTCGCCGATCTTCTGCGCGTCCTCGGCCCGATAGGCCCGCACGTGAACCGAGATGATGCCGACGGTGCTGACGTCGACATGGATCATCTTGCGCCAGTACTTCGTCAGGCGCTCGATCGGCTTGCTGGGATCGAACTCGTCCAGCCACGACACCTCGGGCCGGGCGTACATGGCCCGCAGGTTGAGCATCTCGTCGAGCTTCTCGACGATCGAGCGGCTGTAGATGTAATCGACGACTACGAGGGCGTCCTGCGCCTGCTGCAGCGACGGGACGCCGGTGAGCTTGCCGAGGATGTCCGTCGGCTCGATCTGCCGGGCCCGAACCGCGAACTGCGTCTCAACCTGGTACTGGTCCGACGCGAGCACGCCGTAATAGAGTGCGCCTCCGAGCGTCGGCAGGATGAAGACCAGGATGGCCGACCACAGCGCAAAGGAGCGGGCCGCTCGCCCGCCCCGGGACGCCCCGGCGCTCCACCCGCCGCTGGACCGGACGGTGAGACGGGCCTTGCGGGCCGCATCCGCCAATGCACGGGACATGCGCTGCGAGCGCTCGAGCGCGATGTCCCGCTTGCCGGGCGGCGTAATGGCGATCTCGTTCTGCATGCCGCTCGGCCGTCCTTAGAAGTTCATGCGCCGGTATAGCTCGACGGCGTCGTTGATGTCGTCGAAGAACATCAGATTACCGTCGGCCACGACCGCGCCCTTGGTGCAGTATTCCTTCAGCGTGTCCATGGAGTGCGAAATCATGATGATGTCGCTCTTTCCCAGCCGCTTGGAGAACACCTCGTGGCACTTGGCCGCGAACCGGGCATCCCCGACCGCGGTGAGCTCGTCGATCAGGTAGCACTCGAACTCGATCGCCATGCTGAGGCCGAATGCGAGGCGGGCTCCCATGCCGGAGGAGTAGGTGCGGATAGGGGCGTCGATGAAGTCGCCGAGCTCCGCGAAATCTTCCACGAAATCGATCACGTCCTGGACGTCCTGCCCGTAGGCTCGGGCCAGGAACTTGAGGTTCTCCCGGCCGGACATGAGCGGGTGGAAGCCCCCGGAAAAGCCAAGCGGCCAGGACACTCGGCGGGAGCGCCGGATCCGGCCTGCATTCGGCTGCTCCGTCCCGGCGAGGAGCCGCATAAGCGTCGATTTCCCGGCACCGTTGATGCCCAGAATGCCGTAACTGGTGCCGGTCTCGAAATGGCCCGTCACGTTGCGCAGCACGGTCCGGCGGTGGCCCGCCACCCGGTAGTGCTTATGGACGCCGCTGAGTGTGATCATGGAGCAGCCCGGCTGCTAATCGGGAATGATGGCCGTTGCGGGGCAGGTTCGGTGGAGAACGCCGCGTTGTTCGCCGGCCTGTTTGCGGCTACGACCCCGGCCGCGTACCGGGAGAAGCAGGATGAAGTCGCGCGCCGCAGTCGCCTGGGAGGCCGGGAGGCCGCTGACGGTCGAAACCGTCGAGATCGGTGGGCCGAAGGCCGGCGAGGTGCTGGTCGAGGTGATGGCCACCGGGATCTGCCACACGGACGCCTACACGCTGTCGGGAATGGATTCGGAGGGCAAGTTCCCGGCCATCCTGGGGCACGAAGGAGCCGGCATCGTCAGAGAGGTGGGCGCCGGCGTCACCTCGGTCAAGCCGGGCGACCACGTGATCCCGCTCTACACGCCGGAATGCCGGAACTGCAAAAGCTGCCTGTCGCAACGCACCAACCTGTGCACGGCCATCCGGGCCACGCAGGGGCAGGGCGTGATGCCGGACGGCACGAGCCGTTTCTCCTGCGAGGCGGTCGGCGGCAGCCGCAACACCGACGGCGTGATCTTCCACTACATGGGCTGTTCGACCTTCTCGAACTTCACCGTGCTGCCCGAGATCGCGGTCGCCAAGGTTCGGGAGGACGCCCCGTTCGACAAGATCTGCTACATCGGCTGCGGCGTCACGACCGGGATCGGGGCCGTGATCAACACCGCCAAGGTGTGGCCGGGCGCCAACGTCGCTGTGTTCGGCCTCGGCGGCATCGGGCTGAACGTCATCCAGGGCGCCAGGATGGTCGGGGCCGACAAGATCGTCGGCATCGACCTGAACGACGACAAGCGCGCCATGGCCGAGCGCTTCGGCATGACCCATTTCATCAACCCCAACACGGTCGGCCGCGACAAGGTCGTCCAGGCGATCGTGGACGTCACGGGCGGCGGCGCCGACTTCTCCTTTGACGCTACCGGCAACGTGGACGTGATGCGCCAGGCGCTCGAATGCTGCCACCGCGGCTGGGGCGAATCGATCATCATCGGGGTGGCGGAAGCCGGCCGCGAGATCGCGACGCGCCCGTTCCAGCTCGTCACCGGCCGTGTCTGGAAGGGCACGGCCTTCGGCGGCGCCAGAGGCCGGACGGACGTGCCGAAGATCGTCGACTGGTACATGGAGGGGAAGATCAACATCGACGACCTGATCACCCACACCATGCCGCTCGAGGACATCAACCACGGCTTCGACCTGATGCACGAGGGCAAGTCGATCCGCAGCGTGGTCGTGTACTGAAGGGCCAGGGGTACCCATGACGGCGATCGGCCCCCGCCTCAAACCCCGCTCCGGCGGCGTCGCCCGGCAACTCGTGATCCTGCTGCACGGGTTCGGGGCGGACGGAGGCGACCTCATCGAGATCGGACGGGCCTGGCAGCCCTGGCTTCCGGACGCCGCCTTCTTCGCCCCGCATGCCCCGGAGCCCTGCATTGCGGGCGGTGGGGGCCGGCAATGGTTCTCGCTGACATTCCGGGACACGCGCGAGCGCTGGCGCGGGGTCAACCACGCCGCACCGGCCCTCGACGGGCTGATCGACGCCGAGCTCGCCTCGCACCGGCTGCGGCCGCAGCAGGTCGCCCTTGTCGGGTTCAGCCAGGGCGCCATGATGGCGCTTCACCTCGGCCTGCGGCGGGCGGAGGCGTTCGCCGCGATCGTCGGCCTGTCCGGCGGCCTGGTGACCGAGGAAGGCGCAGGCCTGGACGGCTTCGCGGCCGGGATCCGAAGTCGCCCGCCGATACTCCTGAGCCACGGCGACCGCGACGAGGTCATTCCCGTCGGCGCTCTGTTCAGCTCGGCACGCACGCTCGCGGCCGCGGACGTTCCCTGCGAGTGGCACCTGTCGACCGGGGTCGCGCACGGGGTGGACGAGACCGCGCTGCAGCATGCCGGGCTCTTCCTGGTCAGGGCGTTCGGCCTCCCCTTCCCGGCCTGATCGTTTTTCCGAGAGAACGTCACGATGCTTCGATCGCCTCTGCCGGGTTCCCGCGCCTCATCCCTGCCGCGGGGCTTCGCGGGGGCCCTCTACATCGACTTCCTGGCCCGGATCTGCGGCTTGCGGGGCGTGAAGCGCTACTTCGAGATCGGAGTGCATTTCGGCCACACCCTGGCGGCGGTGTCCTGCGACACGGCGGTCGGGGTGGATCCGGGCTACATCCTCGACTGCAACGTCATGCAGGGAAAGCGCCGGGCGTTCCTGTTCCAGGAGACCAGCGACCGCTTCTTCGCCGAAACCGACCTGACGCAGGTCCTGGGCGGCCCCGTCGAGCTCGCTTTCCTGGACGGGCTGCACCAGTTCGAGTTCCTGCTCCGGGACTTCGCCAACACGGAGCGGTCCTGCGGGCCGACGTCGCTGATCGTCATGCACGATTGCATGCCGCTCACGGCCGAGATGACGTCCCGCGACTCCGCCGCACCGCGCTCCGATCCGGAGCCCTATTCCAAAATGTGGACCGGTGACGTCTGGAAGATCGTGCCTATCCTCCGTCGCTACCGGCCGGATCTGCAGGTCCACCTCGTCGATTGTGCGCCAACCGGGCTCGTCTGCGTCACGGGCCTCGATCCGGCCTCCACCGTGCTGTCGGACCGCTATCTCGACATCGTCGGGGAGTTCGCCGGCATTCCCAGCACTGAACCGGAGATCGGCGCGATGTACGCGGCGAACCCGATCGTGTCCGCCGCCTCGATCCTGACCGGGCAGGATCAGGGGCTGTTCTTCAGGACCTGATAGGGGGCGCTACTCCGTCGCTGACGCGGCCAGCATGGAGGACGCGCCGAGCCGCAGAAAGGCGAGGTCGCTGCCGATCGCCACGAAGCCGAAGCCGCGCCGGACGAAGTCGGCGGCGGTTTCTCCCGTCGGGGCATAGATGCCGGCGAGCTTCCCGGCCGTCCGGCTGCGCGCGAGGGCGTGATCGATGGCCGCGCTCACCTCCGGGCTGTCCGGGTCGAGCGTTGCTCCGCCCGACAGCCCGACCGAGAGATCCGAGGGCCCGATAAAGATCCCGTCCACCCCGTCCACCGCCAGGATGTCGTCGATCGCGGCCAGCGCCTCGCGCGTTTCGATCATGGCGAAGCCGGTCACGAAGGAGTTTGCCCGGGCGAAATAGGCCCTGGCTCCCAGCCCGGTGAGCGCCATGGCGGCGGTCGGACCCCAGCTACGCTCGCCGCCGGGCGGGTACTTGATGAAGCTCGCGAACCGGCGAGCGTCCTCAACCGTGTTGACCATCGGGGCAATGATCCCGGAGGCGCCCGCATCCAGCAGCCGCGACGCCGTCGCGAACTCCCCGACCGGTATGCGGGGTATGCAGGGCTTTCCCGCCGCGGCCACGAGCGGAATGGCCCGGGCCGCGCTGAGGAAGTCGATCGCGCCGTGCTGCATGTCCAGCACGACCGCCCCGAAGCCGGCCTCGCGGGCGAGATATCCGGCGATCGACGGCTCGGGCAGCCCGCACCACGCGCTCAGGACCGGTTGTCCGGCCCGCAGGTCGGCCGCAAGTGTCTCGACGGATGACGGCATCGCGCATTCCCCTTCGGCCGACCGGCTCGCGCCGGCTGCGGTGCCGTCGTCGGAAGGCCGCGCCGCGTCCGATGTCAAGCGTGCGGGTCAGCCAGGCTAGCGCCCGGCCTGGATGTCCGTGACGGCCTGGGCCAGCAACTCGTCCAGCTTCACCTTGATCTCGCCCTCGGCAGCGGTCTGCCCGGCACCCTCGAGGTCTGCCTTAACCTTGCGGATCACGTCCCCATCGCCGGCTTCCTCGAAATCCGCCATCACGACGGATTTGGCATACTCGTCCGCCTCGGCGCCGGACTTGCCGAGCTTGGCTGCGACCCACTGGCCGAGAAGCCGGTTGCGGCGCGCCGTGGCCTTGAACCGGAGCTCCTCGTCATGTGCGAACTTCTTCTCGAACCCGTCGCGCCTGTCGTCGAACTGAGCCATCGCATTCCCGTCCCTATGTTTCGGCGAGCGGGATATGAGGGTGCAGCCAAGCTTTCGCCAGCCTTGGATTCGTCGTTTTCGCTCACCATACGCAAGGACGTGCGAGCCGTGCCGCGTTGTGCACGAGCGTTCGATCGTCTAGTTTCCAGCCCTGCGGCGGCCGGCCCGATCCGGCCGTGCCCGCACCAGCCGCGGACCTAGCCGTCCTCAGGAGCCCCGGCCCCCATGGATTTCCTCAAACCACGGTACACGCCCATGAACCGCCGCCGTCGCATATACGAGGGCAAGGCGAAGATCCTTTATGAGGGACCCGAGCCGGGAACGCTGATCCAGCATTTCAAGGACGACGCGACTGCGTTCAACGCCAAGAAGCACGAGGTCATCGACGGCAAGGGCGTGCTGAACAACCGCATCTCCGAGTACCTCTTCCAGCACCTGAACGACATCGGCGTCCCGACCCACTTCATTCGCCGGCTGAACATGCGCGAGCAGCTCATCCGCGAGGTCGAGATCATCCCGCTCGAGGTCGTCGTCCGGAACGTGGCGGCGGGCTCGCTGGCCCAGCGGCTCGGGCTCGAGGAGGGCACGCAGCTGCCCCGCTCGATCATCGAGTTCTACTACAAGAACGACGCCCTGAACGACCCGATGGTTTCCGAGGAACACGTCACGGCCTTCGGCTGGGCGACCCCTCAGGAGATCGACGACATCATGGCCCTGGCCATCCGGGTGAACGACTTCCTGTCGGGCCTCTTCCTCGGCGTCGGCATCCGGCTCATCGACTTCAAGATGGAGGCCGGTCGTCTCTGGGAAGGCGACATGATGCGGATCGTGGTGGCGGACGAGATCTCGCCGGATTCGTGCCGGCTCTGGGACATCAAGAGCCAGGACAAGATGGACAAGGATCGGTTCCGCCGCGACCTCGGCGGGCTGATCGAAGCGTACACCGAGGTCGCACGGCGGCTCGGCATCCTGGGCGAGAACGAGAAGATCCAGACGACCGGGCCTCGCCTGGTCCAGTAGACGGACCCGCTTCCATTTCCGAAGCCCGGCTCGCGCCGGGCTTCGTCGTTTCGGGGGCATGGTCAGACCCGGCGCGACGTTCTGTCAGGAAACGGGACACCCGCCGGCTGCGTTCATGTTGCAATGCGGCATAAGCCGCGCAGTCGAGAAGCAACCATGAACCGTACCGTCATCACCTGCCTTGCGCTGGCTCTGACCGCCGGCGCGGCCCTCGCCCAGGCGCCGAACAGCGGTCCTGGCCGGCCGGGCCGTCCGAACGAGATCCTGCCCGGCGAACGGGTTCTCATCGGCTCGTCCGCGGTCGCGTACGAGGCCGGCGAAGCCGCCGCCGCCCGGTATCCAAACAGCGGTCCCGGCCGCCCCGGCCGTCCGGGCGAGATCCTGCCCGGTGACCACATCGGCGCAGGCGGCCGTTTCGCACCCATGCCGGCCGCTCCGCGCGGATACCGCTACTGAGGCTCACCTCGGGCCACGTCCCGTCCGTCCTCGCCCCATGGCGACGGGCGTGACGGACGGCCCGAGCGAGGTCGCCACCACCGGATCCCGCCTCCTGGCGGGGTCCCCGCGGCTCCGGCGCCGGCCTGCCGCAAGTCGGCTGCGACCTCGCGTCCGGACGCCTCCTCCGATCCGGACAGGTGCCGACATGCGGTCATCCCGCTATAGCGGGGCCATGACATCGGCACGCTCATTCAGGCCTGGGGGTCGCCGGAGCGCCTGGCTGGCGCTCGGTGCCTGCCTCGGCCTCACCGGCTGTCTCGAGACCTCGCTGGTCGGCAGCGTTCTGTTTGCGCCCCGGATCGAAGGCCTCGGCTCGGAGCGGCCCTGGGTGCCGCTGCCGGTTTCGGCCTGGGTGACCGCGAGCGGCGTCGAAGCGCGATCCATCGAGGCATGTTTCGATCCGGCCTGCCCCGAGCCTGCCGCCGTGGGATTGTTCCAGGCCCGAGGCCGCGAAGCCGATTTGCTGGCCAGCGCGGCCGCGGATCCGGCTCGCCTCGCGGGCTATCTGCAATCCGAAGGACGCCGGACCAGACGAGACGCCAAGGTCCCGGATGCAAAGCTCCCGGCCCGTAGGACCCCGCAGGAGGTGGCGTCCGCAGACCGCATCGCCTTCGGAAGCTGGGCCGGGTTTGCGATCCGGCAGGCCCGGCGGGACGGGACCCGCGAAGCCCATTCGGTCGTGCTGGTGCGCCGCTTCGGCCAGTCCCTCAGCGTCGTTCTCGTCGTGGCCGGAACGGCGGCCGCGGCCCGGCTGATCGCCGAAGGCGTCGCGGCAGCCCAGCGCGGCTGAGCCGCCCGTGCGGCCTGACGGTCAGGCCGCCCTGACGTGCTTGAACATGACGGCACGGGCCTCGTCGTCCATCTGCGCCTTGAACGCCCCGGCATGGGCGGCGCGGAAGGCCTCCACCCGGGCGGCCGCCGGGCGGGCCGAGATCTCATCGAACACGCGCTTCACGTTCGGGTACTTCGACCAGGCGTCGTCTCCGAGGACGAACGGCAGCATGCGGGCCCAGCCCCAGAGCGCCATGTCGACAACCGTGTAGGTGTCACCCGCGAGGTAGCGGCTGGCCGCCAGGCGCTTGTCCAGGACGACATAGTGCCGGTCTGCTTCGTATTGGTAGCGCTCGTGCGCGTAGGGCACTGCCTCGGGTGCGAAATGCTTGAAGTGTACCGCCTGGCCGGAAAAGGGCCCGAGCCCCGTCGCCACGAACATCAGCCAGGACAGGAAGTCGCCCCGCGCCTTGCCGCCCGCACCCGCGCCGAACTGGCCCGTCTTCTCGGCTAGGTACAGCAGAATGGCGTTGGAATCGAACACCGTGACGTCGCCGTCCAGTAGCGCCGGCACCTTGCCGTTCGGGTTGATCGCCAGGAAATCCGGCGCGAACTGGGCTCCCGTTCGCGCGTCCACCGGCACCGCCTCGAAGGCCAGTCCCATCTCCTCCAGGGCGAGCGCCACCTTCATCGGGTTCGGGGAGAGGTTGAAATAGAATTTCATCAGCGGCCTCCGGTTGGGCGGCCGGGGTATGATCGCCCCGGACCATCGGCGCAAGCGGGTCCGCTCATCAGGCGGACAGACATTCGACGATCCGGTCGAGGCCGTCCGTCAGCGCCGCCGGGCCGGGCTGCAGGATGAGCGGCGACTTGATCTCGAAAAGGCGGCCGTTGCGCACCGCCGGTACGGCGTCGAAGCTGGGCCGGGCCGCGACCATCTCGGGCCTGAAACGCTTGCCGCACCAGGAGCCCAGGATAATGTCGGGTCGGGCGGCGATCACCTCCTCGGGCCCGACGATGCGATCCGACGCCGCGCCGCAGCGGGACCTCTCCTCGAACACGTCGATGCCGCCGGCGACGGCGATCAGTTCCGAGACCCAGCGGATGCCCGAGATCATGGGGGCGTCCCATTCCTCGAAATACACGAGGGGGGGCCTGTCCACCCCGGCCGTCCGCGTCCGGCGGACCGCATCGAGCCGCGCGGCCAGGGCATCGGCCAGCGCCGCTCCGCGCTCGGGGCAGCCGACCAGCGCTGCGAGCGTGCGGATCATGGCGAGAATCCCGGCGATGTCGCGCTGGTTGAAGGCGTGCACGGCGATCCCGGCCTTCACCAGGTCCCGGACGATGTCCGCCTGCAGGTCCGAGAAGGTGAGGACGAGGTCGGGCTCCAGCGCCAGGATCTTGGGCAGGTCGGCCGAAATGAAGGCCGAGACGCGCGGCTTCTCCCGTCGGACGCGCGGCGGCCGCACCGCATAGCCGGATACGCCGACGATGCGGGCCTCCTCACCCAGGAGGTACAGCGTCTCGACGGTCTCCTCCGTGAGACAGACGATGCGCTCGGGCGGATAGCGGGTCAGGAGTAGGCCGCCGTCAGATCGAGGGTCGCATGGCTGCCGACCGCGTCGAAGTTCTCCGCGAGCCACGCCGTCGCGCTCTCCCGGCCGAGATCGCGCAGCTCCAGGAAGAAGCCGAGATCCGCGTTCAGGCGCGACGAGGCCGTGAAGGCGTCGATCTTCCGGCCGCCATTGATCCGGTGCATCAGCACTCGCTTGTAATGGTCCCGGGACAGCTTGCCGGCCTCGACCAGCCGGGCGACGAAATCGATGTTGCGGAGCTCGTTCAGAAGCCCTGCGTTGAAGGTGATCTCGTTCAAGCGATTATGGATTTCGGCGGCGCCCCGCGGAGTTTCCCGGCGCTCGATCGGGTTGATCTGCACAAGCAGGATGTCGTCGGACGTCGCGGCGTAGAAGACCGGGTAAAGGGCGGGATTGCCCATGTAGCCGCCGTCCCAATACGGCTCGCCGTCCACTTCGACAGCCTTGAAGACGGTCGGGAGGCAGGCCGACGCCATGACGTGCTCTACCTTCAACTCCCGCGTCTCGAAGATACGGCCCTTGCCGGTCCAGACGTTCGTCGCCGAGACGAAGAGCTTGACCTCGGACGCTCTCAGCCGGTCGAAATCCACGAGGTCGTCCAGGACGTCCCGGAGCGGGTTTATGTCGAGGGGATTGGTCTGGTAGGGGCTGAACGCGCTGGACCAGGCATTCAGCCAGGTCGACATCGGAGAGCTGCCGCCGAGCGACCAGCAGCCGAGAAACATGTCGAAGATCTCGCGCTGGGACTTCGTCAACCCGCCGTCCAGGCTGACATGGCGCCAGAACGCCTCGAGTTGGGAACGGGCCCCGTCCGGCCCGCCCTCGATCCAGCCGTCCGCCATGACGACCGCGTTCATGGACCCGGCCGACGCGCCGGTGATCGCCTCGAAGGCCAGTCGGCCGTCCTCGATCAGCGCGTCAAGTACGCCCCAGGTGAAGGCGCCGTGCGCGCCGCCTCCCTGCAGCGCCAGGGAGACGCCCTTTTGCGCCCTCGGTCCGGCGAGCCCGCCGAACTGTCCGGCCGGGGCCGGGAACCCGCTCACCCGGCGGTCCAGCCCCCGTCGATCGACAGGTTGGCGCCGGTGATCTGCGCCGCGGCGTCCGAGCACAGGAACACGGCAAGCGCCGCCACCTGCTCGGAGGTGACGAACTCCTTCGTGGGCTGAGCCTGGAGCAGCACGTCCTGAATGACCTGCTCCTTGGTGAGCCCGCGCGCCTTCATGGTGTCGGGGATCTGCCGTTCCACGAGCGGCGTCCATACGTAGCCGGGCGAGATGCAGTTGCAGGTGATCTTGTGGGTCGCAACTTCCAGCGCCACCGTCTTGGTCAGGCCCGCGATGCCATGCTTGGCCGACACGTAGGCGGACTTGAAGGGCGAGGCGACGAGCGAATGCGCCGAGGCCGTCTGGATGATGCGGCCCCAGCCGCGCGCCTTCATGCCGGGAACCGCGGCCCGGATCGCGTGAAAGGCGGAGGACAGGTTGATCGCGATGATCTGGTCCCACTTCTCGATCGGGAAATCCTCGATCGGCGAGACGTGCTGGACCCCGGCGTTGTTGACCAGGATGTCGACCGAGCCGAGCTCTCTGTTCGCCTGCTCGATCATGCCGGCGATCTCGGCCGCCCTTGTCATGTCGGCCGGCGAGTAGATCGCCTTCACGCCGAACTCGCGCTCGATGCCGGAGCGCTCCGTCTCGATCGCCCCGGCCTCGCCGAAGCCGTTGAGGAGGACGTCCGCGCCCTCCGCCGCGAAGGCCCGGGCATAGGCGAGCCCGATGCCGCTGGTGGATCCCGTGACGACCGCCACCTTGCCTTTGAGCGACATGACCGGATCTCCGCAGCGCGATGGGGCAGGTCCTAGTCCGGCCGCGGAGCCCTGTCACGCGGCTGCGTCGCCGCGCCGGCTGGCCCAGGCGAACGATGGGCGGCCCTGCGACCACAACGCTCGTTGCTCCGCTCCGCCGTTGTGACAGTGAGCCCCGCGGGTGATCATCACCCGGTCCGGAAGTCCCATGCACGGCACGCTCAACCCACCGCGCCAGCGCTGGTACCGCCAGCTCTACATCCAGGTCCTGATCGCCATCGCGCTCGGCATTCTGCTGGGCTGGATGAACCCCGATCTGGCCAAGTCCATGAAGTGGCTCGGCGACGCCTTCATTGCGCTCATCAAGATGATGATCGCGCCCGTGATCTTCTGCACCATCGTGCACGGCATCGCCTCGATGGGCGACCTGAGGAAGGTCGGCCGCGTCGGTCTCAAGGCGCTGATATATTTCGAGGTGGTCTCGACGCTCGCGCTGCTGGTCGGCGTCATCGTCGGTGAGGTCGTGCAGCCGGGCCGCGGCTTCGGCGCCAATGTCTCGACGCTCGACCCGAAGGCCGTGGCCGGCTATGCGGCCGCGGCCGAGAAGGACACGTTCGTCTCGCACATCCTGGCCCTCATCCCGCGGAGCTTCTTCGACGCCTTCGCCGGGGGCGACCTCCTCCAGGTCCTGCTCGTGTCCGTGCTGACCGGCGTCGTCGTGCTGCAGCTCGGGGAGCGCACGCAGCAGATCAATCACGCCATCGAGACGATGGGGCAGATCTTCTTCAAGATCATCGGCCTCGTCGTGAAGCTCGCCCCCATAGGGGCGTTCGGGGCGATGGCGTTCACGATCGGCCAGTACGGCCTGGCGAGCCTCGGCAACCTCCTCGGCCTGGTCCTGACCTTCTACCTGACGAGCCTCCTGTTCGTGCTCGGGGTGCTGGGCGCGATCGCCTGGTGGTCCGGGTTCTCGATCCTGCGCTTCATCGTCTACATCAAGGACGAGCTTCTCATCGTGCTCGGCACCTCCTCGTCGGAATCCGTGCTGCCGCAGATGATGCAGAAGATGGAGGGTCTCGGCGCCTCGAAATCGGTGGTCGGCCTCGTGATCCCGACCGGCTACTCCTTCAACCTGGACGGCACCAACATCTACATGACGCTGGCGACGCTGTTCCTGGCGCAGGCGGTCGGGGCCGACCTGTCGTTCGGCCAGTACGCCACTATCATCGCGGTCGCGATGCTGACCTCGAAGGGCGCATCCGGGGTCACGGGCGCAGGCTTCATCACGCTGGCCGCGACGCTGGCCGCCATTCCGAACAACCCGGTGCCGGTCGCGGCGATGACGCTCGTCCTCGGCATCGACAAGTTCATGAGCGAATGCCGCGCGCTGACCAACCTCGTCGGCAACGGCGTGGCAACCGTCGTCATCTCGGCCTGGGAGAATGAGCTCGACCGCACCCAGCTGGCGGCCGCGCTCGCCCATCCGGTCGCAGCCGCCGAGGCCGTGGAGGCGGAGCCGATCGAACGGGCGCTCTGACCGGCCGGAGCCCCGGCCCGGGTGGAACCTCGGCCGGTGCGGGAAGTTGCCCGCCGGACATCCGCGCGACCCGACATGAAAAGCCTGCTCCGCATCCTCTTCGCGATCCTGCTGCCGCCCGTCGGGGTTCTGCTCACCGTCGGGTTCGGCGGGGCCTTCTGGCTGAACATTCTCCTGACGCTGCTCGGCTATTTCCCGGGCGTCCTCCACGCCGTGTGGGTCATCGCCCGGCGCGCGCGGCCGTAAACCGGGTCGCGCGGGCCCCGTCCGCCGTCGTATGAGCGGCCCGCGAGGGGCTGGACCGGAGCGGGGCGATGATCAGGGTCGGAATCGGCGGCTGGACCTTCGCGCCGTGGCGCGGCCCCTTCTACCCGAAGGGCCTTCCGGCCGCCCGGGAGCTTGAGCACGCCAGCCGCCAGGTCACCGCGATCGAGATCAACGGCACCTTCTACCGGACGCAATCGCCGGAGAGCTTCCGCAAGTGGAAGGCCGAGACGCCGGACGGCTTCGTGTTTGCCGTGAAGGGCCATCGCTTCGTCACCAACCGCAAGGTGCTGGCCGAGGCCGGTCCGGCCGTCGAGACCTTCCTGGGTTCGGGCATCCTGGAGCTCGGCGACAAGCTCGGCCCGCTGAACTGGCAGCTCGCCCCGACCAAGCGCTTCGACCCGGACGACGTCGACGCCTTTCTGGCGCTCCTGCCGCCCGAGCGCGACGGACGCCCGCTGCACCATGCCCTCGAGGTGCGGCACGAGAGCTTTCGCGATCCCGCCTTCGTGGAGATCGCACGGCGGCACAAGGTGGCGATCGTGTTCGCCGAGGCGGACGATTACCCGGCCATCCCGGACCTCACCGGGCCGGTCGTCTATGCCCGGCTCCAGCGCTGCCGCGAGGCGGAGGCGAACGGCTACCCGGACGGCGAGCTCGACCTCTGGGCCGGGCGGGCCAAGGCCTGGGAGGCGGGCGGGGCAGCGGCCGATCTGCCCGGCATCGCGACACAGGCCGACGGCCGAACCCGCGACGTGTTCCTGTTCTTCATCGCCGGCGACAAGGTCCGGGCGCCGCTGGCCGCGCAGGCGCTGCTGAAGCGGCTGTGAGGGCCGCCCCTCCGCCGCAGGCTCAGTGCCGCAGGCCGGGTGCCTCCTGGCCGGTGCGGGCGACGTATTCGGTGTAGCCGCCGCCATAGAGGTGCGGCCCCTCCTCGGTGAGCTCCAGCACGCGGTTCGACAGCGCGGCCAGGAAATGCCGGTCGTGGCTCACGAACAGCATGGTGCCCTCGTAGGCGGACAGAGCCCCGATCAGCATCTGCTTCGTGACGATGTCGAGGTGGTTGGTCGGCTCGTCCA
>JAQGJJ010000179.1 GCA_028290695.1 Enterovirga sp. | reverse complement strand
AGATGGGCTACCTGCTGCCGAAGGGCGACGTGGTCTTCAAGGCCTTCGTGGACCAATGGCTGCACCTCGCCAAGGCATCGGGCGAGTTCGCGACGATCTACGAGGCCAACATGAAGTGAGTCTACGGGATGCCTCTCCCGCGGGCGCAGAGTCCGCGGCCACGCCGCCGGGGCGAGAGGCACAGAACCCTTGCCCCGCCCTTCTTGGAACTGCCCCTCATCCGGTCGCACCAACGTGCGACCCGACGCCCCCCGCGAGCGGGGGGCGAGCAGGATCAGGTGTTCATCGAGTCGAAGAAGTCGCCGTTGGTCTTCGTCTGCCGGAGCTTGTCGAGCAGGAACTCCATCGCGTCGACGGTGCCCATCGGGTTCAGAATGCGGCGCAGCACGTACATCTTCTTGAGCGTGTCGGCCGGAACCAGCAGTTCCTCCTTACGGGTGCCGGAGCGCGTGATGTCCAGCGCCGGGAAGATGCGCTTGTCCGAGACCTTGCGGTCCAGGATGATCTCGGAGTTGCCGGTGCCCTTGAACTCCTCGAAGATCACCTCGTCCATGCGCGAGCCGGTGTCGATCAGCGCGGTCGCGATGATGGTCAGCGAGCCGCCCTCCTCGATGTTGCGGGCCGCGCCGAAGAAGCGCTTCGGACGCTGCAGGGCGTTGGCGTCCACGCCGCCCGTCAGCACCTTGCCGGACGACGGAACGACCGTGTTGTAGGCGCGGCCGAGCCGGGTGATCGAATCCAGCAGGATGACGACGTCGCGGCCGTGCTCGACGAGGCGCTTGGCCTTCTCGATCACCATCTCGGCGACCTGAACGTGACGCGCCGCCGGCTCGTCGAAGGTCGAGGAGATGACCTCGCCCTTCACCGAGCGCTGCATATCCGTGACCTCTTCCGGCCGCTCGTCGATGAGCAGCACGATGAGGTAGCATTCGGGGTGGTTCGCCGTGACGGACTTGGCGACGTTCTGCAGCAGAACCGTCTTGCCCGTCCGGGGCGGGGCGACGATGAGGGCGCGCTGGCCCTTACCGATCGGCGCCACGACGTCGATGATGCGGGCCGAGAAGTCCCGCTTGCCGGTCTCCTCGACGAATTCGAGCCGGATGCGCTCGTCCGGATAGAGCGGCGTCAGGTTGTCGAAATGGACCTTGTGCTTGAGCTTCTCGGGGTCCTCGAAATTGATCGTCGTGACCTTGAGTAGGGCGAAATAGCGCTCGCCTTCCTTCGGGCCGCGGATCGGCCCGTCGACGGTGTCGCCCGTCCGGAGCCCGAAGCGGCGGATCTGCGAAGGGGAGACGTAGATGTCGTCCGGGCCCGGCAGGTAGTTCGAGTCGGGGGAGCGCAGAAAGCCGAACCCGTCCTGGAGAACCTCCACCACGCCCTGCCCGACGATCTCGGTTTCGCGGGCGGCGAGCTGCTTCAGGATCGCAAACATCAACTCCTGCTTGCGCATGGTCGACGCGTTCTCGACCTCCACCTCCTCGGCGAAGGCAAGCAGTTCGGTTGGGGACTTGGCTTTCAAGTCCTCAAGTTTCACTTCCCGCATGGGGAGAACACTCTCTGGCGTGAGCATGGCCGGGACTTTACTGAGAGGCGACAGGGCAGCCCGGTCGTGCGCGCTCGGGGCAAATGAGCCCTGGGGGGCTCCACCACGCGTAGCGACCTGTCGTTGGGGAGATCTTCTCTATAGCGGCTTTTTGCCCTGCCCTCAAGAGCGAAGCCGCAAAATCAGAACGGCTTGAAGACCACCAGCACGACGATGCCGATCAGCGCCACGGTCGGAACCTCGTTCAGCACCCGGAAGAAGCGGGCGGGCCGGGTGTTGCGGTCCTCCGCGAAGGTCCGGACGGTCGCGGCGAGATAGCCGTGCAGGCCCGACAGCACGAGGACCAGGAGCAGCTTGGCGTGCAGCCAGCCCTCCCGGAAGGCCCCGATCTCCCAGGCGAGCCAGAGGCCGGAGACCCAGGTGGCGATCATGGCCGGAGTCATGATGGCCTTCAGGAGTCGCCGCTCCATCACCTTGAAGGTCTCCGATTGCGGCGACCCGGGCGGCGTGTCCGCATGGTAGACGAACAGACGCGGCAGGTAGAACTGCCCGGCCATCCAGGCGACCAGCGCGATCAGGTGCAGGCTCTTCAGGGTCGGGTACAGCATCAGCCCGCCCTCACCCGCTCGACCATGCGCTCGACATGGGCGATCGGCGTCTCGGGCACGATACCGTGGCCGAGATTGAAGATGTGCGGCCGCCCCCGCGTCGCCGCCAGGACGGCGTCCACCCCGCGGTCGAGCGCCTCGCCTCCGGCAACGAGCGCCAGCGGATCCAGGTTGCCCTGGGTCGGCAGCGTCCCCGGCAGGCCCGGAAGGGTGCGGGCGAGGTCGAGGGACCAGTCGAGCGCCATCGCGTCGCCCGGCCAGGTCCGGCTGAGATGCGCCGCCTGACCGCCGATGCCCCGGATGAAGACGATGACCCGGGCGTCGGGTTTGCGGGCCTTCAGGCCGGCCACGATGCGGCCGATCGGTTCGAGCGACAGCGGCCCGAACAGCGCCGGCGGCAGCGCCGCCCCGAAGGATTCGAAGATCTGCACGGCATCCGCGCCGGCCTCGACCTGCTCGACCAGATAGGCGATCGAGGCCTCGACCAGCCGGTCGATCAGGGCCCGCATCAGGTCCGGATTGCGATAGGCGAGGGTCCGGGCGGGCGCCTGGTCGGGCGTGCCCTTCCCGGCGATCATGTAACTCGCCACCGTCCAGGGAGCGCCGCAGAAGCCGAGGAGAGCGGTCTCGGGGGGCAGAGCCGCCCTCACCCGGCGCAGAGCCTCGAACACGGGCGAGAGCCGGTCGAGCGGAAGCACCGGGGCGAGCCGGGCCAAGTCCTCCGTAGAGGTCGTCGGCGAGAGCCTCGGACCCTCGCCTTCCGCGAACCGGACATCCACGCCGAGCGCGTGCGGTACCACCAGGATGTCCGAGAAGATGATCGCCGCATCGAAGCCGAAGCGCCGGATCGGCTGCAGGGTGACCTCCGTCGCGAGGTCCGGATTGTAGCACAGGTCGAGGAAGCTTCCCGCCTCGGCCCGGAGGGCCCGGTACTCCGGCAGGTAGCGGCCGGCCTGACGCATCATCCAGACCGGCGGAGGCCAGACCGCCTCTCCGTCGAGCACCCGGAGGATCGGCCTTGTGGCGTTCACGGTCATCGAGGCCAAATAAAAGGAATCTGAATCTGAGTCTCTTCTCTTTTGTCTTGATGGGTCTGAATCGCGAACGAGTCCGCCGTCCACAGGCTGCCAACAGGCCGACCCGGCTCGGGCCGGGCAGGCCGGGTTAACGAAGCCTTAACCTTTCCAGTCCGTTAAGCGCCGCGGCGGCGGGGCAGCTCGGAACGATCACCGCTTTTCGCATGGCCGGTGTCCCGGCGCTCGGGCTGTGGACGGGGATGTGGGGTCATTCGGGCCCTGGGCTCCTGGACCGGGCCGGCAGGCTCATCTATCCACACTTGTCGACTCCTTATCGACTCCCCCCGCGCCCTGTTCGCCGAGGGGCAGGAGGGTCCGGAGCCACCCGTGGGCCGCAGCTATTTCCACCTGCATCTCGTCTCCGATTCCACCGGAGAGACGCTGATCGCGGTCGCTCGCGCCGCAGCCGCGCAGTACGAAGGCGTGTCGGCGATCGAGCACGTTTATCCGCTCGTCCGCTCCGCCAAGCAGCTCGATCGGGTCATCTCCGAGATCGACACCGCGCCCGGGCTCGTCCTGTACACGCTGGTCGACCGCGAGCTGTCCGGCCGGCTGGAGGAGGCGTGCCGGGCGGCCGGCTGTCCCCACTTGTCCGTGCTGGCGCCCGTTCACGCCCTGCTCGAATCCTACCTGGGTGCCGCTTCCACGGCCCGGCCGGGCGCGCAGCACGTGCTGAATGCCGAGTACTTCAAGCGCATCGACGCGATGAACTTCACCCTCCTGCACGACGACGGGCAGCTGCCCGACAATCTCGACGCGGCGGACGTGGTGCTGGTCGGGGTGAGCCGCACCTCCAAGACGCCGACCTCCATCTATCTCGCCAATCGCGGGGTGAAGACCGCGAACATCCCGCTCGTGCCGAACGCGCCGGTGCCGCCCGCCCTCGAATCCGTCCGTCGCGCCCTCGTGGTGGGGCTCGTGGCGTCGCCGGAACGGATCGTGCAGATCCGGCAGAACCGCCTCCTGTCGCTGAACGCGTCCGACGGTACGTCCTACGTGGACCGGGATTCGGTCGCGGAGGAGATCGCGTTCTCGCGCCGGCTCTGCGCCCGCAACAACTGGCCGATGATCGACGTGACCCGGCGTTCCATTGAGGAGACCGCGGCCGCGATCCTGGACCTGTACCGCGCGCACAGCCTCAAGTTCATCGCGACCTGAACTCGGCGTCATGAGCCTCTGGCTGGGCCCGGACCCGATCCTGCTCGCGTCTGGGAGCCGCACGCGTCGCACCCTCCTGGAGGCGGCAGGGCTGCCGGTGGAGACGGAGCACTCGGGAGTGGACGAGCGCGCTCTGGAAGCCGGGCTCGGCCCCGACGTGACGCCGCTGGAGATCGCCGTTCGGCTCGCGGAGGCAAAGGCGAACGCGGTCGCGGCGCGGCACCCGGACCGCCTGGTGATCGGCGCGGACCAGGTTCTCGACCTGGACGGGCACGCCTGGGGCAAGCCGGGATCGCCGGATGAGGCATGCCGGCAGATCGCGCGACTCGCCGGCCGGGAGCATCGGCTCCATGCCGCCGTCGCTATAGCCCGACACGGGCGGGTGCTCGACGTCTTCGCCGAGACCGCCCGACTCCTGCTGCGCCCCCTACGCGAGCCCGCGATCGCCGCCTATGTCGAGGCGGCCGGCGAGGCCGCAACCGGAAGCGCCGGCGGCTACGAGATCGAAGGGTTGGGCATCCATCTGTTCGAGACGATCGACGGCGAGCATACGACGATTTTGGGGCTCCCGATGCTGCCCCTGCTGGCTGCCCTGCGGCGCCTCGGACTGGTTGGAATTTAGCGCTGTGAAGAAGGCGTTCGTCGTCGGCCACCCGGTCGGGCATTCCCGCTCTCCGATCATCCACGGCCACTGGCTGCAGCGGCTCGGGCTCGAGGGTTCCTACGAGCGCGTGGAGATCGCGCCTGCGGCCCTCGCCGAGTTCCTGCCCGCCATCGCCGAGCACGGCTTCGTCGGCGGCAACGTCACCCTGCCGCACAAGGAAGCGGCCTTTCGCCTCGTGGCCGAGGTCACGCCCCGGGCCGCCCGGCTGCAGGCCGTGAACACGGTGTGGCTGGAGGACGGGCGCCTTCACGGTGACAACACCGACGGCATCGGCTTCGTCGGAAGCCTCGAGGCGGCGCTGGGGACCGGGTGGCTGCCGCGGGTCCGCAAGGCCGTGGTGCTCGGAGCCGGCGGGGCGGCGCGGGCCATCGCACCGGCGCTGCTCGACGGCGGCGCCGGCCGGGTCACTCTCGTCAACCGCTCGAGCGAGCGGGCTGCCGCCCTGGCCGCGTCACTTCCGTCCGGTTCCGCAGGCGCCGCCCCGTGGTCCGAACTCGACCGGACCCTGGCCGATGCCGATCTCCTGGTGAACACGACGCAGCTCGGCATGACCGGGCAGCCGCCTCTGGCGCTGCGGCTCGACCGACTTCCGGACCACGCGGTCGTGGCCGACATCGTCTACGTGCCGCTCGAGACGGAGCTGCTGGCCGCGGCGCGCGCCCGCGGTCTCAGAACCGTGGACGGCCTCGGGATGCTGCTGCACCAGGCGGTGCCGGGCTTTAGCCGATGGTTCGGCATGACGCCCCAGGTGACGCCCGAGCTGCGGGCGCTCCTCGTCGCCGACCTGGAGCGTGCGCGGTGACCTTCGTGCTCGGTCTCACGGGCTCGATCGGCATGGGCAAGTCGGCCACCGCGGGGCTGTTTCGCGAGCTGGGCATCCCGGTGCACGACGCGGACGGATCCGTTCACGCCCTTTATCGGGGCCGGGCCGCTCCGCTGGTCGAGGCGGCGTTCCCCGGCACGGTGGCGGGAGGGGTCGTGGACCGCGCGGCCCTGGCCCGGCGCGTCCTCGGTTCGGGCGACGAGATGCGCCGGCTCGAGGCCATCGTGCACCCCCTGGTCCGGGCCGAGGAGGCATCCTTTCTGCGCGACGCCGTTCTGCATCGCCGGCCCCTCGTGGTGCTGGACGTTCCGCTGCTGATCGAAACGGGCGGGGCGGCCCGCTGCGACGCCGTCCTGGTGGTCACGGCGGACCCGGGGGTCCAGCGGCTGCGGGTGCTCGCCCGACCCGGCATGAGCGAGGAGAAGTTCGCCGCAATCCTGGACAAGCAGGTCCCCGACTCCGAGAAGCGACGGCGGGCCCATTTCATTGTGGATACGGGCAGCGGCTTCCCTCGGGCCCGGGCCGCGGTATCTGGTATCGTGCGGGCTCTCGCCGGCCGCCCCGGGCGTCTTCTGGCCGGCCGTGCCCCGCAGACCGGAGACGAGACCTGACCCTTCTGCGCGAGATCGTCTTCGACACCGAGACGACGGGCACCGACCATGCGGCCGGCGACCGGGTCGTCGAGATCGGGTGCGTCGAACTCATCAACCACGTTCCGAGCGGCAGGACGCATCACGTCTACATCAACCCCGAGCGGGCGATGTCCGCAGGCGCTCTCGCGGTACACGGGCTCACGGACCAGTTCCTGGCCGACAAGCCGTGCTTCCGGGATATCGCGGACGAACTGCACGACTTCTTCGGTGACGCGAAGCTCATCGCCCACAACGCCGCCTTCGATTTCGGCTTCCTGAACGCGGAGTTCGGCCGGACCCGGCACCCGGCGCTGGTGTGGGACCGGATCGTCGATACGCTCACGCTCGCCCGCCGGAAGCACCCGGGCGCCTCCAACAGCCTCGATGCGCTGTGCCAGCGCTACGGAATCGACAACTCGCGCCGCACCAAGCACGGCGCGCTCCTCGATGCGGAGCTCCTGGCGGAGATCTATGTCGAGCTGATCGGCGGACGGCAGGCCGACCTCGGCCTCGTGATCGGCGGCCCGCGCATCACCGTCACGGCCGGGGCGATCGTTCTGCCGGAGCAGCCCCGTGGGGCCAGACCGGCCCGGCCGGCTCTCGCCGAGGCCGAGATCGCGGCCCACATCGCCTTTGTGGCCTCGCTCGGAGGCAGCCCGATCTGGCGGGACTACGTCTCGGAGGAAGGACCGGCCTGAGATCAGGCCGGTGCAACCTCAGTTCATGGCCTGGGGGGCGGAGGCGCCCTGCACCCCCGCGTTCGCCGCATCGGCCTCCGCCTTCTGACGGTACAGGCCGACGAAATCGATCGGGTCGATGTAGAGGGGCGGGAAGCCGCCGTTCCGCACGAGCTCGGCCACGATCTGCCGGGCGAACGGGAAAAGCAGCCGCGGGCACTCGATCATCACGACGGGATGCATCTGGTCCGGCGGGATGTTGCGGACGCGGAACACACCCGCGTAGGTGAGTTCAAAGGCGAAGATCACCTCGTCTCCGGCCTTGGCATTCCCCTCGAGAGCGAGATCGACCTCGAAGTCCGTTTCCGCGAGCTGCTTCGCGTTCACGTTGACCTGGATCGAGATCTGCGGAGCGCCCTCCTGGGGCGCGAGCGAGCGCGGTGCGTTCGGGTTCTCGAACGAGATGTCCTTCGCGTACTGAGCCAGCGCATTCAGCGAGGGCGCCGTGTCGGCACCCTGCTGCGCGCCGTTGCTTGCCGGGTTGTCGGCCATCTCGAAATCCTGTGTCACGGGGTGCAGCGCGTCGCTCGTCCGATGCGGATCCGGTGGTCGCGAAGGCGGCTGGCCGCTATCACGCTTTGTTCAGCGTCACAAGCAGCGCCCGCGCCGTTTGCTTGTGGTGACGGACGCTGGATGTTACGAAACCACACCCCACATAGGCGCCAGAGCGCGGCTTGTGCCGTCCTCGGCCGGTCAGCGGGCTTCTCCTGTCGCCATTAGATCCGTTCGGTGATGCAAGACTCGTTCGACGTGACAACGATCGTCTTTCTCGCGCTCGCCATCTTCGTGATCTGGCGACTGCGATCGGTGCTCGGGCAGAAGACCGGGCACGAGCGCCCGCCGCTCGATCCGTTCGCGCGCCGCGATGCACCCCAGGAGGGCGTTCGTCCGAGCCCGAACGGGGCCGACAACGTGGTGCGGTTGCCGACCGCGGTGCCGGACCGTCCCGCGGCCTCGCCGGCCGTGCCGGCCGCCGACCGCTGGGCGGGGTTCGCGGAGCCGGACTCGGCGGTGGCCCGCGGCCTCGACGACGTCGCCCGAGTCGAGCCCGGCTTCGACGTCCGGGGCTTTGTCGAGGGCGCCAAGTCGGCTTACGAGATGATCGTCACGGCGTTCGCGCAGGGCGACCGCAAGGTGCTGAAGGACCTTCTGTCGAAGGAGGTCTACGAGGGTTTCGAGCGCGCCATCGCCGAGCGCGAGAAGCGCGGCGAGAAGTCCGAGACCACGTTCGTGTCCATCGACAAGGCCGAGCTCGTTGCCGTCGAGAACCGGAACAACGTGGCGCAGATCACCGTGCGGTTCCTGTCGAAGCTGATCACGGCGACCCGGAATGCAGCCGGGGCCGTCATCGAGGGCAGTCCGGAAGCCGTCGTGGACGTCACGGACGTCTGGACATTCGCCAGACCACTCGCGTCGCGCGACCCGAACTGGCTCCTGGTCGCGACGGAAGCCGGGCAGTAGCGCCATGAGGCGGATCGTCGGCGCCGCTCTTCTTGGCTCGCTGGCGACCTGGGGCTTCGCGGCCGTCGCCGCATCGCCGGAGGTTCCAGGTGCGAGTGTGGTCCCGGTTCCATACGAGCAGCTTGCCGGATGGGCTGCCGACGATCACGCTGCTCCCTTCAGGACCTTCCGCCGAAGCTGCATCGACATCGCCCAGGGGACGGCTGCCGCGCAGAGCGCCGTTCCGGCATCCGAGCCGCTGGTCGGCATCTGTCTGGACGCCCTCGCGGAGCCGGAGACACTCGAGCCGGCGCTCGCCCGGCGCTTCTTCGAGCGCCACTTTCAGCCGTTCGAGGTCACCGTCTCGAACGGCCGCGGGTTCCTGACAGGATATTACGAGCCCGAATTCGCCGGCTCGGTTCTGCCCACCGCCGAGTTCAAGATCCCGCTCCTGGCGCGTCCGGATGACCTGGTCTCGCTCGAGCCGGGGGACACGGTTCCGGGGGTGCCGCCGGGACTGACGGCAGCCCGTAAGATCCCGACCGGTTTCGAGCCCTACCCGGAGCGAGCCGCCATCGAGGACGGCGCGGTGGACGGGCACACGGCGTCCATCGTGTATCTGCGCGAACCGACGGACGCGTTCGTCATCCATGTCCAGGGCTCCGCCAGGATCCGGCTCCCGGACGGGCGCAGCGTGCGGGTCGCCTATGCGGGTCGTAACGGCCAGCCCTACACCTCGGTCGCGCGGCTCGTGATGGAGCGTCTGGGCGTCAGGCCGGCTGACATGACCGCCGACGTGCTGACGGACTGGCTGAAGTCGAACCCCACCGAGGCGCGCGAGCTCCTTCGGAGGAACCGCTCGTACATCTTCTTCCGCCTGGCCGAGGAGCTCGATCCCGACGACGGGCCGATCGGCGCAGCCGGGATCTCCGTGTCCCCGGGACGGAGCGTCGCCATCGACCGCACCGTCTGGAGCTACGGCCTTCCCATCTGGCTGGAGGGCGAACTGCCGGAGCCGGGCGGCGGACGCACGATGCTGCGCCGGCTGGTGGTCGCGCAGGACACCGGCTCGGCCATCGTCGGTCCGGCGCGCGCCGACCTGTTCGTCGGCTCCGGTGAGGAGGCCGGTGCGCGAGCCGGGCTCATCCGGGAGCCGGTCCGCTTCGTCGTTCTGTGGCCGAAACAGGACGGCCCGGCCTCCGGCACGCCATGACGCGGGGCCGAGCCCGGCCCCTCACATCCGAGGACAGGCAGATCTGGGCGGAGGTCGCCCGCTCGATCGCACCCCTGCCCGGGCGGGCGACACCCGACATCCGCGAGTTGCCGCCCGAGCGCTCCGAGCCGTCCGGCCGGGAGCTGCCGCAAGCAGCCCCTCCCCCCACGCCTCCCCGCGCCAAGCCTGCGCTGGCGCCGCTTGCGCCCCTCGAGCCGAGGACCCGGCGCGCCCTGGCCCGCGGCAAGGCCCGGCCCGATGCGAAGCTGGATCTGCACGGGTTGCGGGAGGCGGAGGCCCATGCCGAGCTGCTGCGGTTCATACGACGAGCCAGCGCCGAAGGGCACAAGCTCGTCCTCGTCGTCACCGGAAAGGGTGGTCCGGCCGGCGGATTCGGCGGGGGGGAGCGAGGTGTGCTGCGCCGCATGGTGCCACATTGGCTCGCCGCGCCCGAGCTGCGCAGTGCGGTGCTCGGCTGGGAGGAGGCCGCGCATCGCCAAGGCGGCGCCGGCGCCCTTCACGTGCGGCTCCGGCGCGGCCGGGCCGCCGGTTGACCGCCCGGACGGTGGGTGCCAAAGCGGCGGCCCTCCAACTCCCGTGGTGATGATGACGACCTCAGGTCTCGATATCCTGGCGCTCGGAAACGCGATCGTCGACGTCCTGGCCCGTGCGGACGAGCGCTTCCTGGCGGATCAATCGCTGGCCAAGGGGTCGATGCAGCTTATCGACGAGGCGCGGTCCGCGACCCTGTATGGCGCGATGGGCCCCGGCACCGTGGTTTCCGGGGGGTCGGCCGCGAACACCGCGGTCGGAGCGGCGGCGCTCGGCGCCAAGGTCGGCTTCGTCGGCAAGGTGAGGAACGACGAACTCGGCCGCATGTTCACGCACGACCTCAACGCGGTCGGAGTCCGGTTCGACACGGCGGCCGCCGCGGACGGCCCCTCCACCGCGAGCTGCCTGATCCTGGTGACGCCCGACGGCGAGCGCACCATGAACACCTATCTAGGGGCCTGCCAGACGCTCGGGCCGGACGATGTCGACGAGGCGACTGTGAAGTCCGCCCGCATCGTCTACCTGGAAGGCTATCTGTGGGATCCGCCCGCCGCGAAGGATGCCTTCCGCAAGGCCGCCCGTATTGCGCACGAGGCCGGAAACCGGGTCGCGCTCACGCTGTCGGATGCGTTCTGCGTCGGCCGCTACCGGGCGGAATTCCGGGAGCTCCTGCGCGACGGCAGCATCGACATCTTGTTCGCCAACATTCACGAGCTGAAGAGCCTGTACGAGACGGAGGACGACGAGGCCGCGATCGCCGGCCTCAAGGCCGAGCGGGTGCTCGGCGTCGTGACCCGCTCGGCGGACGGCGCCATCGTGGTCCGGGACGGGGCGGTCACGGCGGTTCCGGCCCACCCGGTCGAGCAGGTGGTCGACACGACCGGCGCCGGGGACCTGTTCGCGGCGGGGTTTCTGGCCGGGCTGGCGCGCGATCTCGACGACGCGAGCTGCGCCCGCCTGGGCTGTCTGGCGGCCGCGGAGGTCATCGGGCATCTCGGCGCCCGTCCGCAGGCCGATCTTGCCGCGCTGGCGCGGCGCGCGGGGCTGATTGCCTGAACGGCCCGCCCGGTCGTTAACCCGTCGGCCACCATGCCGGCGGCAGGATCGCCCGATGCAATCGCGCTCCTTCCATCCAGCCTCCCTGGGCCTCGCCTGCGCCGGCCTAATCCTACCCCTGCTGGCAGGCGGAGCCCGCGCCGAAGGGCCTGGGCCCATCTATAAGGATCGCGAGCGCTTCGATGAGCCGAGCCGCTCGGGCGACACCCTCGAACGCGCGTGGGAGAGCCACGGCCGATCGGGGCAGACGCGTCCGGCCCGACGGGTGAGCGGTGGCCCGGGTTATGTCGGCTCGGATTGGGGGCTGGGCAGACCGGCCTTCACCGGGCTCGGCACCCGCCCGGATTGGGGCCGGAGCAGCCAGTAGCCGTCCGGCCGCGACCTTGCGGCCCGTTTGACCGCTCCGTCCGGAACCCATATCTGCCCGGAATGGCCGTCCGCCCCCTCGTCATCCTGCCCGATTCCAAGCTGCGCCTCGTCTCCGAGCCGGTCGGCCCGATCACGGACGAGGTCCGGGCGCTCGCGGCCGACATGCTCGAAACGATGTACGACGCCCCGGGGATCGGGCTCGCCGCGATCCAGATCGGGGTGCCGAAGCGCCTCGTCGTGGTCGATCTCGGCAAGACCGCGGAAGACCGCAACCCGATGGTTCTGGTCGACCCCGAGGTGACCTGGGCCTCCGAGGACAAGCGCGTCCACGAGGAAGGCTGCCTGTCGATCCCCGAATACTACGAAGAGGTCGAGCGGCCCGAGAAGGTGCGGGTGCGCTATCGCGACCTGAAGGGCGACACGGTCGAGACGGATGCCGACGGGTTGCTCGCCATCTGTCTGCAGCATGAGATCGACCACCTGAACGGGGTCCTGTTCGTCGACCACCTCTCGCGCCTGAAGCGCACGCGCCTCCTGAAGAAGTTCGAGAAGGCGGCCAAGCGCGAGTCGGCCGACGCATGACGCTCCGGGTCGTCTTCATGGGGACGCCCGACTTCGCGGTTCCGACGCTCCTGGCCGTGGCGGCCCGGCACGAGATCGTAGCGGTCTACACCCGCGCGCCATCCGCTGCCGGCCGTGGCCTGAAGGCTCGGCTGTCCCCGGTGCACCAGATCGCGCAACGCGAAGGCTGGGCGGTGGAAACGCCCGTGCGCCTCCGGGACGGGGAGGCGGCCGGGCGCTTCGCCGCGCACGGGGCCGATGTCGCCGTGGTGGTTGCCTACGGCCTACTGCTCCCCAAGCCGATCCTGGACGCGCCACCGCTCGGCTGCCTGAACCTGCATGCCTCCCTGCTGCCGCGCTGGCGCGGTGCCGCCCCGATTCAGCGGGCCATCATGGCGGGAGATCGCGAGACCGGCGTCGCCGTGATGCGGATGGAGGAGGGGCTCGACACCGGACCGGTCGGGCTCACGGAACGTGTCCCGATCGGACCAGACCAGAACGCGGGCGACCTGCACGATGGCCTCGCGACGCTCGGGGCCTCCCTCATGGCCCGGGCTCTCGACGCGCTGGAAACGGGCTCGCTCGGGTTTGCGGCCCAGCCCGAGGGGGGCGCCACCTATGCCCGCAAGATCGACAACCAGGAGGCCCGCATCGACTGGTCGGCTCCGGCCGATCGCGTGCACGACCACGTCCGGGGACTCTCACCGTTTCCGGGCGCCTTCATGGAGGTCGATCTGGGCCGCGGACCGGAGCGCGTAAAGGTGCTCCGGACTGCCGTGGCCGAGGGAGACGGGAAGCCGGGTACGCTGCTGGATCCGGATGGGCGCGTTGCCTGCGGCGCCCGCGCGGTGCGGCTTCTGGAGGTCCAGCGCGCGGGGCGCGGCCCGATGCCGGCGGCCGATTTCCTGCGTGGCGTGCGGCTCGAGGCGGGCGCGGCTTTCAGCTGAGCCATGCCACGCTTCAAACTCGTCATCGAGTACGACGGCACCCCCTTCGTCGGCTGGCAAAGCCAGAAGAACGGGCGCTCGGTCCAGGAGGTCGTCGAGAATGCGATCTCCCGCTTCTCGGGCGAGCGGCGCCGGATCCAGTGCGCAGGCCGCACGGATGCCGGCGTTCACGCGACACATCAGGTCGCCCATCTCGATCTCGACCGGGATTGGCGGCCCGACACGGTGCGGGACGCTATCAACGCGCACATGAAGCCGGAGCCGGTGGCCGTGCTGGCGGCGGAGCGCACCTCCGACGGGTTCAATGCCCGTACATCGGCGGTGCAGCGCCACTACCGCTATCGGATCCTCAACCGACGGGCTCCGGCTGCCCTCGAAAGGCAGATCGCCTGGCACGTCCCGTGGGCGCTGGATGCCGACCGCATGCACGAGGCGGCACAGACGCTCCTCGGGCTGCACGATTTCACAACCTTCCGGGCCTCCGAGTGTCAGGCGTCGGGGCCGATCCGGACCCTGGAGCGGTTGGACGTGGAACGCGAGGGCGAGGTCATCCTGGTGTGGGCCTCGGCCCGTTCGTTCCTCCACTCCCAGGTCCGCTCGATGGTCGGTACGCTCGCCCAGGCCGGCGCAGGGCGGTGGAGCGTGGCGGAGGTGCGCAGGGCGCTCGATGCCCGGTCTCGCGCCGCCTGCGGTCCGCTGGCGCCGCCGCAGGGGCTGGCCCTTGTGGGGGTCGACTACCCGGCTGCGTCAGGTCACTAGGCGCCCCAGGAGCCGGTCCAGCCCGAGATCCAGGACAAGACCGAGGGCTACCACGGCTGAGGCCGCAACGTTTCCCACTCCGAGCGTGACCTTGGCGGCGAACCACTGCGCCTCCACGACGATCAGCGCGAACGCGAAGGATATGATCGCCGCGAGCCCGTGGGTCTGCAGGCCGATGAGATAGAGCGCATTCGGCGCCGCGAGGGCCAGATTGCCGAACACGGAAATCCAGTTCCAGACCACCACGAACGGAACGTAGCGGGCGGCGCGCGGACCGCCTCGGAGGACGAACAGCATCGCCAGCGGCATGGCGCAGAAGCTCGCCAGGTAACCTGCCCCGGTCAGGACGGAGAGACTCGGATCCGCGAACAGGGCACCCTGGGCGAGCGGCCGGCCAAGCTCGGCGCGCTGCAGCGCGAGGCAGACCACGAAGGCCGGCGCGGTCAGCGTGATTGCCCCGAAGGAGCGGGCGAGTCCTCGGACGCTCAGATCGAAGGCCGCGAGTCCGTCTGCCCGACGGTGCATAATTGCGGTCGCCCCGCGAAACGATCGTCCAAACTCATCGGCAGTCACCATGGCGCGCTTCCCTCGCAGGAAAGATGAAAACGCCCCCCGGATTGTTTCCTCTGCTCAGGGTGTAGGACTTTCGTTGTCGTCGGATCAACCCTACGTCGATGCTCCGGTGCGTCGCGGGTAAGTACCTAGGCCCGCTGAAACGGCAGCGGCTCGGTTGCGGGCCGGGGCGACGGAACTGGGACGCGAGTCGTCGGCTTTGGCAGGTCTCGGTTGCGGGCCGCATAGGCCGCCAACTCATCCAGGATCGGCTGGTCGTGAAAGGCCAGCACCGCGACGATCAGCCCAACGGTGCTTCCGGTGAACATCGGCACGATGAGGCGCGAGCAATACCGTTCGGATCCGTCCGGCATGCGCCAGTTGCGATCGACATGAGGCAGGTGCGTGAGAGCCACGTGCCGGTAGCCCGCCAAAACTCTGCGTGCATAGGGATCGGCCAAGACCTCGTTGAAGGTGCCGCCCGTCAGATCGCCGATGGTCCCCAACTCGGCGACGGCCGCGCCGTAGAAGTCGAACTGGAAACCCCCGAGGTTCGCGCCCGGCCTGACCACGACGAGATGGTCGGACATCTCCTCGAAATCGGCTGACCGGAGACCCTTCCGGCGCCGGTCACCGTCGGTCGCGAGGGAATGGGTGAGCCGCCGCAAGGCCCCGAACAGCGCAGGATCGCTGTCCGGAGGACGCCGCCTGTTCCACGGTACATCCATCCATTTACTCCCCATGTGACCTAGTCGAATGGACTAGTTCAATCCATGGGGCGGGCGGCCGTGTGGAGCAAGCCAGACTTGAGGGGTAGGAGCTCAGTCGCGGAGCAGTTCATTGATGGAGGTCTTAGCCCGTGTGCCGGCGTCGACCCGCTTGACAATAACCGCGCAGTAGAGGCCCGGGCCCCCCGAGCCGTCGGGAAGAGGCTTGCCGGGCTGCGTGCCGGCCACCACCACGGAATAGGGCGGCACGCGACCCTGGAACACCTCGCCCGTGCTACGGTCGATGATGCGGGTCGACGCCCCGATGTAGACGCCCATCGAAAGCACAGATCCTTCGCCCACGATCACGCCTTCGGCGACCTCTGAGCGGGCGCCCACGAAGCAGTTGTCTTCGATGATCACCGGATTGGCCTGAAGCGGCTCGAGCACGCCCGCGATCCCGGCTCCGCCGGAGATGTGGCAGTTCTTCCCCACCTGCGCGCAGGAGCCGATGGTCGCCCAGGTATCGACCATGGTGCCCTCGCCGACATAGGCGCCGAGGTTGACGAAGCTCGGCATGAGCACGACGCCGGGCGCGATAAAGGCGCCCCGCCGGACCGTGCAGTTCGGCACCGCTCGGAAGCCCGCGGCCCGGAAACGGGCCTCGTCCCAGCCGTCGAACTTGGACGGCACCTTGTCGAACCAGCCGCTGCCGCCCGGTCCGCCCGATATCGGCGCCATGTCGGTGAGCCGGAAGGACAGGAGCACCGCCTTCTTCAGCCATTCATTGACGCGCCATGCGCCGTCGATCTTCTCGGCGACGCGCGCCTTGCCGGTGTCGAGCAGGTTCAGGGCCTCGTCCACCGCCTCGCGCACTGCGCCGCCCGTGGCCGGGCCGATCGCCGCCCGGTCGTCCCAGGCCGCTTCGATGGATGCTGCGAGGTCGTGCGCGCTCATGGGTCCCTGTCGTCCGTGCGATCGATCGGTGGCTTAACAACCTGCCCGAGGCCTGTCACTCGGCTCGGTGCAGGGGGCGCTACATCCGGAAATCCTCGCCCAGGTAGAGACGGCGCACGTCCTCGTCGTTGATGATGTCCTCCGGCCGACCCTCGGTCAGGACGCGGCCCGAATGGATGATGTAGGCCCGGTCCGTCAGCGCCAGCGTCTCGCGGACGTTGTGGTCGGTGATCAGGACGCCGATCCCCCGGGCCGTGAGGTGCCGCACGAGATCCTGAATATCGCCGACGGCGATCGGGTCGATGCCGGCGAAAGGCTCGTCCAGCAGCATGAAGGTAGGAGAGGTCGCGAGCGCCCGCGCGATTTCGCAACGGCGCCGCTCGCCACCGGAGAGCGCGATGGACGGCGTCTTGCGCAGACGCGCGATGTCGAATTCCTCGAGCAACTCCTCCAGGCGGTCCTCGCGCTCACGCTTGTTGCGGATCGCCACCTCGAGGACGCTGCGGATGTTGTCCTCGACATTGAGCCCCCGGAAGATCGAGGCCTCCTGGGGCAGGTAGCCGATGCCGAGGCGCGCCCGCCGGTACATCGGCAGGCGGGTGATGTCGTTGCCGTCCAGGCTGATCAGGCCCCGATCGGCCGCGACCAGGCCGGTGATCATGTAGAAGATGGTGGTCTTGCCGGCACCGTTCGGGCCGAGCAGCCCGACGGCCTCTCCCTGCTGCACGTAGAGCTCGGCGTCGCGCACGACGGTGCGGCCGCCATAGCTCTTCTCGAGCCCTGTGACGGCCAGGAAGCCCGGCGCACCAAATTGCTCGGACGCCGCGGGCCAAGCCTCCTCGACGGTGCCCTCGCCCTCCGACACGGGCGGATCTTCCGGAGAAGCTCGCCCCCAGCGCCTGCCGAACACCTTCACGGGCGGGATCCGGCGTCGTCTGGCCGGGAAGCGACGATCTGCAGAGCGCGCTCAGCGCGTCTTTGAAGCGCCACCCGGCGCTGCATTCTTGTCCTGGCTCCCGGGCACAATGAGAGCCCGGACGCGGCCACCCTCGACATTGGCGATGCCCGTATTCAGGTCGTAAGCCACACGCTCGCCGCGGGTGACGTTCGGCCCGTCGCTGAGGGCCGCGTTGCCGGTCAGATAGACCTTGTTCTTCGTCCGGTCGAATTCGGCATTGTCGCCGGTGGCGACCTGGGTCTTCGACACGATCGTCACCGGGCCCTTGCAGGTGAGCTTGCGGATGCCGCTGTCGGCGCCGGAGATCGGGGAGCCGCCTGCCGACCCGGCGCCGCGCCCCGCTTCGTAGAGCACCGTCAGGAGCGAGCACCGCATGGTGCTGTCACCCTGAACCGCGACGACGTTGCCGCCGAACACCGCACGCCCTTCCTTGTCGAAGACGTCGAGCCGGTCGGCGTCGATCTTGATTGGCTCCCGGTTGGAGCCGAGTTCGCCAAAGGCCGACGACCGGTCGCGCGCCCGGCCGGCGGGGGGCTTGGCAGCCGGAGCCTGGGCCACCCTCAGGTCTGCCGCGCCGGCCGGGGCGGTCGGGGTGTCGGCTCGGGCGAGGGCGGGCGCCACGGCGAACAGGCCCGCGGCGGCGACGCGCGCGACGATACGAACCATCGGTCGTCCCTGAACGCGGTCCGGCATCATCGCTTCACCGGCTCGGCCTGGGAGACCCGTGGTGCAGACCCGGCAGGGGGCGTCGAAGACGTGGTCGCCGGGTCGGCGACCGGTCGGGTGAACTGCGTACGGACCCGGCCCGTGAAGGAGATCGTGCTGCCGCTGTCCGACACCTGCAGGCCCTCCGCCTCGACCATTCCGTTCGCCGTGGAGATCTTGACCGGGTCCTTGGACACGACCGTCCCACCCTTGAAGTCGACGCTGGCCGAACGAAGCAGCACCTCGTCACCGTGCGTGGTGGTGATGCGGATGTCGTCGCTCAGCTCGAGCAACTCCTTGGCGCTATCGAACAGGCCCGCATGGGAAACGAGGTTCGCAATCGAGCCGGACCCGTCCAGCGTCAGCTTGGCCCGCATGTCCTTGAGTTCGATGACCCCCGGCTTGCGGACGTCCTGGAACGCCGTGATGGCGGTCACCTCATAGGGACGGGAATCCTTTCGGAACCCGGTCAGGCGCGGGTTCTGCATGGCGATCTTGGTGCCGGCCAGCGACACTGGCCCGAGCGTCAGTCCGCCGATGTTGCCGAGCGGATTCGCGAAAGTTGCCAGAGCCACGAGACCCGCCACGGCGGCGGCGCCGAGCGGGATCGCGATCTTCAGGCGGCGAACGCGTGTCGAATGCCGGCGTGCGGCCTCGTAGGCATGTCCACGGTGCACGAGTGCAGGGACTGCGTCCTGCGCCGGCGCCGACGAGAACCCGCTCAAGGGACAATCCGATCGTCGAGGTGAGGGCTCATCTGTGCCCGGCCGGCATGGCGAAGTTGTGGCCGGGCCGTGTGTGCGCGGTCCGGGACCGGCCGTCAACTATGCGCGAAGATGTCCGTTTCGGGCCAGCCGAGAAGGTCCAGGCGCGCCCGCGTGGGCAGAAACGCGAAGCAGGCCTGCGCCAGCTCGGTCCGGCCCTCGCGGGCCAGCATCGCGTCCAGCCGCTCCTTCAGCGCGTGCAGATGCAGGACGTCCGACGCGGCGTAGTCGAGCTGCGCCTGGCTCAGCTCTGGGGCGGCCCAGTCGGATGATTGCTGGGCCTTGGACAGGTCGATCCCGAGGAGCTCGCGGGTGAGGTCCTTCAGGCCGTGCCGGTCCGTGTAGGTGCGGACGAGCCGGGAGGCGATCTTGGTGCAATAGACCGGGTTCGGCATCACCCCCAGGCGGTGGAACAGCACTGCCAGGTCGAAGCGGCCGAAATGGAAGAGCTTCGTGCAGGCCGGGTCTGCCAGCAGCCGCGTCAGGTTGGGCCGCTCGATTGCGGCCGGCGTGATCTGAACCACGTCGGCCGTGCCGTCGCCTTTCGAGATCTGGACCACGCAGAGCCGATCCCGATGCGGGTTGAGCCCCAGCGTCTCCGTGTCGATCGCGACCGCGGATCCGGGCACGAAATCGGCCGGGAGGTCGTCCCGGTGCAGTCTGACGGTCATGAGCGCTTGAGCCAGGGAATCGAGACCGGCTCCTAGGCCTCTATTCTCCGGCTGTCCATCGCCTGGACCGATGGAGAGGTCAGGACTGCTTGGCGATCACCCGGTCCTTGATGCCGTTGTAGATGTTGGACGGCAGGACCTTCTTGCGCAGGAGCTCGTCCTTTCCCTTGTACGGGCGGCCCTTGATGATCGCCTCGGCCCGAACGGAGCCGATGCCCGGGAGGGCGTCGAGCTCCTCCTTGGTCGCGGTGTTGATGTCGATCAGCGGCGCCTTGGTGGCGGCCGGGGCGGTCACCGCCGGAGCGGTCGTGGCCGGAGCCGTCGCGGCCGGGGCGGGCCGGGTCGGCGTGGGGGCGGAAGGGGCGGGGCTCTGGGCCCAGGCCGGAACCGCGGCCAGCGCCCCGAGCAGAACGGCAAGAGCCTTGACGTGCTTGTTCATGGTTCTCTCCTCGACATTGTCGACATGGCGACGGGCTTGCCGGGGGTCATCCCCGAAGGCGCAGGCGGGCGGGCCGCTCCTCGTCCGGATCGGCCGCGCCGGGATCGTCGGGCGCATGCGCGACCGGGAACACCACGGGCGCCGGCTCGCGCTGGATCCCGAGCGGACCGGCCGGCGGTGCGCTGCGGGACGGCTCGGATGCGAGAGGCTTCAGAACCGTCGGCGGCGATGCCGGAGCGGCGTCGCGGGTCGGCCTGGAATCGGTCGGCTCGGCTCCGGCCGACGCGACGTCGGGCGGCGGCTCGGCCCATCGGCTCCCGGCCGAGGGTTCGGCCGGGCCGGGAACCGTTTCCGCCTGGCGGATGTCCGGCTCGGTCGCGGCCGTCGCGGCCCCGACCGTGGACAGAGCCGCGGGAGCGAGGGGGGCAGGCGCGAGGCCGGCGTGAGCCGGGTCCGCGTGAGCCGGGCCCGACGGGGCTGCCGGCGCCGGGATGGCGCCGGGCGCGATGTCGGCCACCGGGTCCGCGAACAGCGCGGGATCCACCGGGGGGCCGAGGACCTCGGGCGGGGTGTCCCACACGAAGGCGTCGAGCCGTCCTGTGACCGGCGAAACGGGCGCCCAGGTCTCCGACACGGCGCCATCCGCGATCCAGGCGGGATCGCGCGGCGCGCGGGCCGCCCGGGCGAGCCATTCCCGCACCCGGCCGGTTGCGCCCTGGGCCTGTTCCAGCTCCGCCATGGCGAGGCAGACCCGGACGGTCGGGCGACCCTCCAGGAGGGGTTGCAGCGCATCGCGGGCGCGGCCGAACTCGCGTGCCTCGATGGCGGCGCGCGCGATGGCGAGGCGCGACTCGGGGGCCCAGCTCGACAGGCGAGCCAGCCCCTCCGCACGGGCCAGCCGATCGGCTGCGGAATCGCCCTGGCGCAGGTTGAGGTAGGTGGCGGCGAGATCCGGATGCTGCACCACCCGCCAGGCCGTCTCGATCGTCTTGGCGGCCTTGCGCAGGTCGCCCCGGCGGGCGAGCTGCCGGCCGGCGAGGGCGGCGGCCGGCACGAGGTCGGGGGCGAGCCGGACGGCCTCCAG
>JAQGJJ010000160.1 GCA_028290695.1 Enterovirga sp. | reverse complement strand
TCGTAGATGTGCTTCGGCACCATGGGGGCGGAGGCGACCTCCTGCGACAGCAGGAAGGGCCCGAACGGCTGCTTCAGCGTGACCCGGACCGTCCCGTCGTCGACCTTCTCGATCGCCTTCACCTGCGCGTTCACGATCGGGCGCCAGCGCGGGTGAACCTCGCGCAGGAACTTGTCGAGCGTGAACACCACGTCGTCGGCCGTGAAGGGCTTGCCGTCGTGCCACTTCACGCCGTCCTGCAGCTTGAAGGTGTAGATCGTCTGGTCCGGCGAGATCTCCCAGCTCTTGGCCAGGGACGGCATCGGGTTCAGCTTCTCGTCGTAGCGGAGCAGCGACTCGTAGATGTTGCCCGCGATCATGTTGGTCGGGCCGTTCTGGTTGAGGCCCTGCATCAGGATCGGCGGCTCGGGTGTCACCACGACCTGCAGGGCGCCTCCCTTCTTGGGAGCAGCGGCGGGCGCGGGGGCCTGGGCCTGCGCGGCGCCGAGCGCCAGCAGGAAGGCGGCCGCGGACATGGCGATCCGGTTGCAACTGTTCGGCATGATGGCCCCGCTGACGGTCTCGCTGGCCGTCCTGCAAGGATTAGACCGACCCTCCCGGCGAGCGTCAATGTCGGGCGGCGCCGTCCGACCCGGGCCCGGTGCCGCCGGCCCGCGCCCGAACCCCGCCGGGCCGCCGACCTCAGGCTTAGCCCCAGGCTCCGCCGAGGGTGCGGGGCGAGGACGTCATGCCGCCCGCACCCTCTCGGACAGGAGCGACATGGCGACGTCGAGCTGCTGGGTGCGCTCCGCGATCACGCGGGACGTTTGCAGCACCGCGCTCACGGTATCGGAGGTCCTGCCGATCGCGTCCTCCACCACGGTCACCGCGGCCGTCGCGGTCTGCACGTGGTCGGCCGAGGATTGCGCGCCCTCGGCGATGCGGTTCGTCGCGTCGTTCTGCTGGTGAATGGCGGCCGCGATGGTGGCGGCGCTGCCCTGCATGTCGAAGACCGCCTCCCGGATCGCGGAGATCTCGGCCACCGAGCGGCGTGTCGCCTCGTGGATGAGCTCGATCTGGCGCCCGATCTCGTCCGTCGCATTCGCGGTCTGCCCGGCCAGGGATTTCACCTCCGCGGCCACGACCGAGAAGCCCCGTCCCGCCTCGCCCGCACGGGCCGCCTCGATGGTGGCGTTGAGCGACAGCAGGTTCGTCTGGGCGGCGATCTCGGCGATCAGCCCGACCACCGAGCCGATCTTCTCGACCGCCCCGAGCAGCGTCTTGATGCCGGCATGGCTCCGCTCCGCCTGCAGGCTGGCGGAGGTCGCGAGGTCCACGCTGCGGCGCACGTGCTCGTCGATCTCGTCGATGGAGGCGGACATCTCCTGCGTCGAGCTCGCGGTGGCATCCGCGTTGGCCGAGGCCCCGGCGGTGGCCTGGCGGGCGGTCGCAACCTCCCGCCGGGCGTGCTCGGCGAGCGAGGTGAGGCGCCCGGACGTGCTCGTGAGGGAGACCGCGAGCTCGTTCATGCTGGAGCGCACGTCCGTGGCGGATTCGCTGAAGGCCGCGATGGCCTGGTCGAGGCCCGCCGCGCGCGCCTCCGCCCGGCGGGTCAGTTGGTGCGAGTGGTAGATCACCGCGCAGGCCACATCGAGCAGGAGCGTGCGGCCGACCGCGTCCAGCAGGCGCGCAACCGCCGCCCCGTTGAACCGGTGGCGGCGGCCGATTGCCCGGGCGGCGGCCTCCAGGACGAAGCGGTTCACGCCTGCCCGGTGGCGGGCGTCGAGTCCCAGTTCCAGCTCCGCGGCCGACACGGCCTCGCAGGTGCCGACCCAAAGCGCGTCGAACGAGCCGAGGAAGACCTCCTCGAGGTGGGCTCGCGAAAGGCGGGATATCTCCTCGCCGCGGCTCCGCATGAGCGGTCCGACCGGCGGCGGGAGCTGAGAGGCCGCCCGCAGGTTGCCGGCGAGCGCCGCGTCCAGTTCGGCGGCGAGAAGCGGCCAGACCTGCTTCAGCGAGGCTTGTGTCGCCGCGTCGATGCCGTAATGGGCGCGGCGCAACTCGAACTGGTCGTGCAGCGGCAAAGTGGCGCCCCAGATGGTGTGGCACAGCTTACCGGGCGGGATGGTTGACGCACGGTTAAGACGAGCCGCGGTTGCCCGGCCGGAGGGATCTGGAAACCGCCTCGCCCTCCGGGCCCGTGCCGCCCGGCCCGCTGCCCCAAAGCTCTGGCACGCGGCACCGCCCAAATCGGCGCCGCGGCGCGGGGACGGCGGCCATGCTGCGGGCGGTTTCGGCAGCTTCGCCACACTTTGAAGATGTTCTAATGACAGTCTAGCCGCCACGACATCTGTATACTTCCGGGGATCAGCGTTGCACCGGGCCTTTTCGTTTAGGTGCCGGGCGACGGATACTTGATCGAGGCAGGCTTAGGTGCCAGAACGAGGCCTGTCGAAGCCCGTTGCCGGTCTCGTGCGACCGCCATGGCTCAGGAATTCAGATGCGTGTTCCCGTGTGCCGCCGGACCCTGCCGCCAGGCAGGCCCTCCGCCCGGAAGGCCGTGCTCGTCGCCGTCCTGACCTGGGCCGGAATCACGCTCGCGGCCGCGCAGCAACCGGCCTCCCCGCCCGGCGTCGCCCCGCAACCCGGTCAGACTGCCGCACCGGCGGCTCCGGCCGCTACGCCTGCCGTGCAGCAGGCGCCGTCGGCGGCTCCTGAGGCGTCCCAGCCCGCGACGGCGACCGTGCCGCCTGTTCCGGCTGCGCAGGTCGCCGGGACAAGCGCGCCGGCCCGGCCGGCCTCCGCGCCCCTGCCCCACAACCTGTCCCCCTGGGGCATGTTCATGGGCGCCGACATCGTCGTGAAGGCCGTGATGGTGGGCCTCGCCTTCGCGTCCGTGATCACCTGGACCGTGTGGCTGGCGAAGAGCCTCGAGCTCCTGGCCGCCACCCGGAGCGGCATCCGGCTGTCCCGCCGCATCGCCGGCGCGCGCTCGCTCGCCGAGGCGGCCGATCTGCTCGGACGCGGGCGCGGCCCCGTGCGGGCCTTCGTGGCCGCCGCGGCCGCGGAGGCCGAGCTGTCGGTCGGGCTGGAGAAGGACGGGCTCAAGGAGCGGGTCGCCTCGCGGCTGGAGCGGATCGAGGCCGGCGCCGCCCGCCGCATGACCCGCGGCACCGGCCTGCTCGCGACCATCGGCTCGACCGCCCCCTTTGTCGGCCTGTTCGGCACCGTCTGGGGCATCATGAACGCGTTCATCGGCATCTCGAAGGCCCAAACGACGAACCTCGCCGTCGTGGCACCCGGCATCGCCGAGGCGCTGCTGGCGACCGCAATCGGGCTCGTGGCCGCCATCCCGGCCGTTGTGATCTACAACCTGTTCGCGCGCTGGATCGGTGGCTACCGGGCCATGCTGTCGGACGCGGCCGCGGAGGTGATGCGCCACCTGTCGCGCGATCTCGACCGGATCGGGCGGCCGCACCTGCGCGCGGCCGCGGAGTAGGCCGGTGGCCGCGAAGCTCGGAGGCTCGGGCGACGAGCTCGAGATGAACCACGACATCAACGTGACGCCGTTCATCGACGTCATCCTGGTTCTGCTGATCATCTTCATGGTGGCGGCCCCGCTCGCCACGGTGGACGTCGCGGTCGACCTGCCGACCGCGACGGCACAGCCGCAGCCCCGGCCGGACAAGCCGGTGTTCCTGACCGTGAAGGCCGATCTCTCCCTCGACATCGGCGAGGTCCCGGTTCCCCGGGCCGGGCTGACGGGCGCGCTCGACGGCGCCACCGGCGCCGACCACGAGCAGCGCATCTTCCTCAGGGCCGACAAGGCGGTCAGCTACGGCGACCTGATGGACGTGATGAACGCCCTCCGGGATGCGGGTTATCTTAAGGTCGCGCTGGTCGGGCTCGAAGGCGGCGCCGCGCCGAAATGAGCGGGGTCGCTCTCGGCGGCGGCCCGTCGGCTCCGCTCTTCGACGGGCGCGAGGCGTCCCGCTGGGGTCTGTCCTTCGCGGTGGTGCTCGGCCTCCACGGCGCGGCCGTGCTCGGCGCGATGGCGTACCGGTCGGCGGCCCTGGAGCCCGGCGAGGCGCTCCCGGCCGTGATGATCGACCTGGCGCCGCCGCCCGCCGCTCCGACCGCCGCCCCGAACGACCAGCCGCCGAGCGAAGCCGTGCCGGAGGCCGCCCTGCCCGACCCGGTTCTCGACGCCCCCCCGGACGTGCCGGAGCCCGACGTCACGCCGCCCGAGCCCACCGTGCTGGCCGAGGTGCCGCCGCTCGATCCCGTGCCGGAGGTGCCGTTCGACGAGACCCTCGTGCGGCCGCCCGTGGTCAAGGAAACGGCCGCGGTTGCCCTGCCGCCGCCTCCGAAACCCCAGCCGAAGCCGAAACCCAAGGAGAAGGTCGTCGAGCGCAAGAAGCCGCCCAAGCCCGCCCAGGCCCGGCAGGCGGACCGGCAGGAGGCAAAACGCCCGCCGGCCACGGAGGCCGGAGCGCGAACCACCTCGGCCATTCCGTCGGCGTCGAGCGGCTCGGCGGCCGCGAGCCGCGCATCGTGGCAGGGCGCGCTCGTGTCGCATCTGCGCCGTCTCCTGTATCCGCTGGGGGGTGAGTCCGGCTCCGCGTCGGTGCGGTTGTCGGTGGATCGCTGCGGAAGGGTGCTTGGCGCGTTCCTCGTGTCGAGCGGGGGCGCGGGCGATCTCGACGCGGAGGCCCTGGCGGTGTTCCGGCGCGCCCAGCCGCT
>JAQGJJ010000104.1 GCA_028290695.1 Enterovirga sp. | reverse complement strand
AGGAGGCTGCCCACGCCGCGTCCCGAGCGCTCCGGTGTCGTGGTGGGGGGCGGTGCGGCGGCATCCACCGGCGGAACGGCGTCCGCGACCGGGATGGGCGCGGACTCGTCGCCGCCCGCGGGTGCATCGCCCGTCCCGGGCGCGCCGGTCACGGGCTCCGACGGGGCCTCTGCCGAGCCACCGGCGTGCGCCGCTCCGTCGAGGCCCGTCGCGGCTACGGGTTCGATCGCGGTGGCCGGCTCGGACGCCTCCGGCTCGCGCGTGTCAGGCCCGGCCGGGACCTTCGGTCCCGTTGAGCGGAAATCACGGGGCGCGAGGTCGATGACCGGCGGGTTGCGCCGATAGGGGTCGCCGGGTCGCGCGGCCGGCTTGTCGTCTGTCATCGGGCGGAGACATCCATGCGGTGCGCCAAATCGACCTTGGCAGATTGGTTCCGTCCTTATCATCCGGATTGTGGCGGGGGCGAGCCCGCCGCCGGATCGGCGAGGCTGGCGAGCGCCGCCAGCATGCCGGCCTCGTCCGGCTGGGGCGCGATCGCGACCCGGGACGGCCGGAGGGGCCGCAGAGGGGCCGCCACGTCTTCGGACAGGCACGCGTGAGCCAGCCGGCCGAGTTCGGGTTCGAGCCCGAGGGCCGCCACCAGCGCGACCAGGCGACCGGCGCTGCGGCGCGAGAAGTGCAATGCCGCGTCGAGCGAACCGCCCGACAGGGCTGCCGCGGCGGCATCCGGCAGGGCCTCGACCATGCGGGCCTCGTACGCCTCCCAGATCGCGACCTCGAACCCGGCGCGCCGAAGGCACAGCTCGGGCCCGGGCTTGCGGTCCCGGCCGCCGATGTGAAGGAGACGCGCCCCGGAGGGCGCCCGCGCGGCGGCAAGCCGTACGAGGTCGGCTCCCGCTCCTTCCGCCGAGACGACCTGCCCGAACCCGGCGGCGCGCGCAGCCGCCGCGGTCCGGTTGCCGACCGCCAGGACGGCCGTACCGCCGAGCCGGTCCCGCAAGGCGCTCAGCCCCTGAACCGCGTTGCCGCTCGTCAGAAGCACGGCCGCGAAGCCGCCCTCGGGCGTGGGCTCTCCGGTCGGGACGATGCGCAGAACGGGCGCCAGCACCGGCTCGTGTCCGAGTTCGCGCAGCCGGGCGGCGGTCCGACCGGCCTGGTCGGCAGGACGCGTGACGAGCACGCGCACGGCTCAGGCCGCCAGCATGCCGGGCGGCATGCGGGCCTTCAGCTCGTGCCCGGCCTGCCGCCCGATCGCCTCGGCCTCGGCGCTGTCGCCCGCCGCCTCCACCTCCATGGCGTCGGATCCGTCCGGCCGCACCACGAGCCCGCGGAAGAACAGCCGCTCCCCGACCAGCCGGGCATGCCCGGCGATGGGCGTGCGGCAGGAGCCGTCCAGCACCGCCAGGAAGGCGCGTTCCGCCGCCAGGGCGGCCCCCGTGGCCGCGTGGGCGATCCGGCCGACGGCGGCCCGCATGGCGTCGTCGTCCGTCCGGGCCGTGATGGCGATGGCGCCCTGGCCGACGGCCGGCAGCATCTCGTCCTCCGACAGGATCGCGCTCGCCTGCTCGGCGAGGCCGAGCCGCTTGAGGCCCGCCAGCGCCAGGAGGGTGGCGTCCGCCTCGCCGCGCTCGAGCTTGGCCAGACGGGTTCCGACGTTGCCCCGCATCAGCACGATGCGCAGGTCCGGCCGACGCCGCAGCACGAGCGCACCGCGCCGGGGCGACGCCGTGCCGACCAGGCCGCCGGGCGGGATGCCGGCGAGCGAGCCCGGATGCCGGCTGACCAGCACGTCGCGGACATCCTCGCGCGGCAGGTAGCCGGCGATGCAGAGCCCGTCCGGCAGAAAGGTCGGCAGATCCTTGGCGGAGTGGACCGCGATGTCGATGCGGCGCTCCAGCAGGGCCGCATCGAGTTCCTTGGTGAACAGCCCCTTGCCGCCGGCATCCGCCAGCGCGCGGTCCTGGATGATGTCGCCCGTGGTGGTGAAGGGGCGAAGCGTCACCCGGTCGGGGGCCAGGCCGAGAGCGGCCCCCAGCGCCTCGGCTGTCTGCTTCGCCTGCGCCATCGCGAGGGGAGAGCCTCGCGTCCCGATGACGACAGGTTCAGACTCCGGCACCGCCACAACTCCCGGACCGCTTCCCGTCAAGGTCCCGCGCCCTTATAGGCTGGCATACGACTTTCGGCGAGGTGTCGGCCTCGCGCGCCAGGGTTCGATCGCCCCACGATGCTTGTTCTCGGCCTTGAGACGACCTGCGACGAGACCGCTGCCGCCGTCGTGTCGCTCGGCGCCGACGGGCGCGGCGTGATCCTGGCCAGCGAGATCCTCAGCCAGATCGCCCTCCATGCCGCCTATGGCGGGGTCGTGCCGGAGATCGCGGCGCGGGCCCATGTCGAGGTGATCGACCGGCTGACCGCCCGCGCCCTGGCGACCGCCGGGATCGGCCTCTCGGACGTGGACGGCATCGCGGCCGCGGCCGGCCCCGGGCTCATCGGCGGCGTCCTGGTCGGGCTCACCACCGCCAAGACGCTGGCGCTCGTGGCCCGCAAGCCGCTGATCGCCGTGAACCACCTCGAAGGCCACGCGCTGACGGCGCGTCTGACGGACGGCACGCCGTTCCCGTACCTGCTGCTGCTCGCGTCGGGCGGGCACACCCAGCTCGTGGCGGTGCGGGGCGTCGGCGATTACGTCCGGCTCGGCACAACCGTCGACGACGCCATGGGCGAGGCCTTCGACAAGGTCGCCAAGCTGCTCGGCCTCCCTTATCCGGGCGGGCCGCAGGTCGAGCGCGAGGCCGAAAAGGGCGATCCCGCGCGCTTCGCCCTGCCGCGGCCGATGATCGGCCGGGCCAGGCCGGATTTCTCCCTGTCCGGGCTCAAGACGGCGCTTCGCCTCGAGGCCGAACGCGTGGCGCCGCTCACCGGGACGGACATCGCCGACCTGTGCGCCGGGTTCCAGGCCGCGGTCGTGGACGTCGTCGCGGACCGGACCCGCGTGGCGCTGAAGCTGTTCCGCGAACAGATCGGACACCCGACCGCCATCGTGGCGGCCGGCGGAGTGGCGGCCAACGGGGCGATCCGGCGCGCGCTGGCCCGGCTCGCCGGCGAGGCCGGGCTGAAGCTCGTCGCCCCGCCGCTGGAGCTCTGCGGCGACAACGGGGCCATCATCGCCTGGGCGGGGCTCGAGCGGCTCCGCCTCGGTCTCACGGACGACATGACCGCGCCGGCGCGGCCCCGGTGGCCGCTCGCCAGCCTGGAACCCGCCCCCGCCGCGGCATGAGCCCCATCCGGACCATCGGGGTTCTGGGCGGAGGCGCCTGGGGCACGGCGCTGGCCAACGCGGCCGCATCGACCGGCAGGCCGGTCGTGCTGTGGATGCGGGATGCGGAGGGCGCGGCCGCGGCCGAGCTGTCGCGCGTGAACGCGCGGCGCCTTCCGGGCGTGCGGCTCGGCGACAGCGTCCGGGTGACGGCCCGGGTGGAGGCGCTCGGCCCGGCGGACGCCCTGCTGCTGGCCATCCCGGCCCAGGAGATCCGGCCGGTTCTGTCGGGCATCGGCCGCGATCTGCCGCAGGGCGCGCCGATCGTGATCTGCGCCAAGGGCATCGAGCGCGGAACCGGCCGCATGGTGGGAGAGGTCGTGCGGGACATCCTGCCCGCCGCCCGCATCGCGGTGCTGTCCGGCCCGAGCTTCGCGGCGGATGTCGCGCGCGGGCTGCCGACCGCCGTGGCCCTCGCGGCGGAGGATGCGGGGCTGGCGGAGGATCTCGCGGCCGCGCTCTCCGGACGGAGCCTGCGAGTTTATCACGGCACGGACCTTCGGGGCGTCCAGATCGGCGGCGCGACCAAGAACGTCCTGGCGATCGCGGTCGGGATCGTGGACGGACGCGGGCTCGGGGAGAGCGCCAAGGCGGCCCTGACGGCGCGGGGCTTCGCCGAGCTGCTGCGCTTCGCGGCCGCCGCCGGCGGACGGCCCGAGACCCTGATGGGGCTGTCCGGTCTCGGCGACCTGGTGCTGACCTGCGGCTCGGCGCAGTCGCGCAACTTCGCGCTCGGCCTGCGGATCGGGGCCGGCATGCCGGTGGACGACGCGCGCCGCGAGGGCCTGGCGGAGGGCGCCTACACGGCGGATGCGCTCGTCGCGCTCGCCCGCGAGGCCGGGATCGAGATGCCGATCGCGGAGGCGGTCGCGGCCGTGATCGCCGGAGCGAAGGGCGTCGACGAGGTCGTCGAGGCCCTGATGGCACGGCCGCTCAGGCGCGAGTGAGCGCGGCGCGTTTCAGGAGCAACGAGAGCGATGCCCCACTGGCTCTTCAAGTCCGAGCCCTCCGCCTGGTCCTGGGACGAGCAGGTCGCGGCCGGCGAGGCCGGCACGCCCTGGACGGGCGTCCGCAACCACCTGGCCAAGAAGCACCTCCAGGCCATGCGGGTCGGGGAGCGCGGCTTCTTCTACCACTCGAACGACGGCAAGGCGGTGGTCGGGATCGTCGCGGTGATCCGGGAGTACTATCCCGACCACACGGACCCGTCCGGGCGCTTCGGCATGGTCGACCTCAAGGCGGTCGAACCGCTGCCGCGGCCGGTGACGCTCGACGCCGTCAAGGCGGAGCCGGACCTGGCCGACATGGTGCTGATCAGGAACTCGCGCCTGTCCGTCCAGCCGGTGACCGAGGCGGAATGGCGCGCCGTGCGCAGGCTCGGCGGCCTCTGACCCGGCCGGGTCAGGCGGAGCGCCCGCGCGCGCCGACCCAGTCCCGCCACAGCAGGATCAGCGCCGCCATCACGGCCGGGCCGAGAAACAGGCCGAGCAATCCCCAGGTCTCGACCCCGCCCAGGATGCCGAGCAGCACCCACAGGAACGGCAGCTTGGTGGCGCCGCCGATGAGCGCCGGCCGCACCGCGTGGTCGGCCACGAACACGACGACGAAGCCGAACGCCACGACGGCGATCGCGGCCGTCACCGATCCGGCGGTGAGCAGCAGGGCCGCCGCGATGCAGAACACGATCGGGGCCCCGAACGGGATCATGGCGGCGATCGCGGTCGCGGCGCCGAACAGCGTCGGATGCGGCACGCCCGCGAGGACGTACGAGACGCCGATCAGCACGCCCTCGCCGAGCCCGACGAGAACGAGCCCGTCCACCGTGCCGTGCACGGAGGCGATCATCTGCCGGCCGATCCGCTCGCCATGCGCCCCGAAGGCGCGGTGGCTCGCCCGCAGCATCTGGGCGCCGATCTCCGTGCCGCTGCGGTACAGGAAGAACAGCGCCAGCAGCGTGAAGCCGAAGACCACGCTGCGGTGGACGAGCTGCCCGCCGAGCGCGCGCGTGTAGCCGTACAGCGAGGCGTGGTTCAGCCGGCCCAGGAACTCGGCATAGCCGGTCGGATCGGCGAGGGTCCCGCTCCACCAGGCGGCGGCCTGCTCGCCCACCAGCGGCAGCCCCGGCAGCCAGGCCGGAACCGCGACACCGTGCTGTCGGGCCTCCTCGGCCAGCCCGTAGATGACCCGCGCCTCCCGGGCGAGCTGCACGCCCGCGAGGCCGAGCGGCACCAGCACGAGCAGCGCGACCGCGGCCGTGAACACGGCCGGCAGCACGATGTTGTGCCGCCCCGGCGGCCACCGTTTCGCGCAGCGCCGGTAGAGCGGCCAGGTGGCCAGGGCCAGGATCGCCGCCCAGGCGAGCGCCGGCAGGAAGGCCTTGATCGTCCACAGCCCGAGCAGCAGGAGGGCCAGCGCCAGGGCGAGCCGGGCGCGGGACTGGACACGCTGCGGCCCGTCGTGGCGCGGTGCGGGCGGGGTCGGTGTGGCCTGGGCGCTCACGGCGGGCTCACTGCCTCGGCAATCCGGCCAGGATGCGCTCGGCCGCCCTGAGATGCGGCTTGTCGATCATCTTGCCGTCGATCCGGATCACCCCGACCTCCGCTGCGCCCGCGAACGCCTCGACGATCCGGTGCGCCCAGGCCACCTCCGCCTCGTCCGGCGTAAAGGCGCGGTTCACCACGGCCACGTGTTTCGGGTGGATCACGGCCTTGGCCCCGAAGCCGTCCCGCCGGGCCGCCACGCTCTCGGCCTCGAGATCGGCCAGGTTGTCGATGTCGGTGAACACGGTGTCGACCGCCACGATGCCGGCCGCGGCCGCCCCCATCAGGCAGAGGTCGCGCGCGAGCCGGAAGGGGCTGTGAAAGGCGCCGTCGCGCCTGTTCTCGGTCGCGCCCAGCGAGGCCGACAGGTCCTCGGCCCCCCACATCAGCCCCCACAGGCGCGGCCCTGCGTCCCGGTAGCTGCCGAGCCCGAAGATCGAGCCGGCCGTTTCGGTCGCGATGGCCATGATCCGGGTGCCGGCCCCGCTCCGCCCCGACGCCGCCTCGAAGGCGTCGAGCCAGTTCGACAGCGTGGCGACATCGGCCGCGGAGGCGCATTTCGGCAGCACGATCCCGTCCGGCCCGGCCGGCATCACGGCCGCGAGATCGGCCAGCGTCAGCCCTGTGTCGAGCGCGTTGACCCGTACCCAGAGGCGGGGCGCCGGGCGGGCGCCGCCGAGCATCCCGGCGGTGAGCGCGCGCGCCGCCTCCTTCCGGTCCGGCGACACCGAATCCTCGAGGTCGAGGATGAGCGCATCCGCATCCCCGGCGCTTCCGCGCTCGAACTTGCGGGCGCTGTCGCCCGGTACGAACAGAAACGACCGCATCGCATCACTCTCCGGCCGGCGCCCCGACCCGGCGCCCGGCAGCTTCGGACCCGGCCTGATCCACGGCCCCGGCGCGCTCGCGCCGTGCAATCTCGTCGGGCGGGAAGCCCCAGCCGGTCAAGACCTCCCGGGTGAAGCCGCCGGGTTCCTCGGGCGGGGCCGGCCGGGCCGCCCCGACACTGCCCGAAGGGCGGAGGCCCGGCAACGCCGCCCGAAGGGCCTCGCGCCCGCGCCGGGAAGCCGTGTAAGAGCTGGGCGCCGCCCCAACCCGAGGATCTCCCATGCAGGACCGCCGCCCCGTCATGCTCGCCATCCTGGACGGCTGGGGCTGGCGGACGGAGCGGGCCGACAACGCCGTGCTCCAGGCCCGCACCCCGACCTTCGACCGGCTGTGGTCGACCGGGCCGCATGCCTTTCTGCACACGTCCGGTCACGATGTCGGGCTGCCGGACGGCCAGATGGGCAATTCGGAGGTCGGCCACCTGAACATCGGAGCCGGCCGCGTCGTGATGCAGGACCTGCCGCGGATCGGCGCCGCGATCGCGGACGGCAGCCTGGCCCGCAGCCCCGAGCTGACCGCCTTCATCGGCAAGCTGAAGGAATCCGGCGGGACCTGCCACCTGATGGGGCTGGTGTCGCCCGGTGGTGTCCATTCGCACCAGGATCATGCGGTGGCGCTCGCCCGGATCGTGGCCGAGGCCGGCATCCCGGTCGCGGTTCATGCCTGGACTGACGGCCGCGACACGCCGCCCCGCTCGGGCGCCGAGGACCTGAGCAGGCTCGCGGGGGCGCTGCCCGCCGGCGCGACGATCGCCACCGTGTGCGGTCGCTACTTCGCCATGGACCGCGACAACCGCTGGGACCGAGTCGGACGCGCCTACGGGGCGATGGCGGAGGCGGCGGGCCCGCGCGCACCGGACGCCGCCTCGGTGATGCGCGACAGCTACCGCCGGGACGTCACGGACGAATTCGTGCTGCCGACCGTGCTGGGCACCTATTCCGGGATGCGGGACGGCGACGGGCTGCTGTCGTTCAATTTCCGGGCGGACCGGGTTCGCGAGATCCTGGGCGCGCTGCTCGACCCTGCCTTCGACGCCTTCCCCCGGCCGGGCCGGATTGCGTTCGCGGCAGCCGCCGGCATGACCCAGTACTCGACCGAGCTCGACCGCTTCATGGCGACGCTCTTCGCCCCCCAGAGCCTGAAGAACATCCTGGGCGAGGTGGCCTCGGCCGCGGGCCGGACGCAGCTCCGCATGGCCGAAACGGAGAAGTACCCGCACGTCACCTATTTCCTGAACGGCGGCGGCGAGACGCCCTTTCCGGGCGAGGAGCGCATCATGGTGCCCTCGCCGAAGGTCGCGACCTACGACCTGCAGCCGGAGATGTCCGCACCCGAGCTGACGGACAAAGCCGTCGCGGCGATCGGATCGGGCAAGTTCGACCTGATCGTGCTGAATTTCGCCAATGCCGACATGGTCGGCCATACCGGCAGCCTCGAGGCGGCCACCAAGGCCGTGGAGACCGTCGACACGGGCCTCGGCCGCATCGCCGAGGCGGTTCTGGCCGCCGGCGGCGCGCTCCTGGTCACGGCCGACCACGGCAATGCCGAGATGATGCGGGACCCGGTCACCGGGGGGCCGCACACGGCTCACACCACCAATCCGGTTCCGGTGCTGCTGGCCGGCATCCCCGGGGCGACCCTGCACGACGGCCGCCTCGCCGATATCGCTCCGACGCTCCTCGCCCTGATGGGGGTCGCGCAGCCGACGGACATGACCGGACGGTCCCTGCTGGACAGGTGACCGCCCGCCGGCCGGACGGGGCCCGCCCTCGAGCAGGGTGCGCCGGGCCCCGGACGGTATACCCCCGCCCCGAATACCCCGTGCGCGCAAAATTACCGGCGCACTTGCACCCCGGGGCGAACAATTCCTCAAGCATAAGGAGCCGTACGGCCCGTAATCGGCGCCGCCGGCGCGGATGTTTGCCGTGTCCGGGAACGGAATGCTGGCCTTTCCGTTAGCTGGCATCACGCGAGTGCTCACAACGCGGGCAGCTTCTGCCAGCGGAGCAAAATACGGAGGCAAACTTGCGATCTCTGCTGACCATTGCGGCTGCTGTAACCCTGCTGGCCGCGCCGGCTTTCGCCCAGACGGCCGCTCCGCCCGCCTCTCCCGGAACCGGTACCGCGACCGGCTCCTCCAATCCGGCCGTGAACCGCGGCGGCAACGCCCCGTCGACCGTCAACGCCTCGGGACAGGCCACCATCGTGGCGGCCTCCAAGCTCGAGCAGGGAGCCAACAGCTTCACGGAAGGCCAGGCCAAGTCCCGCCTCGAAGGCGCCGGCCTGTCCAACGTCTCCGACCTCCGGAAGGACGACCAGGGGATCTGGCGCGGCAAGGCCATGCGCAACGGCAAGAGCGTGACGGTCGGGTTCGACTACAAGGGCAACATCGCGGCCGAATAAGCCGCCGCCGGCCGCCCGAGAGCGGCTCCGCAGACCCCATCGAAAGGAACCACACCCATGACCACCAGAACCGTGACGGCGATGTTCGATCGCTACGACGACGCAGCCAAGGCCGTGTCCAGGCTGGAGGCGGCCGGCGTGCCGCACAGCGACATCAGCATCGTGTCCAACGACCCCGCTCAGCGCGGCCGCTACACGGACGCGCCCCGCCATGATCACGATGGCGCGGAAACCGGCACCGGAACCGGCGCCAGCCTGGGCACCGTGCTGGGCGGCGGCGCAGGCCTCCTGGCCGGGCTCGGCATGCTGGCGATCCCCGGGCTCGGGCCGATCGTGGCGGCCGGCTGGCTCGCCTCGACCCTCGTGGGTGCCGGCGCCGGCGCGGCGACGGGCGGCCTGATCGGAGCTCTCACGGGCGCCGGCGTCGACGAGACGCACGCCCACAGCTACGCCGAGGGCATCAACCGGGGCGGATCGCTCGTGACCGTCCGGACGGACGAGAGCCGGCTGTCCACGGTCACCGGCATCCTGGACGATGACGGCACCGTCGACATGGGCGAACGCGAAACCACGTGGCGCAACGAGGGCTGGAAGGGCCGCTTTGCGGGCGGAAGCGACTACGCGCCCGGCACCACGGGCGCGATGTCCAGCGGACCGATCGGCGCCGCCGCCTCCACCTCGACCGGGCTCGGCACGGGCGCGACGACCGGACGCGACCCGATCACGGGTGAGCGGCAGCGGGTCCGCACCTACGGGCTCTGATCGGCAGCACGCAGGCTGACAGGGGGCTGCTCCGGCAACGGGGCAGCCCTTTCTTCAGGCGGGATCGCTCCCCGGCGCGGGGGCGGACCGCTCTGGCGGCGGATCACAAAACCGCGCCCGGTCTGGATACTTTTTCCGTGCAGGGCGTAGTGCATCGGCGGCGCTCAGCGGAGCGCTCCGAGCCCTGCGGGGGTCTGGTCCGTGGTTTCAAGCGAGTCGGCAGAGCCGGATAGCGTGCCGTTTCTGCGCGGGGGCGGCGAGCTCGGCGCGTTGATCCGGGCGTTCGACTGGAGCCGCACGCCCCTCGGCCCGCTCGCCGGCTGGCCGCAGAGCCTCAGAACGGTCACGAGCACGCTCCTGCTGTCCCCCGTCCCGATCGTGCTGCTGTGGGGCGAGGACGGCGTCATGATCTACAACGACGCCTATTCGGGGTTCGCCGGCGGCCGTCACCCCCGGCTGCTCGGCTCGAAGGTTCGCGAGGGTTGGCCGGAGGTGGCCGAGTTCAACGCGAACGTCATGAGGGTCGGTCTCGCGGGCGGAACGCTCGCCTACAAGGACCAGGAGCTCACGCTCCACAGGCACGGCCGGCCCGAGCAGGTCTGGATGAACCTGGATTACTCGCCGGTGCTGGACGAGGCCGGCCGGCCGGCGGGCGTGATGGCCATCGTGGTGGAGACCACGGAGCGGATCCGGGCCGAGCGCCACATCAGGGCCGAGCAGGAGCGGCTCCGGCAGCTCTTCGAGCAGGCCCCGGGATTGATGGCCATGCTGACCGGGCCGGACCACGTCTTCGAGTTCGCCAATCCGGCCTACATGCGGGTCGTGGGCCGGCGCGACCTGATCGGCCGGACGATGCGGGAGGCGCTGCCCGAGATGGAGCGCCAGGGGCTCCTGACGCTCCTGGACGACGTCTACCAGACCGGAAAGGCGTTCGTCGGCACGTCCATGAAGGTGATGCTGCGACGGCAGGAAGGCGGGCCCGACGAGGAGCGCCTCCTGGATTTCGTGTGCCAGCCGATCACCAACGCAGCCGGCCGGGTCACCGGCTTGTTCATCGAAGGTCACGACGTCACGGAGCGCGGCCAGGCCCAGGAGGCCCTCCGGGAGAACGAGGCCCGCCTCCGCTTCCTGGACGCGCTCGGCGAGGAGACGGCGAAAAGCGCCGATGCCGACGCCATCCTGGCGGTCACGACCCGGATGCTCGGGCGCCACCTCGACGTCGCGGGATGCGCCTATGCCGACCTGGACGCCGACCAGGACGGGTTCACGATCCGGGGGGACTGGAGCGCGCCCGGCGCCGCGAGCATCATCGGGCATTACAGCCTCGCCACCTTCGGCCGGCGCGCGGTGGAGAGCCTCCGGGCCGGGCTGCCGCTCATCCTGAACGACATCCGGGCGGAGCTTGCCCCGGAGGGGGCGGCGATGTCCCTCGGCATCGGCATCGCGGCTACGATCTGCATGCCGCTGGTGAAGGAGGGCCGGCTGACCGCCCTCATGGCGGTCCATGACGGGGCGCCCCGCGTCTGGACCTCGAACGAGATCGCGCTCGTGACGGAGGTGACAGAGCGCTCCTGGGCCCATATCGAGCGCGTGCGCTCGGAAGCCGAGGTTCGGGCGGGCGAGCTGCGCTTCCGGGAGGAGCTCGAGGCGAAGGTCGCGGAGCGCACGGCCGCGCTCCAGCAAAGCGAAGCCAGCATCCGGACGATCTTCGAGACGTCACACCTGTATCAGGGACTGCTGTCGGCCGACGGCACCCTTCGGTATGCGAACGCGACCTCGCTCGCCGGGATCGGCGCCCAGCTCGAGGACGTCGCCGGAAAGCCGTTCTGGGACACGCCATGGTTCGCCGGGACGCCCGGGCTGGCGGACGCCGTCAAGGCCGCGACGGCCCGCGTTACCGCCGGGGGGAGCGAGAGCATAACGACCCCGCTCGAGCTTCCGACCGGTAGGCGGAACTTCGAGTTCTCGCTGCGGCCGGTCCGGAGCGAAACCGGAGAGGTCGTCGGCATCGTCCCGGAGGGCATCGACGTCACGGCCCGGATCAAGGCCGAGCAGGCCCTCCAGCAGGCTCAGAAGATGGAGGCGATCGGCAACCTCACAGGCGGCATCGCGCACGACTTCAACAACCTCCTGATGGTCGTGCTCGGCAGCCTCGAGCTGCTGCGCAAGCGCATGCCGGACACACCCGGGCTGCTGCGCCTCGTGGACAACGCGCGCGAGGCCGCCAAGCGGGGCAGCTCCCTGACCACCCGCATGCTGGCCTTCGCCCGGCGGCAGGACCTGAAGCCCGCCCGCATCGATCTGCGGCAGCTCGTCGGCGGCATGACCGAGCTGCTCGAGCGCTCGCTCGGTCCGATGATCGCGATCGAGATCGACATCCCGGAGCACCTGTCGCGGGTGGAGACGGACGCGAACCAGCTCGAATCCGCGCTGCTCAACCTGGCCGTCAACGCCCGCGACGCCCTCGGCGGGGAGGGCCGGATCACGCTCACGGCCCGGGAGGAGCGCGTCGCCGGGTCGGACGGTCCGCTCAAGCCCGGCCGCTACGTGTGCCTCGCGGTGGCGGATGCCGGCGAGGGCATGGACGAGGCGACGCTGAAGCGCGCCACGGAGCCGTTCTTCACCACGAAGGGCGTCGGAAAGGGCACCGGGCTGGGTCTGTCCATGGTGCACGGCCTGGCCGAGCAATCGGGCGGCACATTGCGTCTGCGGAGCCGACCGGGCGCCGGAACCGTGGCCGAGATCTGGCTTCCGGCTCGCGATCCGGTTGCCGCCGACGAGCCCCGGACCATCCCGCCGGCCGCGCCGTCCGGGAACGCGAGCACCCGCCTTTCGGTGCTGGCGGTCGACGACGACGCGCTCGTTCTCATGAACACGGTCGCGATGCTGGAGGATCTCGGCCACGAGGTCCGGGCCGCCAGCTCCGGGGCGCAGGCCCTCGAACTCCTCGACGAAGCGCGGTTCGACCTGCTCGTGACCGATCACGCCATGCCGCAGATGACGGGCGCGCAGCTCGCGCTTCAGGTCAGGACCCGCCATGCAGGGCTGCCGATCGTGCTCGCGACCGGCTACGCGGAGCTTCCGGCCGGGCTCGACCTCGACCTGCCCCGCTTGTCCAAGCCGTTCTCGCAGGCCGAGCTCGCGAAGGCGATCCGTCGGGTCACGTCCCGCTGAACGGCCCGGTCAGCGCCCCGTGCGGATCCGCGTCCAGAGCCGGGTCACGACCCGCTGCGCCCGCTCGTCCGGGGCTGTGTTCGTGAAGAGGCGCCCGAAGGCCGCGGCGTCCGGATAGATGCCGGGATCGGCCAGGATCTCCGGCCGGACCAGCGGCCGGGCGGCCCCGACGCCGCTCGCATAGGCGATGAAGTTCGTGTTCGCGGCAGCGACCTCCGGGCGGAGCAGGAAATCGATGAAGGCATGCGCCTCGACCGGGTGCGGCGCGTCGGTCGGGATCGCGAGCGAGTCGAACCACATCAGGGCGCCCTCGCGCGGGATCAGATAGGCGATCCCGATCCCGTTTTTGGCTTCCTCGGCCCGTTTCTTTGCCTGCAGGATGTCGCCGGAATAGCCGACCGCCAGGCAGATGTCGCCGTTCGCGAGCGCGTTGATGTACTCGGAGGAGTGGAACTTGCGCACGTTGCCGCGCACCGCGGTCAGCGCGTCGGCCGCCTTCTGCAGGTCCTCGGGCTTCTTCGAATCGGGCTCGAGGCCGAGCGCCTTCAGCACGCCCGGAAAGATGTCCTCGGGCGCGTCCAGGACATGGATGCCGCAATCGGCCAGCTTGCCCGAGAGCTCGGGCTTCAGCAGCAGGTCCCACGTGTCCAGGGGCTGGTCGGGCCCGAGCCGCTCGCGCACCCGGGCGAGGTTCACGCCGAGGCCGGTCGTGCCCCACATGTAGTTCACCCCGTGCAGGTTGCCGGGATCGAACGCGGCGAGCCGCGCCGCGATCTCGGGCCAGGCGTTGCGGAGGTTGGGCAGCCGGTCCCGGTCGAGTTTCTGGAACACGCTCGCCCGGATCAGGCGCTGCAGAAATGGCCCGGACGGAACCACCACGTCGTAGCCGGAGCGTCCGGCCAGGAGCTTCGTTTCGAGGATCTCGTTTGTGTCGAAGGTGTCGTACACTACCTTGATGCCGGTCTGCTTGGTGAAGCTTTCCAGCACGGCCGGATCGATGTAGTCCGACCAATTGTAGATGTTGACGGTACGGTCCTGAGCGGCGGCCGAGCCGCCGGCGAGAACGAGACAGGCGAAGGCGAGGGCGCGGAGGATCATCGGCTGAAACGGGAGCAGGTCGGTGTCGTCCGGCGAGGCTACGGAATCCGGCGGTGCGAGACAATCGGTCCTCCCGGTCCCGCCGCAAGGCGGCACGAGCCTCGCATCGCCCCGCGAGAGGAAGCAGCGCCGAGCGGCGCCGCAGGGAGGGCTGGTCCGGTGACGATGTCGCGCCGCACGGTCATCGGGGGAGGCGGGATAGCGGCGGCTCTCCTGGCGGGACGCGCGCGCGCCCAGCAGCCATCGACCATCGCGATCGGCACACTGTTTCCGCTCACCGGCCCGAACGCGCAGATCGGCCGGGATGCCGGCCATGCCGTCGCCACCGCGCTCGACATCGTCAACGTGCCCCATCCCGAGCTCGACCTGCCGCTCGCCAAGGATGCCGGCCTCCCGGCCCTCGGAGGCGCGACGATCCGGGCCGTGGCGGTGGACCATGCCGGCGATCCGGCCAAAGGGCGTGCCGAAGCCGAGCGCCTCGTCGAGAAGGAGGGGGTGGTCGGGCTCGTCGGCTCCTACCAGAGCGCGGTCGGGGCCGCGATCAGCCAGGCGGCGGAGCGGCTGCACGTGCCGTATCTGGCGGCGGACAATTCGGCACCCAGCCTCACCCGGCGCGGGCTCCGCTACATCTTCCGGCCGGGCGCTCACGACGAGACCTTCTCGCGCGCCATGTTCGACTTCACGGACGGGCTGCGGCAGGCCGGCCAGTCGGTCGAGACGCTGGCCCTTCTGCACGAGGACACGATCTTCGGCACCGATTCCGCCAACTTCCAACGCCGGCTGGCGGGCGAACGGGGCTACCGCGTGGTGGCCGACATCGCCTACCGGGCCAACGCGACCTCGCTCGAAGCCGAGGTCCGGGAGCTGAAGGCGGCGGCCGCCGATCTTCTGCTGCCGACGAGCTACACGGCCGACGGCATCCTGCTGATCAGGACGATGCGGGAGCTGGGCTATCGCCCGAAGGGGATCGTGGCCCAGAATGCCGGGTTCTCGGATCCCGCGCTCTACGAGGCGGTCGGGCAGGACATCGTCGGCTGCGTCACGCGAGGCTCCTTTTCGCTCGATCTCGCCCACAAGCGGCCGGGCGTCGCAGCCGTCAACGCGCTGTTCAAGGCGCGCTCCGGCCGCGACCTGAACGATCATTCCGCGCGCGAGCTGATGGCGACGCTGATCCTGGCGGACGCGATCAACCGGGCGGCGTCGACGGACGGTTCGCGCATCCGGGACGCCCTCGCGGCGACCGACCTCGCGGGCGAGATGACGATCATGCCATGGAGCCGCGTGCGGTTCGACGAGTCGGGGCAGAACAACGACGCCGAGGGCCTGCTGCTGCAATGGACCGGCGACGGCTTTCTGACCGTGCACCCGAAGGAGGTCGCGGTCGCGGAGCCGAGCTTCCCCATGCGCTGGGCCTGACCCCGCGCGGGTCAGGCCTGGAGGCCGGCTTTACCGCCTCTTTACCGTTCGCAGCGCTCGTTGAAGCGACAGCACGGCAAGCGACGATGGCCCTTTCCGACGCCTTCCGGCCTGGTGCGACGCTGATCGGCACGCGGCTTCGCCTGCTGATCGGGGCGGCGACCGCCTGTCTGGCCTTCCTGGCGCTGTCGCAACGCCCGCTCACGGCTCCGCTCCCGGACAGGATCGAGATCGCCGAGCTGAGCTGGGTCGAGGTGCGGACCCTCCTCGACCACGGGTTCACCACCGCCATCGTGCCGTCCGGCGGGCTCGAGCAGAACGGGCCGCATCTGGCGATCGGCAAGCACGACCGCATCGTCGCCTACACGGCCCGCAGGATCGCGGCCGGGCTCGGCCGTGCCCTGGTC
>JAQGJJ010000053.1 GCA_028290695.1 Enterovirga sp. | reverse complement strand
TCGATGCCGAGCTTGGCCCGCAGCGCCTCGAGATCCGCCACGAGCTCGTCCAGCCCGAACGGGCCGTCGCCCTTCGGTGAATCGCCGTGTCCGCGCAGGTCGTAGGCGATGCAGGTGAAATCGTCCTTGAGGTGCTCGGTGAGCGCCTCCCAGCTCGTCCGGCGGGCGCCGATCCCGTGCACCATGAAGAGCGGCGGGCCCTTGCCGGTGATGGCATGAACGCAATCGACTGCCTGTGCCACGGTCGGGATCCCTCTCAGGCGCTTTTGGCCGCCGGCGACGCCGCCGGGGCCGGGGCGGCGTCGGACGCGAGCTTGCCCGCGGTCGCCCAGTCGCCCCGGTCGACGTCCTGGAACACGATCTGAACGCTCTGCGGGGTGCCGCCGCAGATGCTGACGAAGCTCTCCGTCACCGCCTTGGCGAAGTCGCGCTTCTGGTCCGGGGTGCGGCCGGGAAACATCTCGACGCGGATCATCGGCATGGGTGCATCTCCTTCTTGGGGGTGGTTACGCGGCCTTGGCGGGCGCGCGCGCTGTGAAGTGGGGCATCACCTCTTCCGAGAAGCGCTGCATCATCTCGAGCGTCTCCCCGTGCGGCTGGCCGTAGCCGCAGGGCGCGAACACCTCGTCGATCCCGGCCTCGGCATAGACCGCGAGGCGATCGATGAGCTCGGGAACCGGGCAGATCATCAGGTTGCCGGCGAGTTCCTCGATGCTCTGCTTGCGGGGCAGCGGATCGACCATGCCGCGCGTCACCTGGCCCGGCCCGCGGATGTTCTCGAAGCGCTTGTAATACTCGTAGGCGAGCTCGAGCTTGTTGCGCGCATCGGCCTCGTCGCGCGCGGCATAGAGACCGCGCTGCAGCGACAGGCGGGCGTTGCGGCTCTTGTCGCCGCCATCCGCCTTGCCGCGCTTGAACGCGTCCACCTGGCCGAGCAGCACCTCGTGTCCGCCGCTGAGCGGCGTGGTCTGGATGTGGTAGCCGCGCTTGGCGGAATCGTAGATCGAATCCGGCGCCATCGCGGCGACCATCAGCGGGATGTGCCCCTGCGGCCGCGGCATGATGGTGAGCGGCTCGAAATCGTAGAACTCGCCGTGCCATGAGACCTCCTCCTGCGTCAGGAGGGCCTCGAGCACCTGGATGGATTCGACGAATTTCGGCCGCGTCGTCTCGATGGGCGTCCCGAGCCGGGCGACCTCGTACGCGAAGGCGCCCCGGCCCACGCCGAGCACGAGCCGCTCGTCGCACAGCATGTGGGCCTGCACGACCTCGCCGGCGAAGACCCGCATGTCCCGCACCGGCAGCACCACGATGGAGGTGATGAGCTCCACCGTCCGGGTCACGGCCGCGACCTTGACCGCGAGCTGAAGCGGCGACGGCACCATCAGGATGTTGATGAGGTGGTGCTCGGGGATCGCGACGCCCCGATAGCCGAGCCGCTCGGCCGCGACGGCCTGCTCCACCATGTCGGCATAGACCCGTTTGCCGCCATAGGAGGCATCCGGCATGTAGCTCGACAGGAAGTAGACGAAATCCATGGTGTCACCTGCTCATCATCGGGCGGGGTTCGGCGGAACGGCGCCCTCGCGGCCGCCGTCCCCGTATTGCGACCAGGGGAGCGGCACCCCCTCGAGCGGCGCCACCCGGCCGCCATCCTCTGAATCCCAGTAGATGCCGAATCGGGCCGTCGCCTGCTCGCTGAAGAAGCGCCGCAGAACCGTGCCCTCGCTGCGTCCAACGAGCGTCCAGGGCGCCTGCTCCTCGGAGAACAGGGCGATCTCGGCTCCGTCGGGCAGGCGCGAGGCGGGAGCCGGCCCGGCCAGCGCCGCCCGGAAGATCATCCGGGTCCGGAGCTCGCCCGGGACCTGGAAAATGGAGAACAGGAACGAGACTTCCGCCTGGACGCCGAGGGTCGCGAGGAGCCGCGGCAGCGCCGTCTCGTGACGCTCCCCAGGACGAAGCGGGGTGGCCGGGATCTCCCAGAGGGGCTGGCCCGCCCGGCGCACGAGCAGCACCCGGTTCTCCAGCGCCGCGACGGCCCCGACGACGACCGCGCCCCCGTGCCGCTCCAGCGCGTCGGACCCGAGCCCGAAGGTGACGTAGCCGCCCCCGAAATACCCGAGCGGACGGCCTTGCTCGCGCCGGTAGCCGAGCACCCGGCCGATCACGACCGAATGGTCGCCTGCCAGGATGGTCTGCTCGCGCCGGCAATCGATCGCCCCGAGGCTCCCCTCGATCAAAGGCGGCCCTCCGGGCTCGGACCACCTGGGGACGCCCTCGAACTTCGTGCCGGACCGGGCCGCGAAGGCGTTCGATGTGTCGCGCTGCCCGTCGCTCAGGATGTTGACGCCGAACCGCTCCGCGGCCGCCAGCATGCCCTGGCTCCGAGATGTGTTCGCGACGCAGACGAGGATCAGGGGCGGATCGAGCGAGACGGAGGTGAACGAATTGGCGGTGAAGCCGGTCGGGCTGCCGCTCTCGTCCCACAGCGTCACGACCGTGACGCCCGTCAGAAACGTCCCGAACAGGTCGCGCAGCGCACGGCTGTCCGCTCCGGATGCGGATGTCAGCGTCGTCACGCCGGGGCCCCCGCGATCCTGCGCATGCGGCGGGACGCGGCCCCGCGCACGAGCACGCTCGCCAGCATCAGAAGCAGCGTGAGCAGGATGAGGCACATCGCGGCGGCCGCGATCGTCGGGTCGATATCGACCTGGATGCCCTCCCAGATCCGCTTCGGCAGCGTCGCGATGGCGCGGCTCGTCAGGAACAGCGCGACGATCAGTTCGTCGAACGAGCTCGCGAAGGCGAGCAGCGCTCCCGACAGCAGGCCCGGCATGATGTTGGGCAGGATCACGAGCCGGATGGTCTGGGCGCCCGAGGCTCCGAGGCTTCGGGCGGCCTGCTCGAGCCGCGGGTCCACGGTCGCGAGCGCCGCCGACACGGTGATCGCCACGTAGGGCAGACCGATGATGGTGTGCGCCAGGATCACGCCCGGGTAAGTGTCGTAAAGGCCGAGCCAGGCCCACAGACGGTACATGCCGACGGCCTGCACGATGGTCGGCACGATCAGCGGCGCGAGCAGGAGAAGGCGGATCGCCGAGGCGAGACCGCCGCCGAGCCGCCAGCACCCGATGGCGCAGAGCGCGCCCACGAGCGTCGCCGCCGTCGCCGAGCAGAGCGCGATGCCGAAGCTCTGGGACAGGGAGGACAGCCACACGGGATCGCCGAAGAAAGCGCGGTAATGCTGCAGCGACAGCCCGGCCTTCGGCAGGGACAGGTAGCGCTGGTCGGTGAGCGAGACGGGCAGGACCACCGTCATCGGCAGAACCAGGAACGCCAGGACGAGCCAGGCGGAGGCGAGCAGCAGCGACCGCCGGAAGGCGGTCCCGAAAGCGGAGGCGCTCATCCTCCGAACACCTTCTTCAGGTCGACCACCCGGGCCATGATGGCGAGCACGAGCAGCACCGCGACGAGGAGGCTCGTCGACAGCATCGTCGCGTGGCCCCAGCGGAGCGTCTCCTCGAACCCGACCCGGATGTATTCGGCGATCATCACGACCCGGCCGCCGCCGAGCAGCGTCGGGATGATGAAGAAGCCGAGCGAGTAGATGAACACCAGGATGGAGGCTGAGATGATCCCCGGCTTCGTCAGCGGGAGATACACCAGCCGGAACGCCTGGAACGGCGAGGCGCCGAGCCCACGGGCGGCGTCCTGGTAGCGGGCATTGATGCCGCGCATGTTCGAGAACAGCGCCAGGATCGCGACCGGCAACCCGTAATGGACCATGCCGATCACCACGCCGGTCTCGTTGCGGAGGAGCCGGAGAGGTTCGCCGATCAGGCCGAGACCCTGCAGGGCGGAGTTCAGCACGCCCTCCGACCGCAGCAGCACCACGAAGGCGAAGCCCCGGACCAGGATACTGAACGAGAAGGTGACGACGATGCACAGCACCATCGCGCCCCGGTGGCGCTCGGACACGCGCGTCATCGCGTAGGCGACCACGTAGCCGAGCACGACGGAGACGAGCGTGGTGACCACACAGACCCGGACGGTTGTCGTCCAGATGCGCAGGATGAGCGGGTTGCTGACCAACTCGGCGTAGTTCTGCAGCCCCGGCCGCGGGTCGGTGACGCTGAGCCAGAGCACCTGCGCCAGCGGCAGGACGAAGAAGATCGCCAGCAGCGCGAGCGCGGGCGCCGTCAGCCCGAGATAGGCCCGGCGCTCCGGACCGAGAACGGCGGCGCTCATCCGTCGCTCCGCACGGCCACGGCGGCATCCGGGCTCCAGCCGAGCCATGTTTCCGCGCCGGGCGCGAGATCGACGGCATGGCCCCAGGCCTGCATCGCGACCTTCACGAGTCCGAACGGAGCCGTCTGCACCTGGACGTGGTGGCTGGCGCCCTGGAACTTCGAATCCACGATCGTTCCGCGGATGGCGTTCACGGTCCCAGGGCGGGAACGGCCGATGCTGATCTTTTCCGGCCGCAGCGCCAGGACGATGTCCCCGTCCGGCCCGGCCGCGGCGGGACGTCCCGCCTGAACGATCGTGGCGTCTCCCACGGCGATCCGGAAGGTCTCGGCGTCGGTCGCGACGAGCCGGCCGGCCAAGAAGTTGCTCTCGCCGAGGAAGCTCGCCACGAAACGCGTCGCCGGGCGGGCGTAGAGGTCGGCCGGCGCGCCGATCTGCTCCACCTTGCCCTCGCGCAGGATGACGATCTCGTCCGACATGGAGAGCGCCTCGTCCTGGTCGTGCGTCACGTTGATGAAGGTGGCGCCGAGCCGTCGGTGCAGGGAGCGGAGCTCCCATTGCAGGTCGCCCCGGAGTTGCCGGTCGAGCGCCGAGAGCGGCTCGTCGAGCAGAAGCAGGTTCGGCTGGAAGACGAGCGCCCGGGCGAGCGCCACCCGCTGCTGCTGGCCGCCCGAGAGTTGCGCCGGGTAGCGGCCCGCGAGATGTCCCATCTGGACCAGCTCGAGGCTCGCCTTCACGCTCTTGGCGGCCTCGCTCCGGCCGACGCCCCGCACCCGCAACGGGAACCAGATGTTCTCCTCGACCGTCATGTTCGGGAACAGGGCGTAGCCCTGGAACACCATGCCGAAGTCGCGCTTCTCCGGAGGCAGGCCGGTGATGTCGCGGTCGTCGAGCAGGATCTGCCCCCGGGTCGGGGTGACGAAGCCCGCGATCGCCAGCAGGATGGTGGTCTTGCCCGACCCCGAAGGGCCTAGCAGCGTCAGGAAGCGGCCGCGCTCGACGTCAATGGAAACGTCGTTGATCGCAATCTGGTCGCCATAGGCCTTTGTCAGCCGCCGAACCTGCAGCGAGTGCGGCCGAACGCCCACTCCCGTCGTTGCACCCGTGCCCATCACCAACCCATCAGGCCCCGGCGCCGCCCGCGCTCCGGAGGAAAACCTCGATCCGTGCGGCCGCGGACCCTCCCGCGGCCGCCAGGCACGCCGTCACGCAGACAGGACGTCGAGCCACATCTCGCGCGCCAGCGTGTCGTTCGTCTTGTCGCCCTTGCCGCTCGGCGCGTTCCACCAGTCGGCATTGAGCTCGGCCTGGACGGCGCGGTGCTCCGGCTGGGTCGGGTCGAACCGCTTGACGTCCTCCGGCACGAGCGCGGCCGCGGCCGGGTTCACCGGGCCGTTGCCGAGGATCTTGAGCAGCTCGACCTGTCGGCTCGGGTCCTGCGTGAAGGCGATCAGCTTCATCGCCGCCTCGCGCCCGGCCGGGTTGTTCTTCGGCACCGCCCAGACGTCGACGTTCATCAGGCCCTGGTTCCAGGTCCAGTTGAACTTGCCGTTGGATTCCTTGAACAGGCTGGCGGCCCGCGAATGCCAGAGGTTGCACATCGTGACTTCGCCGTTGCGCAGCACGTCCTGGCTCTGCGAGCCGGTGTTCCAGGCGATCAGGTTGCCCTTGAGCTCGCGCACCTTGGCGACCGCGAGCTCGAGGTCGATCGGATAGACGTCCTTCGTCGAGCGCCCCGCCGCCATCATGCAGGCCTCGATCTGGCCCTCCGGCGTCTTGCGCATGGCGCGCTGGCCCGGGAACTTCTTCACGTCCCAGAAATCGGCCCAGCTGTTCGGCTTCGCGCCCGGGAACTTCGAGCTGTCGAAGCAGAGGACGCAGGAATAGATGTAGAAGGCCACACCCGCCCGGTAGGCCCAGCCGGGATAGACCTTGTTCTTGTCGACGATCGTGTAGTCGATCGGCTCGAGCAGGCCGTCCGCATCCAGAACGAGCGCCTTGCTGGCATCGAAGTCGAGCAGGTCCCACACGACCTTGCCGGACTGCACCATCGCCCGGACCTTCGACGGCAGGGGTCCCGTGCCGTCCTGGGCGACCTTGATGCCGGTCGCGGCCTCGAAGGGGTCGCCGAAGGATTTCGCGTAGGCCGGGCGGGAATCGCCACCCCAGTTGACCACCACGATCTCCTTCGGGCCGGCGGCATGGGCCGCGGAGCCCTTGGCGACCAGCGGCAGCGCGCCCAGCATCGCGGCCAGGCGAACGAAGGATCGGCGGTCGATCTCGCCGCGTCCGAGCTTCTCGGACGCGAGCGCCAGACAGTCGCGTCCGTACTCGGACTGGGACGCGTCCGCGATCTCGGGATAGAGATCCTTCTCATAGACGGTCTTCAGCAGGGTCATGTCTCTCCGCCTCCGCCTTATCCCGGCCGTCCGCAGACGCCCCGGTTCTTCATGTACGTGAAATAATGGACACGAATTTCAGATACACGCAATAGGATGATGCGGCATGCTGCTCAGGCGACTTGCCGAAGGAGGACCGCCATCGTGAACACGAGTGTGCCCGTGCGGCCTCCGAACCTGAAGGTCCAGCATTCGGTGGACGTCCTGCTCGGGGAGCGGATCCGTGAGCGGCGGCGCGTCCAGGGCATGTCGTTGAAGGACGTCGCCGACCTCAGCGGAATCTCGATCGGATTGCTGAGCCAGATCGAGCGCGGCCTGTCCTCCCCCTCCCTTCGCGTGCTGGCTAGCCTGGCGGACGCGCTGAACGTCGGGCTGGGCAATCTTTTCGACGAAAACCTGAGCGCCGAACCCACCGAAACGAGGATCGTGGTGCGGGAGGACGAGCGCAAGAAGCTCGGGTTCTGGCGCACCGGCATCTTCAAGGAACTGCTGACGCCGCAGACCGGCCGCTCCGGCCTCGAGATCTTCATGATCACGATCGAGCCCGGCGGCACGACCGGAAGCCAGGTCTACGCCCATGACGGCGAGGAAGGCGGGCTCGTCCTCGAGGGCGACATCTCGATCGAGGTCGAGGGGGTCGCGCACCGGCTCCGGAAGGGGGACAGCTTCCGGTTCGACAGCACGCGGCCGCACAGCTTCCACAATGTCGGAAAAAAAGAGGCCCGGGTGGTCTGGGTCAACGCGCACCCGCCAAAGGCCGACTAGGTCGCGCGTTTCGGGCTCGGGTGTTGCGCCGGGCGGCCGGGCCGACCGGCGACGGCCGGGCGCGCCCCCGCGCCAGCAGCCGCGCGCTGTCAGATGGTGCCGGCGTGGCGCATGCGCAGCACGAGCGCGATCTTGGCGATGTCCAACGGCTTCGATTCCACGACCACGTGCTCGTCGAAATCCTCCGGCATGACGAAATCGCTGCCCGATATGACCACCACGGTGCAGGCGGGCCGGATGCTCCTGATCTCGCGAACGAGATCGTAGCCGTTCATGGCCCCCGGCAGGGCGATGTCGATGACGCCGGCATCGATATCGGATCGCTCCCGAAACAACCGGATGCCGGTTTCCGCGTCGCCCGCCTCGATCACGGCGAAACCATGCCGCGTGAGCTCGGCCGCGAGATCGAGGCGGATGATCGCCTGATCCTCCACAACGAGCACGGCGGGGCGCCCGGGTTCACGCAGATCGTTCGACATGACCGGGATGCCTTCTCAGCCGGACGGCCGGTTTGCAACCGTTGCACCGAGGCGCCAGCCCTGCCGGCCCGACACGCGCCGGGCGGCCGAACGCCGGGCTGCCCAGCCGAACCGCCCGCGGGTCACCGGGAGCCGGGTGCGGCCGTGGCACGACCGCTCACGGCTCGCCGAACCCACCCGATGGCTACCCGCGCCGGTATTGCTCGTCGGTGACGTGCTCCATCCAGTCCACCGGCGACCCGTTCAGCTTCTCCTGGATGGCGATGTGGCTCATCGCGGTCGTCGCGGTCGCGCCGTGCCAGTGCTTCTCGCCCGGAGGAAACCACACGACGTCGCCGGGCCGGATCTCCTCGACAGGGCCGCCCTCGTGCTGAACCCAACCGCAACCCGCGGTCACGATCAGCGTCTGGCCGAGCGGATGCGTATGCCAAGCCGTGCGGGCGCCGGGCTCGAACGTGACGAGCGCGCCGGCCACGCGGGCAGGGTCGGGCGGACTGAACAGAGGGTCTACCCGCACGGTTCCGCTGAAATAATCCGCCGCCCCGCTCTGGGACGGCCGCGAGCCGATTCGCTTGATGTCCATGTCTTCCTCGTTTGCCGACGACGCACCGGCTGATACCGCAGCCGCGGTGCCGGTTGTAGGAAATCCGGCCGCCT
>JAQGJJ010000242.1 GCA_028290695.1 Enterovirga sp. | reverse complement strand
GCTGAGCGGCGGGCTGTGACATCGTCGGGACAGCGGAGCGCAGCGAATCGGGGCATCCCGGACGGCTTCTCCGACACACGCAGCGGATTCGTGATGGCTCCAGCCAACGCACTCGTCACACGCCTCGATACGGTCCGCCAGGCGGAATACCGGGAGCAGCCTGCGAATGCGGAAGCGGAACAGGCGCTCCTCGGCGCCATCCTGGTGAACAACGACGCGTACTACCGGGTCTCCGATTTTCTCGAGCCAAACCACTTCTTCCACCCGGCCCATCGGCGAATTTTCGAGGTGGCCGGCACGCTGATCAAGGCCGGCAAGGTGGCGACGCCGGTCACGCTGCGCACACATCTCAACGACATCGACGTCGGGGGGCTCACGCCCCCGCAATACCTGGCCCGCCTGGCGGCCGAGGCGACCACGATCATCAACGCGGAGGATTACGGCCGCACGGTCTACGACCTCGCCACGCGCCGCAGCCTCATCGCCATCGGCGAGGAGGTGGTGAATGTCGCCTACGATTCGCCCGTCGAGAACTCGCCGCGCGATCAGATCGAGATGGCTGAGCGCCGGCTCTACGAATTGGCCGAGACGGGACGCTACGACGGCGGGTTCCAGCGCTTCTCCGATGCGCTGACCCACGCGATCGACATGGCGGCCGCCGCCTTCAAGCGGGCCGGGAAGCTGTCCGGCATCTCGTCGGGCCTGTCCGATCTCGATCGGCAGATGGGCGGTCTGCAGCCATCCGATCTCATCGTCCTTGCCGGTCGCCCCGGCATGGGCAAGACGGCGCTGGCGACGAACATCGCGTTCAACATCGCCAAGGCCTATGAGGGCGAGAAGCAGCCCGATGGCTCCATAAAGACGGTGAACGGCGGCATCGTGGGCTTCTTCTCGCTCGAGATGTCGGCCGAGCAGCTCGCCACCCGTATCATCGCCGAGCAATCGGGCGTGCCGTCCTACAAGATCCGGCGCGGCGATCTCCGGGAGGACGATTTCTACAAGCTCACGGCAGCCGCCCGTGAGATGCAGTCCATTCCCTTTCACATCGACCAGACCGGCGGCATCTCCATCGCCCAGCTGGTCGCCCGCGCGCGGCGGCTCAAGCGCCAGCGCGGCCTCGATCTCCTGGTGATCGACTACATCCAGCTTCTGTCCGGCTCCTCGAAGAAGGGCGAGAACCGCGTCCAGGAGGTCACCGAGATCACCACCGGTCTCAAGGCACTCGCCAAGGAGCTGAATGTGCCGGTGCTCGCGCTGTCCCAGCTCTCGCGTCAGGTGGAATCGCGCGACGACAAACGGCCGCAGCTCTCGGATTTGCGTGAATCGGGATCGATCGAGCAGGACGCCGACGTCGTGATGTTCGTGTTCCGCGAGGAGTATTATCTCGACAAGCGCGAGCCCAAGATGGGCACCGAGGAACACATGAAGTGGCAGGTCACCATGGACGAGATCCACGGCAAGGCCGAGGTGATCATCGGCAAGCAGCGCCACGGCCCCACCGGCACGATCAAGCTCGCCTTCCAGGCCGACGTGACCCGATTCTCCGACCTCGCTTCCGAGGAACGGCTGCCCGAGCACTACTGACCTGCCATGTTCGGACGATCCGCGACCGACCGGCGGCCCGACCAGCGGGCCGTATTGAGCAACCGAAGCCGGTGAAGGCACATCCGATCGCATCGGGAGGCGCCTGGGCCGCCCCGCAGGGCGAGCCTGCCCTGCTGACCATCGACCTGGCCGCACTGGCGGCGAACTGGCGCCGGCTTCGCGATCTCGTTCGTCCGGCCGAATGCGCCGCCGTGGTCAAAGCCGACGCTTACGGGATCGGGATAGACCCGGCCGTGCGGACCCTTTGGGGTGCTGGGTGCCGCACCTTCTTCGTCGCACATCTCGGCGAGGCCGAACGCCTGAAGAGCGCCGCACCGGACGCCGTGGTGTATGTCCTGAACGGCATGCTCCCAGGCATGGCGGCAGCCTACGTCCGAACCGACGCGAGGCCGGTTCTGGGGTCGGCGGAGGAGGTGTCGGAGTGGATCTCGATCTGCGCGGAAACCGGCCGCCGCTTGCCGGCGGCTCTGCATGTCGAGACTGGGATGAACCGGCTCGGGCTTACCCTCGAATCCGCGCTCGCCCTGCAGAGCAACGGGCAGCTCGCCCGTTTCGAACCGACGCTGCTCATGAGCCACTTCGTCGCCGCGGAGGATCCTGTTGCCCCGGTAACGTCCCGCCAGATCGATGCGTTCGACCGCGCCCGGGCGGGCTTCCCGGGCGTCCCAGCCTCGTTGGCGAATTCCTCCGGGATCTTCCTGCCGAGCCGGCCTCACCACGACCTCGTCAGGCCGGGCTACGCGCTGTACGGCGGCAATCCGACGCCCGGCAGCGCTAACCCGATGCGTCCGGTCGTGCACCTCGAAGCTCTGATCGTGCAGGTCCGGGAGGTCGGAACGGGCGAGACGGTCGGCTACAACGCTCGGTGGACCGCTCCGACACCGCGGCGTCTGGCAGTCCTGTCCGTCGGCTATGCCGACGGCTACCCACGCGCAGGTGGCGGCACCGACCGCGCGGCGGCAGACGGGATCGACACCGCGACGGCTCTGGTCGCCGGCATCCGCTGTCCCTTTGTCGGGCGGATCTCGATGGACCTGATCGTGATCGACGTCACGGAGGTGCCGCCCGCCCGGGCACGGCGCGGCGAGCGGGCCGTTCTGATCGGTGGCGCGCTCGATCTCGACGAGGTGGGCCGGCGCGCCGGCACCATCGGGTACGAGATCCTGACCGGCCTCGGCCCCCGCTATTCACGACGCTACCTGCCCGCCTGATGGCGAAGCACCCGACCTTCGCCTGCCAGAGCTGTGGCGCCGTCTACAACCGGTGGCGCGGCAAGTGCGAGGCGTGCGGCGGCTGGAACACGGTCATCGAGGACTCGGGCAGCGCCGGCCCTCTGGCCGGACCGGCCGCCACCCGGCCCAGCCGCGCCAAGGGCCGCGTGTTCGCGCTGGAGGCGCTCACCGGCGAGAACCGGCCGGCGCCCCGGACCCGTACGGCCAACGACGAGTTCGACAGAGTCCTCGGCGGCGGGCTTGTCCCGGGTTCGGTGATCCTCATCGGAGGCGATCCCGGGATCGGTAAATCGACCCTCCTGATCCAGATCGCCGCACGCGTGGCGGCAGGCGGCCACCGCGTCGCCTATATCTCGGGCGAAGAGGCCGTCGCCCAGGTGCGCCTGCGGGCCGACCGCCTCGGGCTGGCTGCGGCACCCGTCCAGCTCGCGGCGGAAACGAACGTCGAGGACATCGTGGCAACGCTGTCGGAGGGAGCTCCTCCCCTCCTCGCTGTCATCGATTCCATCCAGACGATGTGGACGGAGACGGTCGAATCGGCACCCGGTACGGTGAGCCAAGTGCGGGGCAGCGCCCAGGCCCTCATCCGTTTCGCCAAGACGCATGGCACCGCCTTGATCCTCGTGGGCCACGTGACCAAGGACGGTCAGATCGCTGGACCGCGCGTCGTTGAGCACATGGTCGATTGCGTCGCATCCTTCGAAGGCGAGTCGGCGCACCATTTCCGCATCCTGCGGGCTGCCAAGAACCGGTTCGGCCCGACCGACGAGATCGGCGTCTTCGAGATGACCGATCGCGGCTTGGCCGAGGTGCCGAACCCGTCCGAGCTATTTCTGGCGGGGCGCGACCTCGCGACCCCGGGCACGGCCGTCTTCGCCGGGATGGAGGGCACGCGGCCGCTGCTGGTGGAGATCCAGGCGCTCGTCTCGCCGACCTCGCTCGGGACCCCGCGCCGGGCGGTGGTGGGTTGGGACCCGTCCCGGCTGGCGATGGTGCTGGCCGTGCTGGAGGCGCATGCGGGGATCAAGCTCGGCGGGCACGACGTCTATCTCAACGTGGCCGGCGGCATGCGCATCACCGAGCCTGCGGCTGATCTCGCGGCAGCCGCGGCGCTGGTTTCGTCCCTGACCGGCGTGCCGTTGCCGCCCGAGAGCGTCTTCTTCGGCGAGATCGGCCTGTCCGGCGCGATCCGGCCGGTGACGCAGATACCGGCTCGCGTGAAGGAGGCGGCGAAGCTCGGCTTCTCGTCGGCCTTCGGCCCACCGCCGCTCGGAGAAGCGGCCGAGCGTGCGACGTTGCGGGCGTTCGCCCACCTGGCCGATCTCGTGGCGCAGATCGCGGCAGGGCGCCGCCGGCCGGCCCGTGCGGCCGAATGATCCTGGTGCGCAATCCCCACACGTGCCCGTCCACGTGTGCAGGATCACCCGGCGCAGGATGACGCTTCGCGAGGCACGCGCTATAGTCCGGTCTCATCCCAGTCCAGTAACCGACGCCCGATCATCTCGGACCGCACCTATGCCGGCCTCGCTGCCCATCTCGATTCTGGACCTCGTCGTCATCGGCGTCGTCATCATTTCGGCGCTGCTCGCAGCCGTGCGCGGGTTCACCCGCGAGGTGCTTGCCATCGTCGCCTGGGTGACGGCGGCGGCAGCCGCCTGGTTTCTGCACCCGCTGCTCTTGTCCCGGCTCAAGGACCACATCTCCAACCCGACGATCGCGTTGGTGGCCGCCATCGGTGTGATCTTCATCGTGACGCTGCTGATCGTTTCGATCTTCACCGTGAAGCTGTCCGATTTCATCCTCGATTCCCGCATCGGCGCGCTCGACCGGACGCTCGGCTTTGTTTTCGGGGCAGGACGCGGCATTCTCATCTGCGTCGTCGGATACGTGTTCCTCGGCTGGCTCGTTCAAGGCAAGATGCCGGAATGGGCGACCACGGCCCGATCCCGCCCCATGCTGGAGAACACCGGCGACACGCTGATCGGCATGCTGCCGGATCCCGAAGGGCTGATGGCGCAGCTCAAGAAGCAGCGGGAGGAGGGTTCCGCCTCGCCCGGCACACCGGCTCCTGCCCCCGCCGTCGCCCCCACGCGGGGCTGAGCCATCGCACCTTGCATGGCTAGCAGCTGGCGAAGCGGGGAAGAGTGACCTACATGTCGGCTTTCGGACAGGAGACCGAGATCGTGCCTCCGGCGTCTCAGGCTTGCTCTCACGACACCTACGACCTCGACCTTGAGGGGGACACGCTTCGCGAGGAGTGTGGGGTGTTCGGCATTCTCGGTCATCCCGACGCGGCTGCCATCACCGCGCTCGGCCTCCACGCTCTCCAGCATCGCGGTCAGGAGGCGGCCGGCATCGTCTCCTATGACGGGCGGTTATTTCATCTCGAGCGCAAGCTCGGGCTCGTGGGCGACAATTTCTCGGACAGGACGACGATCGAGCGGCTTCGCGGCTTCTCGTCCATCGGGCATGTGCGCTACGCGACCACGGGCGAGACCGTGCTGCGGAACGTGCAGCCCCTGTTTGCCGAGCTCGAGGGCGGTGGCTTCGCCATCGCGCATAACGGCAACCTGACGAACGGCATCTCGCTCCGCCGCAAGCTCATCCACGAGGGGGCGATCTGCCAGTCCACGACCGACACCGAGGTCGTGCTCCATCTGGTCGCGCAGAGCCGCAAGCCCTTCATCGTCGATCGGTTCGTCGATGCCCTGCGCGAGGTCGAGGGCGCCTATTCGTTCGTGGCGCTCTCCAACACGAAACTGATCGGAGCACGCGACCCGCTTGGGATTCGGCCGCTCGTCATCGGCGAACTGGACGGGCGCTTCATCCTGACCTCGGAGACCTGCGCGCTCGACATGATCGGCGCCCGATTCATCCGGGACGTCGAGAACGGCGAGGTGGTGGTCATCTCGGACGAGGGGATCCAGTCCCTGCGGCCTTGGCCGAAGCAGCCGGCTCGGCCGTGCATCTTCGAATATATCTACTTCTCGCGGCCGGATTCCGTTGTGAACGGCCTGCCTGTCTACACAGTCCGCAAGGAACTCGGCGCCCAGCTCGCCCGCGAGGCGCCCGCCTCCGCCGAGGTGGTCGTTCCGGTGCCGGATTCCGGTGTTCCGGCGGCCCTTGGCTATGCCCAAACCAGCGGCATTCCCTATGAGCTCGGCATCATCCGCAACCATTACGTCGGGCGAACCTTCATTCAGCCGACCCAGTCGGTCCGGGAGCTCGGCGTGCGGATGAAGCACTCGGCTAACCGGGCGGTGGTGGAGGGCAAGTCGATCGTTCTGGTCGACGACAGCCTCGTGCGCGGCACGACCTCCGTGAAAATCGTGAAGATGATGCGGGACGCCGGAGCCCGGGAGGTCCATTTCCGGATCTCCAGCCCGCCAATCACCCATCCGGATTTCTACGGCATCGACACGCCCGAGAAGAACAAGCTGCTGGCCGCGACGATGAACCTCGAGGACATGCGCCGCTACATCGGGGCGGATTCGCTCGCCTTCCTGTCGATCGAGGGCCTTTACCGGGCCATGGGGCACGAAGGGCGCGACCCCGTTCGGCCGCAATATACCGACCACTGCTTCACGGGCGATTATCCGACGGCGCTCACGGACCTGGCAGTCGCGACGCCGAAGAGGCTCGCCATGCTGGCCGAGGCGGACTGATCCTTCCGCCGAATCGACGCTCTCCCATGAACAAGGTTCTCGCCGGCCGCATCGCGGTCGTGACCGGCGCATCGCGCGGCATCGGCCGCGCGAGCGCACTCGCCTTCGCGGCGGCCGGGGCACATGTCGTGGCGCTCGCCCGGACTCAAGGCGCACTCGAGGAACTCGACGACGAAATTCGCGCGATCGGCGGGACAGCCACTCTCGTGCCGGTGGACCTCAAGGATTTCGACGCGCTGGACCGTCTCGGGGCGGGACTGAACGAGCGCTGGGGCCGGCTCGACATCCTGGTCGCCAATGCCGGCGTGCTCGGCGGGCTCGCGCCGCTCGGCCACTACACCCCGAAGGGCTGGGACGACTTGATGGCCGTGAACGTCACGGCCAACTGGCGGCTGATCCGCTCGCTTGATCCGTTGCTCCGGCTGTCCGATGCCGGCCGCGCGATCTTCATCTCGTCAGGGGCGGCCCATACCTGCCGCGCCTATTGGGGACCCTACTCCGTCTCCAAGGCCGCCCTGGAGGCCCTCGCGCGAACCTATGCGGCGGAAACCGTGACGACCCCGGTCCGCGTGATGCTGGTCAATCCCGGCCCGCTTCGCACCCGCATGCGGGCTGCGGCGATGCCGGGCGAGGACCCCCTCTCGCTGCGGACGCCGGAAGAACTCGCACCGCAGATCCTGCGCCTCGCCTCGCCGGATTGGTCGGAGACGGGGAAGATCTACGACTTCCCGCGCGATCGCGTGCTGGCGCAGCAGGCGCCGGTCTAGGAAGGGCATCGGCGGGAGGGCGGGACATCAATCGTCCGCCCGCTGCGCCCGGAGGTGGCTTCCACATTCCCGGCAATAGACTGCATCGCCCCCGTGGCCTCTCAGGGTGCAGACGGGACAGACGATCGGCAATTCGTCCTGACGAAGGTACGCCCGCACCAGCCGGAGCAGGAGAGCCAGGCCGACGATGGTTATCACGATCGAGACGAGCCGGCCGCTGACGCCGGTGAGGTTCACGTCGTTGAACCCCGTCGTCGTGAGCGATCCGATCGTGAAGTAGAGGGCGTCGAGGTACGTCCCTATGTCCGGGTTCTCGAAGCGCTGGTTGGCGTAGATGACGCCCGTCATCACGAACACGAAGGCGAGGAGGTCGAGCCCGGCGAACACCACGGCCTCGTGTCGCCGAACGAGTGGGACATCTCGCCGGAGCTGTACGCTCATGGGCTCGGAACGGAGAAACGCGAGCGTCCGTACGATCCGGAGGGAGCCGATACCTCGCCCCGCAACGGCGCCGAGAAATGCCACCATCGCGGCAAGGTCGGCCCAGGTTGAGATGTGGCGAAGTCCTCGCCACCTTTCACGGCTGATCATGGCCCGCGCGGCGACGTCTGCGAGGATCGTCAGGCCGATCACGACGCTGACGGCCGTGATCTCGAGCGAGCGCGGCAGAAATGCGCTCACGACGATGAACGCGAACACGGCGAGGTCGAAGAGAACAAGACCGAAGCGGAAGCGCCTGGCCGCGGGACCGGAGCCCTCGTAGAGCTCGCGGACGCGCCCAATGCCGCCTCCTGACCCCACTTTCACCGGCTCGGTTCCTGGCAAAGCGCCACGATCAACCCCCGTCGGCGTCCTGCCGGCCCGTCGCCTCAATCCCGCTTCGAGTCAAACGGGTTCTTGCCGCCGCGTAAAGAGAGCCTGATCGGCGTACCCGGAAGGTCGAAGCTCTCGCGAAGGCCGTTCACCAGGTAGCGCGTGTAGGATTTCGGGAGCGCATCCAACTGGTTGCCGAACAGCGCGAAGTGAGGCGGCCGCGCCTTCACCTGGGTCATGTACCGAATTTTTATGCGGCGGCCGGACACGGCAGGCGGCGGGTGGGCCGATAAGGCGGCGGCGAGCCAGTCGTTGATGCGCGCCGTCGACACGCGGCGGCTCCACACATCAGCCGCCTCGACCACCGCGGTCATCAGCTGGTCGATCCCGTCACCGGCAAGCCCGGAAAGCGGCACGATCGCCGTTCCTCGCACCTGCGGCAAAAGACGATCCGCCTCGATCTTCAGCTCCTTGTACAAGCCGGCCCGGTCGGCCACGAGATCCCACTTGTTGAGACCGATCACGAGGGCCCGCCCCTCACGCTCGATCAGGTCGACGATGGAGAGATCCTGCTTCTCGAACGGGATGGTCGCGTCAAGCAACACGACCACGACCTCCGCGAACCGAATCGCCCGAAGCGCGTCCGCAACAGACAGCTTCTCGAGCTTGTCCTCGACCCGGGCGCGCTTGCGCAGCCCGGCGGTGTCGTGGAGCCGGATGGGGCGGTCGCGCCACTCCCAATCGATCGAGATCGTATCGCGGGTGATTCCCGCCTCGGGACCGGTGAGCATACGGTCCGAGCCGACCATGCGGTTCACGAGCGTCGACTTGCCGGCGTTCGGCCGTCCGACAATCGCCACCCTCAGTGGCTTACCGGCGTCGTCCGCGTCGTCGGTTTGCAGCCCGGACAGGATCGGCTCGATCGCGTCGAACAGGTCTCCCAATCCCTCGCCGTGTTCGGCGGAGATCGGTACGGGATCTCCGAGGCCCAGAGAGAACGCGTCGTACGCGCCCGCCATCGCGCCTTTGGCTTCCGCCTTGTTGGCAAGAAGAACGACGCGCTTTCCGGAACGGCGCACAAGCTCGGCGAAAATCTCGTCGGCCGGAAGAACGCCGGCGCGGGCGTCGATCAGGAACAAGACGAGGTCCGCCTCATCGATGGCCACCTCCGTCTGGCGGCGCATGCGCTCCGGCAGGGTGCCGGGCTGAGCATCTTCCAACCCGGCGGTGTCGATGATGCGGAAGGACAGCCCGCCGAGTTCCGCCTCCCCTTCGCGGCGATCGCGGGTCACGCCCGGGCGATCGTCCACGAGGGCGAGCTTCTGCCCGACCAGGCGGTTGAAGAGTGTCGACTTGCCGACGTTCGGCCGGCCGATGATTGCGACCGTGCCCATCTCGCGGCCGGCCTCTACTGCGTAACCTGGACGGGGCCGCCCGCAGCGAGCGCGGTATAAACCTCGAGACGGGCCCGCAGACCCGCCGGAGCGTCGCGATCCTGCGCGATCAGGTCGAACCAGCGGCTCGCGGCATCGGAATCGCCGCGCTTCAAGGCAGCCAGCCCGAGCATCTCACGCGCGGTATGACGCCAAGTGTTGGTCGGCGTCGCAATCCGTTCCAGCTCCCGATCCGCGGCCGGCGGGTCCGTTTGGAGCCGCAGCATCGCGGCCCGAAGCCGGGCGAGGTCCTGCATCGTTCCGTCAAGGGAGCTATCGCCGGCGAGCGCATCGTAGGCCTTGGCGCCGTTCGCCGCATCACGCTTCCCGGTCTCGGCCGCGAGACGGAAGCGGGCCAGGAGCCGGTACCCCGCCGGTGCGTCGGCGGCGAGGGCCCCGAGATCCTTCTCGGCGTCTTCGGTCTTTCCGTCACGAGAGAGCGCCAAGGCTGCATCGAAGCGCGAAGCCGCTGTCTCCGAGCGCTGTGTCTCGACGTGCTCCCAGTAACGCCAGCCGCCGACCCCGGCCACGATGAGAATCGCGACAACAACGATCAGGGTCCCGAAACGCCGCCAGATCTGCGCGATCTGCTCGCGGCGGTACTCCTCGTCGACTTCCCGAATGAACTGATCCATGGCGATCCTGCGGGCGTCGCCCGAAAGGCGAGTGGCTAGCACAGGGCCCGCGCGAAGGCGAGGCGACGAAACCTCAGCGAAAGAAACCCCGCCGGTCGTGACCGGCGGGGATCAAGGGTGACGGTTGGACCACTGGGACCGTCACCGGCACCTTAACCGGAACCGTGTCGAGTCGGACCAGCAAACTCGCCTCGGTACGCTCACGCACTCCGGATCACGCACCCGGCCAGACAGGCACGCCGATGAGGATTGGGTGGAGCCAGCGGGCGAAAACGAACCAGGCGACTGTGCCGATTGCAACCGCCAGGACGTCGTTGCGCCACCCAGCCGGCTCCATCGCGGGGCCCCCGTGCTCGAGGACCTCGTCGCGGCGGCGCTTCACCCCGATCCGGGCCACCACCGCCCAGGCCAGAATGGTGCCGAACAGCAGCATGGACCCGAGATCCCCGTTTGCGAGCAGGTGAGACAGCGCCCAGATTTTGACGCCGGCCAGCATGGGGTGTTTCAGCCTCCGCTTGATCCGGCCCGGCAGATAGGCTGCGGCGAGACAAACGAAGGCCACCCATACGAGCGTAAGCGCAAGGTGCCGTGTCCAGACGGGCGGATACCAGACGTCGATCCAGCCTTCCGCCCGGTAGCGTCCGAACCCGATCCAGATCAGGACGATGCCGACGAGCGACACCGCGGAATAGATCCCCTTGTAGGGCCCCTCCCCCAGCTTGCCGACGAGTGTCGCGCGGGCACCCCGGGCGTTTGTAAATGTATGGACACCGAGAAAGAGCAGAAGGCCGACAACCAGAATAAGCACGAGGACCCCGCAACGGCTCATCAAAGTCTGGAGGGTACCATCGCTTCAACAGGGAGTCGCTCGCCGCGGCTCGTTGGGCAGGAGAACATGGTCGCAGCTTCAAGATCGCGGCTTCTCGCGCTCGCCGCGCTCCTGCTGGCGGCGGGGCAGGCACATGCCGCCGAGCCGCCGGTCGCCGCGCTCACCTTGGTTGGAGCCCTCGAGACGGTGTTCTCGGCGAAGCGGGACGCGTGCGACGGAGACGACGTGCCCGATGCGCCCGTGCGGGCCTTTCGGGACGTGGATGGCGAGATCGTCATGTTCGGCCTGCACACCAAGAACCGCGCTCTGCGCGGTCCCGGCTTCGACCGGCTCAGCATCGATTGCCGGCCGACCATGCCGTCCAAGGGCAATGCCGATCCGAGCGCGTACGACGATGCCAGCTGGATCGCGGCGACCTGGACCGAGGATGGAAGGCGGGTCGATGCCCTGGTGCATCACGAGTACCAGGGAAACACCCATCCGGACCGCTGCCGGTTCAAGGCGTATCTGGCCTGCTGGTACAACACCCTCGTCGCTGTGACGTCCCCGGACGGAGGACGGAGCTTCGAGCGCGAGCTACCTCTCCCTGTGGTCGCCGCCGCTCCGTTTCGACAGGATGTCGGGCAGGGACGTCATCGGGGATTCTTCAATCCGTCAAACATCTTCGCTCGGGGCCCCGAGCGCTTCTTCATCTCATCGACCACCGGGTGGGCAGGGCAGAGCGGAGGCGCCTGCCTGTTCCGGACCACGAGCCCGGACCGGCCGGACAGCTGGAGGGCCTTCGACGGGACCGGGTTCCGGACGCACTTCCTCGACCCCTATCGCGCACCACCCGGAACGCCGACGTGCCGCACCATCTGGCCGTTCCCCGCCCCTGTCGGCTCGGTCGTGCGCCACCGCCCGACAGGAGCCTGGATCGCGGTGTTCCAGGCCTCGGCAGGCGGCGACACTTTCCCCGTGGCGGGGTTCTACGCGACCTCCTCGCGCGACCTTGTCACCTGGGATACGCCGCGGCTGCTTCTTGCCGGGAAGACCCTCTACGACGACCCCTGCGCATCGGGAGATCGCCTCATCGCGTATCCAACGCTGATCGACCGGGACGCCGAAGGCCGCAACTTCGACAACGTCGGGAACGTCGCCGATCTTTATTTCACGACGCTGCGGGTCGAGGGCTGCACGATCACCTCAGATCGCGACCTCCTGAGGCGGAGAGTTGCCGTAACGATATTGCCGTGACCGCGCCACTCGACTCAGGGCGGTCATGAGGAACGGCACTGCGATCGCCGGCGTTCCCCCGTCGACCACGAAACGGGAGAGTACCGTGTCCAAACGTATCCCCATCCTGTTCCTATCCACCATGCTGGTAGCCGGGCTCGCAGGTGCAGCGGCTGCGCAGAGCGGCTCAGCCTCGACCGGCGCTGCGGCGTCCGCTTCGGGCGCCCAGAGCAGCTCGGCCGGCACCGGCAGCATCACGTCCGACAACACGGCGTCCACCACCGGCTCATCCGTCAGCACGTCAGGCGCAGGCCGTATCGGAGGCGCTGCCACATCGGGGACGGGCCAGTCCTCCGCCGGTGCACAGGGCCGCAGCGGCATGTCCAGCACGGGCTCGTCAAACGCCCCGCGCTGAACGGAAAGCGAGGAAATCGCGCGATCCGGGACCAAGCCGCGAACCTTCCGCCATCCCGGCCGTTACCTCCGTGCTCACTCGGCGCCAGGGGCAGGCGACGCTCCGCCCCGGGCGAATGCGGCACACACGAACCAAGGAGACGACAATGATCAGAACAACGACAGCGCTTGTTCTCACTACCATGCTGGCCGGTACGGCCTTTGCGCAAACCTCGAGCACGACGACGAGCCCCGCGGCCACGACTTCCGTTGCCGGTCAGGCCTCAACGGCCAGCACGGGCCAGTTCCTGACCGAGCAGGGCCACGATCAGTTCCGTGCGTCCAAGTTCGTCGGCCTTGGCATCTACGGCACGGACAACCAGCGCGTCGGCGACATCAACGAGATCCTCATTGATTCCACCGGCAACGCGAAGGCGATCGTGATCGGCGTCGGCGGCTTTCTCGGGATCGGCGAGAAGAACGTCGCAGTTCCGTTTTCGATGGTCGAATGGAAGATGACCCGGCCGACGGACCAGACGGCCGCCGCCGCTTCGCCGGCCATGACGCCTGCCAACAGGCCGGCGGGCACCGCAGCCGACACCACCGGCTCGACGGCGACTGGCGCCGCGACGACGGGTTCGACGGCTACGGCCTCGACGATGGCCACGACCGCAGCAACCCGGAACCCTGCCGACACTGCTGCGGCTAACGGCTACCCGGATCACGGCATGATCAAGATGTCGAAGGCCGACCTCCAGAACGCTCCCGCGTTCAAGTGGTACTCCGACACCCGGACGACGTCCGGCGGCGCCTCCGCGGTGACGACGACGCCGACCACGACGCCCGCTCGGCAATAAGCCACAACGGCAAATACGAGAGCCCGGCCCACCAGCCGGGCTCTTTGCTTTTGGGCAGTTTTTCCGCCACCTTGACGAGCAGCCGACGTCCCTTAAAGAGGACGGTTCGTTCGTCTTAACGATCAGGTGCCGGAATGGTGGATCTCAGTCCTGGCTTCAACACCCTCGCGGTTCACGCCGGGGCTG
>JAQGJJ010000189.1 GCA_028290695.1 Enterovirga sp. | reverse complement strand
GAACCCGGTCGTGGACGATCCTGCGATCGTCGACTTCCTGCTGCGGCGGGCGCGCGACACCGCGGTCGTGAACATCCTGCCGGCCGCCGCCCTCACCAAGGGCCTCGGCGGGCGCGAGATCACCGAGATCGGGCTGCTCGGCGAGGCCGGAGCGGTGGCGTTCACGGACGGCGCCCGCACGGTCGCGTCCGCGGCCGTGATGCGGCGCGCCCTGACCTATGCCCGCGACCTCGATGCCCTCATCATGCCGCACCTCCAGGACGCGAGCCTCGTGGGCGACGGCGTCATGAACGAAGGCGAGCTCTCGTCCCGGCTCGGGCTGGCCGGCATCCCGCGGGAGGCCGAAACGCTCGTCCTCGAACGGGACCTGCGTCTCGTGCGGCTCACGGGCGGGCGCTATCACGCCAGCATGATCTCCTGCGCGGACTCGGTCGAGATCGTCCGCCGGGCACGGGAGGGCGGCCTCGGGGTGACCTGCGGCGTGTCGATCAACAACCTTGCGCTGAACGAGAACGACGTCGGCGACTACAAGACCTTCTGCAAGCTGTCCCCGCCGCTTCGGCACGAGGACGACCGGCAGGCGATGATCGCGGCCTTGTGCGACGGAGTGGTCGACGTGATCGTGTCCGACCACAACCCGCAGGATGTCGAAACCAAGCGGCTGCCCTTCGCCGAGGCGGCGGACGGCGCGGTCGGGCTGGAAACGTTGCTCTCGGCGGCGCTCCGTCTGGTGCACGATGGGCGCATCGGCCTTTCCGGCCTGCTGCGGGCGATGTCGACCCGGCCGGCGGACCTGCTCGGCCTGCCGGGCGGCCGGCTCGCGGCCGGGGCGCCCGCGGACCTGATCCTGTTCGATCCGGACGCCCCCTACGTGCTGAACAAGCGCCGGCTCCGCTCCCGCTCCAAGAACTCGCCGTTCGACGAGGCGCGTCTCGAGGGGCGGGTGTTCAAGACCCTCGTGGCCGGCCGGATCGTTCACGAGATCGCCACAGCCGAACAGGAGGTTGGATCGTGAGCGCGCCATGGCTCCTCATCCTGGCCGGGCTCCTGCTCGGCTACCTGTTCGGCTCCGTTCCGTTCGGCCTCCTGCTGACCCGGGCGTCGGGCCTCGGTGACATCCGGGCCATCGGGTCGGGCAACATCGGCGCCACCAACGTGCTGCGCACCGGCCGCAAGGGGCTCGCGGCCGCGACGCTGCTCCTGGACGCGCTCAAGGCAACGGCCGCGATCCTGGTTGCCTCCCGGTTCCTCGGACCCGATGCCGCGCTGGCCGCGGCGGTCGGCGCGTTTCTGGGGCACACCTTCCCGGCATGGCTCGGCTTCAGGGGCGGAAAGGGCGTCGCGACCTATATCGGCTGCCTGATCGCACTGGACTGGCGGGCGGGGCTCGCCTTTGCGGCACTCTGGATCGCGGTGGCGGCTGCGAGCCGCTACTCGTCGCTCTCGGCGCTTGTCGCCTCCGTGCTGACGCCGTTCGTACTCTGGCTTCTCCAGGAGTGGCAGATCGCATGCGTGATGTCGCTCCTCACGGTGATCCTGTGGGCGAAGCACACCCCCAACATCGCGCGACTCGTCGCCGGGACAGAGGGACGGATCGGCCGGACCGGATGAGCGCCCCGGGCCTCTCCGACGAGCAGCGGCTCGACTGGCTCCGCCTGATCCGCAGCGAGCGGATCGGTCCGCGCACGTTCCGGGCGCTGGTGAACCAGTTCGGCGGGGCCAGGGCCGCGCTTGAATCGCTCCCGGACGTGGCCCGCCGGGCCGGACGCGGCGCGCTCAGGATCGCGAGCCGGGCGGAGGCGGAGCGGGAGATCGCGGCCCTTGCGCGCCTCGGCGGGCGCTTCGTCGCGCAGGGCGAGGCAGGGTATCCTCGCCCGCTGCTTGCGACCGACACGTCCCCCCCGCTGATCGCGGTCCGCGGCTCGGTCGAGATCTCCGCCCGTCCGACCGTCGCCATTGTCGGATCCCGCAACGCCTCCGCGCTCGGCTCGACATTCGCGGAGCGCCTTTCGGCCGAGCTCGGCCGCGCCGGATACGTCGTCGTATCCGGGCTGGCGCGCGGCATCGACGCGCGGGCCCATCGCGGTGCGCTCGCAACCGGCACGGTTGCGGTTCTGGCCGGTGGGCACGACCGCATCTACCCGAGCGAGCACGAGGCGCTGCTGGAGAGCATCGTCGGCGGCGGCGGGGCCGCGATCTCCGAGATGCCGATCGGATGGGAGCCCCGCGGGCGCGATTTTCCGCGCCGGAACCGCATCGTGTCGGGGCTGTCCTATGGCGTCGTCGTGGTCGAGGCTGCCCGCCGGTCGGGCTCGCTGATCACCGCCCGCTTCGCGCTGGAGCAGGGCCGCGAGGTGTTCGCGGTTCCGGGCTCTCCGCTCGACCCCCGCGCGGAGGGGACGAACGACCTGATCCGCGGCGGCGCGATCCTGTGCTCAGATGTGGAGCACGTCCTGTCCGTGCTCGCGCCCCTTCTGGCCGACCCCGAGCGGCTTCCCGCCGCCGGGGCGCTCCAGGACAACGCCGCGCGAGAGCCAGGGCCGGCCTATACGGGCGACGAGCTGTGGGAGGAACTCGACCTGTTCGGCGCCGGCCCGGCACCCGTGGCGGATCTGCGGGAGGGCGAGGAGGAGCCTGCGCGCCCGGCAAGCGACCGCGACCTCGTTCTCGCGCTCCTGTCGGCCGCGCCGGTCGCGATCGACGATCTTGCCCGCCAGGCGGCTTTGCCGGTGCGGGTCGTACAGCTCGCGCTTGTCGAGCTCGAACTCGCCGGCGCGATCCTGCGCCACCCGGGCAACACGGTCTCGCTCCAGGGCTGACCCTCGGGCCCCGCCTCAGCGGCTCCGGCGCTCCGCCGCGAGGCGCCGAGCGCTCTTCGTGGCCTCGAGCTGGGCGATGTCGAGAAGATACGCGAGCACGTCGAGCTGGGAGCGCCTGGCAATGCCGGCGAGCTCCGTCGTGATGTCCGCGATATAGGAAGCGGCGCTGTAGGGATGAGGGGCCACCTGCTCGGTTACCGCGGAGTTGTCCGGCGGCGTCGCTGTGCGGGTCATCTCTGAAACCTGATCTCTCGCCATCTCGTCACAACACAACTTAACCGATCACGTAAAGAGATAAGATATCGCAAGTTGTGTCAATGATCCGAGGCAATGGAGATCCGGTCGAGGACCCCCTGCAGGATGTAGGCGGCGGCCGCGCGGTCGACTGCCTCCGCGCGTCGGGCCCGTGACATGTCGGCTGAGATCATCGCGCGGTCGACGGCGGCGGTGGACAGGCGCTCGTCCCAGAACGCGAACGGCAACGGGGCCAGCCGAACGAAGTGGCGCACAAAGGCGCGCGTCGCCTGCGCGCGCGGGCCCTCGCTGCCGTCCATGTTGATCGGCAGCCCGAACACGAGACCACCGACCCCGAGGTGGTCCAGGTGAACCTGGATCCGGGCCACGTCCTTGGTGAGCTTGGTGCGGGGGACGGTTTCGAGCGGCGAGGCGAAGCGCCGGTCCACGTCCGAGACCGCAAGCCCGATGGTCTTCGTGCCGAGGTCGAATCCCATCAGCCGCTTGCCCCGTGGCAGCGCTGCGAGCGCGGCGATCTCCTCGCTGAGGGGGATCACGCCGCAACCCCGCCGGACGGAGGCGCCGCCGCCCTGGGTTTCGGGCTCCACGGAAGGCGGCTAAGGGAGGCCCCGGGATAACGAGGAGACGCTCCATGAAGATCACGTGGCACGGTCATTCCGCCTTCAGGCTCGAATTCGCAAACAAGGTCGTGTTGATCGACCCGTTCCTGACGGGCAATCCCGGCTTCTCCGGCGACCCGGTCAAGGCCGGGGAGGGCGCCACCCACATCATCGTCACGCACGGGCACGCCGATCACATCGGCGACACGGTGGCTATAGCCGAGAGAACCGGCGCCAAGGTCGTGTCGAATTACGAGGTCTGCCTGTGGCTGGCCAATCGCGGCGTGAAGGCCATCGACCCGATGAACTCGGGCGGAACCACGGACCAGGACGGCTTCACGGTCACCATGGTGCGGGCCGACCACAGCTCGACGATGATCGACGGTGACGTCTTCACGTCCCTCGGCAATCCGAACGGCATCATCGTCAAGGCTCCGGGCGAGCCGACCGTCTATCACATGGGCGACACGGACGTGTTCTGCGAGATGGAGATCATCCAGGACATGCATCGGCCTGACGTGCTCATCGTCCCGGTCGGCGACCGCTTCACGATGGGCGCGGACGGCGCCGCCTACGCTGTGAAGCGCTATTTCAAGCCGCAGCTCGTCATCCCCTGCCATTACGGCTCCTTTCCGATCATCGCGCCGAACGCCGACGCGTTCGTGGCCGCCATGGAGGGAAGCGGGGTGCAGGTGCTGACCCTGAATGTCGGCACCGCCGCGACGGTCGGAGCGGACCCGCGTTAACCCTTTGGGCGGATCGTCCCCAAGGCAAGATGACTCGGGCGCGGGCAGGATGGCATAAGAGGTTTACCTTTCGTTTACTTCTTCGAGGCGTGCCATGCCTGGGCAGGACCATCCCGAGGACGGATCCCGCCAGTTCGCGGTGATCGAGCGCGACGTTCCCGCCACCGGCTGGCAGGAGATCGATCTCGACCGGACGCTCGGCCGTCTGCCACGGCCGGGCGCAGAGTCGACGCGGAGCCTTGCCGTGTCCGGCTCGGCCCGGGTGCTGAGCTTTCCCGAAACGCCCACTCATCTCGTGGCCGTGCTGAATCCCGTGGTGGCGCGCCGCGTGCCGCAGGCGGCGTTCGTTTCCATCGGCCGGACATCGGGAGCGGGGCGCGCCAGCGTCCCGTCCGCGGCGCGGCGCGGCCCCGGCCGGTCGGCGAACGACAACGTCGCTTCGTCGGAGAACCGGTCGGTGTGGCGGGATCTGTTCTTTCTCGCCATCCTGGCCGCAACGGTTGTCGGGGCATTCTGGAGCGGCCGGGTGCACGGGCTGCAGAAGGTCATCGTCGTGCCGGAATCCTCGAGCGTCCGATCGGTCGTGACCTGACCGCCCGCGTTGTCGGGCGCCGCCGCCCGGTGCTATAGCGGCGCCATCTCCTTTTCTCTCGAGGGTTTCATGTCGGTCGATCAAGCGACCGTCCGCCGGATCGCGCATCTCGCCCGCATCAGGCTGGACGAGGCGGACGTTCCGCAGATGCAGGACGAGCTGAACGCCATCTTGGCCTTCGTCGAAGAGCTGAACGAGGTCGACGTCGAGGGCGTTGAGCCGATGAGCTCGGTGACCCCGATGGCCATGAAGATGCGCGAGGACGTCGTCACGGACGGCGGCGACGCCGCGGCGATCCTGGCCAACGCGCCGGCGACCGAGGACGGCTTCTTTCTCGTTCCGAAGGTGGTCGAGTAGCCGACCGGGTCAGGCCGGGAGCGGCGCCCCGGCGAGGTCGAGCCAGGCGCGCACGCGCCCCTCGGGATCGGCGTTCTGCGTCACGTCGCTCACCACCGCGATCGTGTCCGCCCCGGCCGCGAACACCCCGGGCCCGCGCTCGAGCGTGATGCCGCCGATCCCGACCAGCGGAATGCCGTCCAGCCGTCGCTTCCAGTCGCCGATCCGGTCGAGTCCCTGCGGGGCGAACCGCATCGCCTTGAGGGTCGTCGGATAGATCGGCCCGAGCGCGATGTAGTCCGGCCTGTGGGCCAGCGCCGTCTCGAGTTCCGCCTCGTCGTGCGTGGATACCCCGAGCGTGAGACCGGCTGCCCGGATGGCGTCGACATCCGCCTCGGCGAGGTCCTCCTGGCCGAGATGGACATGGTCCGCCCCGGCCGCGATCGCGGCGCGCCAGTAATCGTTGACCACGAGGCGGGTTGCGGAGCCGCGGGTGATCGCGAGCGCCTCGGCCACCAGTGCGACGGCGCTCTCGTGCCCGAGGTCCTTGGCCCGGATCTGCACCGTTCCGACGCCCAGCGCGACCAACCGGCGTATCCAGGCGAGGCTGTCGACGACCGGGTAGAACCGGTCCGGATAGGGGCGCATGGAATTCATCCGGCCGCGTGCCAGAACGGCGTGCCGACCACCGGGGTCGAGGGGGACGCGAAGTCGCGCGGTGGCATGAGCCCGGCTTCGTAGCCGGCGCGGCCGGCCTCGACCGCAAGGGCGAAGGCACGGGCCATGCCGACCGGATCGTTGGCTTTCGCGATGGCGGTGTTGAGCAGCACGCCGTCGTAGCCGAGCTCCATCGCCTCCGCGGCGTGCGAAGGGGCCCCGAGCCCGGCATCGACGATGAGCGTCACGTCCGGCAGCCGCGCCCGCAGGGTCCGCAGCGCGTTCCGGTTCACGATGCCCTGGCCGCTGCCGATCGGCGAGGCCCAGGGCATCACGACGCGACACCCGGCCTCCACCAGCCGCGTGGCGACGGTGACGTCCTCCGTCGTGTAGGGAAACACCTCGAACCCGTGCCGGATCAGGGTTGCGGCGGCCTCGACGAGGGCGACCACGTCGGGCTGCAGCGTCTCGTCGTCGCCGATCACCTCGAGCTTGATCCAGGGCGTGCCGAACAGCTCGCGCGCGAGCTCGGCCGTCGTGACGGCCTCCTTCACCGTGCGGCAGCCGGCCGTGTTCGGCAGAACCTTCGCGCCAAGCGACTGGATGATCCGCCAGAACGAGTCGCCGGCACGTCCGCCCGCCGCCTCGCGCCGCAGCGACACCGTCACGATGCCGGAGCCCGACGCCTTCAGGGCGCCTTCCATCACGGCCGGCGACGGGTACAGCGCGGTGCCGATCAGGAGACGGGAGGAAACACTCTGGCCGTATAGATCCATGGCTCTCTGCTATCCGCCCTGCCGCGGTGTCAGTATCTCGACGCTGTCGCCTTCGGCCAGCCGGATCTCGCCCCAGCGCGCGCGCCGCACAACCTCTTGGTTCACGGCGACCGCATAGAAGCTGCCGTCGAAGCCCAGGTCCCGGAGCAGCGTGGCGACGTCCGTCGCCTCGACCTCCTGGCGCTCTCCGTTCACGATCAGGACCACCGCATGACCTCGTTGTCGCGCGCACCCCGGCCGACATAGCTCGCCACGAGCTCGCCGAGCGCGGGGGCGATCAGGAAGCCGTGCCGGTAGAGGCCGTTCACGGCGATCAACCGTCCCTTGATGTCGATGCGGGGCATGTTGTCCGGAAAGGCGGGCCGAAGGGCCGTGCCGAACTCGACGATCCGCGCCTCGCCGAAGGCCGGGTGAAGCGTGTAGGCGGCGGTCATCAGCTCCAGCGCCGACCGGAGGGTTACCCCGGAGCTCTCCTCGCTCTCGATGGAGCTCGCCCCGATCAGGAAGCGGTTCCCGGCCCGGGGGATGACGTAGATCGGCCAGCGCGGGTGCATCAGGCGCACCGGCCGTTCGAACCGCACCTCGGCGGTCTCGACCAGAACCGTTTCGCCTTTCACGCCCCGCAGCTCCGGCATGGACCCGCGTGCGGCCAGCCCGCGGCAATCGACGACCGTGCCGGCGAGCTCCTCGGGCACGACCGCCGAGCCGAGACGAATCTCCGCCCCGAGCTCGCGCGCCCGTCCGTGTAGCGCCTGCAGGGCGAGGCGAGGCTCGACATGGCCCTCGTCGGGGAAGAACAGCCCTTCCGCGAAGCGTCCCTCCAGAGCGGGCTCGATCTCGGCGATGCGACGAGCGCCGACCCGTTCGTGCCCGACGGTCTGGCGCGCCACGCGCTCGAGATCGGCGCGGTCCCGGGGATGGCTCACCACGAGCGAACCGTTGAGGGGGGTCTCGGGAAAATGCGCTCGCCAGAGCGCGAGGGAGCGCCGGCCGAGTCGCACAACCGCCGGCTCCGCGCCGTCGCTCTCGCAATCGGGCGCCAGCATGCCGCCCGCCCAGTGGCTCGTGCCGCGATCCACGGCTGCCCCGGAACGCTCATGGAGGACGACGGGGTGGCCGGCCTCGGCCAGAAGAAGGGCGGCCCAGGAGCCGGCAATTCCGGCTCCCACGACCGCAACGGGCTCGCTCATCGGCTCTGTCCCGACCGGCGCGCGGCGGCTCTCGTGGTGTGCGGCATCTCCGTCCCTCCGCCGATGCGAGTCGGATCAGGTTCAAAGGGTTCGGCGGATTGCCGTCTCAGCCCGCAAGGGCACCCCTCGGATGTCCGCAATGTGCTCCTCCCCGCGCCGCTCTACAAGCCCGAGATGACGCGGGCGGCGTCAGGACCCGTGCTGCGCGCCGAGCCGCTCGAGCAGCTCCGCCAGATCGACGTCGTCGATCTTCTCGCCGTACGTGAAGGCCATGCCGGGCTCGACCGGAACCGGTCCGTGGATGGTTTCGACGGTGACCGGCTCCCGGCAGATCCAGGTGCCGTCGGCCTGCCGGTCGAAGCGGTTCAGGATCTCATAGCTGTCCATCGGCGTGTGGGTCCTTGCGGTTCCTCGGCGCCCGCCTCGCGAGCGCCTTCGAGCGGTTCCACGCAGGAACGTTTGACGGAGGTCATCCGTTTCTCCGCGACCCGGAGTTTCCGTGCCAAACCCAGCCGACCTCAGCGCCATCAAGACGGACAGCATCGTCGCCGGGTTCTTCTGGCTTCTCCCGAACCTTGCGATCGCGGCCGTGGTCATGGCGGGCTTCCTGGGAGCGGCCTGGGTGGCGCGCCGCACCGTCCGGTCGATCGTCCGTCGGAACGACCGCGAGGACCTCGGCCAGCTCATGGGCGGCTTCGCCTGGTGGGGGCTGGTCGGGTTGGGGCTGCTCGTCGTGGCCACGATCATCTTTCCGTCGATCAAGCCGTCCGACGCACTGGCGACGCTCGGCATCGGATCGGTCGCGATTGGCTTCGCCTTCAAGGACATCCTGCAGAACTGGTTCGCCGGGTTCCTCATCCTGGTGCGTCAGCCGTTCCGGCGCGGCGACCAGATCGTGGTGGAGAAGTACGAGGGCACGGTCGAGCACATCGAAGCCCGGGCCACGCTCATCAAGACCTATGACGGCCGCCGCGTCGTCATCCCGAACAGCGACGTCTACACGCGCTCGGTGATCGTCAACACGGCGTACCCGACCCGCAGAAGCGAGATCGACCTCGGGATCGGCTACGGTGACGATCTCCAGAATGCGCGCGAGGTCATCCTGGCCGCCCTCACCGACCTGCCGCACGTCGAGAAGAGCCCCGCACCGGAGGCCATTCCCTGGAGCATCGACGAATCGAGCGTCACCATCCGGGTGCGCTGGTGGAGCAAGTCGATCCGCAATCAGGTCGTCGCGGCGCGCGGCGACGTCGTGGGCGCGCTGAAGAACGCTCTCACCGAGGCCGGAATCGATCTTCCGTTCCCGACCCGCACCATCCTGTTCCACGACCAGACCGAGGGTGCAGACGGAGACCGGAGCAGGCACCGCGAGGCCGCCACGCCGTCGTCGGGGGAGAGCGACCCCGGTGAGACCGCGCACGAGAACCGAGCCCCGTTCCGAAGCGCGCGCGCTACGGGCGCGGCCGCTTCGTAGGCGGCCGAGCAGCGGGAGCCGCTTAGTCCGGGC
>JAQGJJ010000161.1 GCA_028290695.1 Enterovirga sp. | reverse complement strand
GCTCCCTCGCGCGCTGACGGCCCGTTCTGCCGCGGCCCGGCTCGCCGGTCCAGGCAACCGGGATGCGGGGCCGAGCCCCCTGCCCCGGACACGTGCCCCGGACGCCCGGCCCGGCCCCACCGGGCCGAGCGGGCTGTCCCGACGGGCCAAGGTCCGGTATCCTGCACGGGTGACCAGACCAGCACGCCTCCACCCGCCGCGCCGCGTCACGGGCTGCCTGATCCTCGCCGGCCTCGCCGCGTGGGCGAATCCGGCTGCGGCACAAGCCGGTCCGGCCTCCACGGGCCCGGGGTCGCTCCCCGTTTTCGCCTGGCCGCAACCGGCGGCGGACGAGGAGAGCCGCTGGGCCGGCGCCTATGCCCGCATGTCGACCGGGTTCGAGGTCTCCTCGTCGAAGCGGTTCGGCAGCTATGGCGGCCCGACCGTGGGGTTCGAGGGCGGGCGAATGTGGCAGGACGGCCGGCTGGTCTACGGGGTCACGGGCGGGTTCGACTACCTGTCCGTGATCGGTGGCGGCGCGACGCCCACCTTCGGGCGCCTGGCCTATTCGCGCGACTTCGCAGGCGCGCTGCAGGTGAAGGTCGGCACGCTGCTCACACCCGACGTGCTGCTCTATGCCAAGGCGGGCGGCCTCGCCGTGCACGAGACGCTGCGGTTCGGGGCGACACCGTTGTCGCAGCCCTTCGCGCGCGAGACCATCGCGATCCGGCCGGACGCGCGGGTCGGGGTGGAATGGGCCGTGACCGATCGTCTGACCCTGGGCGTCGAGGCGGGCGTGGTCGGACCCGACCTGTCGCGCTGAACCAGCCCGGAGCGGGCCGCGGTCACACCAGCACGGGTAGCGCCTCGCGCTCGGCCGCGTTGAACAAGCGGCGGTAGCGCTCCACCTCGGAGCGCGGTCCCACGGCCTTGGTCGGATTGTCGGAGAGCTTCACGGTCGGGCGGCCGTCGGCCGAGATGACCTTGCAGACGATGGAGATCGGGTCGAGCTGTCCCCCGGGCACCAGCCCCCGGAAGTCGTTCGTCAGCAGCGTCCCCCAGCCGTAGCCAATCCTGACCCGGCCGTGGAAGTGGCGGTGCAGGCGCTCGATGATCTCGATGTCGAGCCCGTCCGAGAAGATGACGAGCTTCGTCATCGGGTCCTCGCCCCGGGCGACCCACCAGTCGATCGCCTCCTCACCGCCCTCGAACGGATCCTTGGAATCCACCCGGATGCCGGTCCAGGACGACACCCAATCGGGGGCGTTCTCGAGAAAGCGGGTGGTGCCGTAGGTGTCGGGCAGGATCACGAGCAGGTTGCCCTGATAGTCCTCCTGCCAGTCCGCCAGCACCTCGTAGGGTGCGTCGAGGGCCTCCTCGTCGCTGTTCTTGAGAGCCGCATAGACCATCGGCAGCTCGTGCGCGTTGGTGCCGATCGCCTCCACCTCGCGGCGAAGGGCGATGAGGCAGTTCGAGGTGCCGAGGAACGCCGGGCCGAGCCCTTCCAGCATGGCTTGCACGCACCAGTCCTGCCACAGGAAGCCGTGGCGGCGCCGCGTTCCGAAATCGGAGATCGACAGCCCCGGCAGCGCCTTGAGCCGCTGGATCTTCTCCCACACCCGGGTCATCGCGCGGGCGTACAGGACCTCGAGCTCGAACTTGCCCATGCCCTTCGTGACACCCTTCGAGCGAAGCTCGTTCAGGATGGCGAGGCATGGGATCTCCCACATCGTGGTCTCGATCCAGGGCCCGTGGAAGGTGAGCTCGTATTGGCCGTCGATGCGCTCGAGCTCGTATTCCGGGTACCGGAACGTCTCGAGCCAGGCGAGGAAGTCCGGCGAGAACATCTGCCGGCGGCCGTAGAAGGTGTTGCCCCGGAGCCAGGTGGACTCGCCGCGCGACAGCGATAGGCTGCGCACGTGGTCGAGCTGCTCGCGCAGTTCGCCCATGTCGATGTACTCGGCAAGGCGCACGCGCTTCGTGCGGTTCTTGATGCCGAAGGTGACCTGGACGTCCCGGTGGCGCCGGAAAATCGTCTGCGCCATCAGCAGCTTGTAGAAGTCGGTGTCCAGAACCGAGCGGACGATCGGGTCGATCTTCCAGCTGTGGTTGTAGACACGCGTGGCGATGTCGACCATCGCGGGAACCCCGTCGCGCCCGATTACGCCAGGCCAGGGTCGAGCTTGGCGCAGACGGGTCGCGACGTGTCAAGAACGCCGGCCGGTCAGGCGGTGAGGCTGACCTTCTTGTTGTCGGACAGCTCGTTCGGGGGCTCGCCCGTGAGCCGCGCCTTCGCGTAACCGTAGAGCTGCAGCACCGTCCGGGACGGTCCGTCCCAGTACTCGCCGCCCGAGGGATGGACCCGGATCAGGGCGATGTCGGGATCGTCCGGGCCGTTCGGGAACCAGGTCCGCAGCCCCTCGCTCCAGAGCTCCTTCACCTTGGCCTTGTCCCGGACGATCTCGGCCTTGCCGGATACCGAGACGTAGTCCTGGCCGGACGGATCCGAATAGGCGAGGTTCACCTCGGACTCGCGCTGCAATTCGCCCACCTTGGGCGTCCGGGCGCGGGTGAAGAACCAGAGGTCGCCGGATTCGTCCGAGCTGTGGTTCCACATGGGTCGGCTGTGGAGCGTGCCGTCGGGCTCGACGGTGGTCATCATCGCGACCTTCACGCCCTCGATCATCTTGTAAAGCTTGGCCGCGCCTTCGTGGTGCGTATGGTCGTGCGCCATCGTCCTCTCCTGTGGTCCGGCCGCCTGAGCCGGAGCGTGTCGGGCCTGCCCGCGTCCCGCCTGGCCGGACGGACATCCTGCGTCGGATGGGGAACGGCGCAGACGCGACTTGGTTTCCGCTTCGTTCATCACGCGGCCGTGCGCTCGACCCTTCATCGGGGCGCCGCGATGCCCTAGACCGGACGGCACATCGGGGAGACACCGTGGCCATCACGCGGGACGACGTCATTCGGGCGCTGGACGCCGTCACCATCTCGGGCACGCCGCTGTCGGGCAGCGGCCGTTTGTCCGAGATCGCCATCGATCCGTCCGGGCGGATCTCGTTTGCGATCGCCGCCGACCCGACGCAGGCCGCCGCGCTCGAGCCGACCCGCATGGCGGCCGAGCGGGCCGTGAAGTCGCTGCCCGGCGCCACGTCCGTTTTCGTCAGCCTGACGGCCGACCGGCCGGCCGCGGCGAACCGGCCCTCCCCGTCCGCCGCGGGGGCCGCCGCCCCGGCCGCCCCCCGTCGTGCCCCGCCGCAGCCGAAGCCGCAGGCCCTGCCGGGCATCCGTCACGTGGTCGCGGTGGCGTCCGGCAAGGGCGGCGTCGGGAAGTCGACCCTGTCCTGCAACCTGGCGCTGGCCCTGAAAGCGCAAGGGCTGCGGGTCGGCCTCCTCGATGCCGACATCTACGGCCCATCCGCGCCGAAGCTGTTCGGCCTCGTGGGCAAGCCGCGCCTCGTGGGCGAGCGGATGCTCGAGCCGCTCGACGGCTACGGCGTCAAGGTGATGTCGATCGGGTTCCTGGTCGAGGAGGGCTCGGCCATGATCTGGCGGGGGCCGATGGTCATGTCCGCCATCACGCAGCTTCTGCGCGAGGTGGCCTGGGGCGAGCTCGACGTCCTGATCGTGGACATGCCGCCCGGCACCGGCGATGCGCAGCTGACGATGGCCCAGGCGACGCCGCTCGCCGGGGCCGTGATCGTGTCGACGCCGCAGGACTTGGCGCTGATCGATGCGCGGCGCGGCGTGTCGATGTTTCAGAAGGTCGAGGTGCCGATCCTCGGGGTCGTGGAGAACATGGCGACCTTCGTGTGCCCCCATTGCGGCACGGCCACCCCGATCTTCGGCCATGGCGGCGCGAGGCACGAGGCCGAGCGCCTGGGCGTCCCGTTCCTGGGAGAGGTCCCGCTCGTGATGGAGATCCGGGAAACCTCGGATGCGGGCCGGCCCGTCGTGGCGACCCGGCCGGATGGGCCGCATGCAAAGATCTTCGGAGAGATCGCCGCGGCTCTGTGGACGCGCCTGTCGCGCGACAGCGGCGCGCGACAGGCGCCCCGCATCGTGTTCGACTAGAGGGTGCTCAGCGCACCGCGCAGCGGCTTATCGGCCGGCGCTTGTCCCTGTCGGCCCCCTTGCTCACGTCGAGGCGGGCAACGGTGCCGAAACAGCCGAGCAGGCCGCCGGCTGCCGCGATGATCAGAACTAGTTCCACGTCAACCTCACGTCCGGGCCTTCTCGACTTTCTAGAGCCGCTTGGTTGACAGGGCCTTAAATCGGTCCGGACAATCGATTCCGTGGGTAACAAGAAACCGCCACATTGACGCACGGCCGCGAATACGATTCGCTGACCACGGGTCGGTGCAAGAGATTCGCGTAGAGTTCCAGAACAGCTCTCGTCGCGCCCGCGTTAAGACCCGCGTAAAACCTCTGGTTAACCATGTTTAGTCACGCGCTCCGAACACGGGCGTCCGCGTTTGCGCGGGCGCGCTCAAGGCGAGAAAATGCAGCACGCACTGAAGAGCCTCTGGACCGACGAGCTCAGTGACCAGCTGAAGCAGCTCTCCGTGCCACAGACACGGCGCCCCGTGGTGCAGCCCGTCGTGGAAAACGTGGTTCGGCCCAGCTTCCACAAGGAGCGGTTCCCCGGCGCCGGGCCGCAGCAGAAGCCGGAGCTCTCCGCCGCACTCGACGCGGTGGTCAAGGCTGCGGACCTGATCAAGGATGCCCAGGACCGGGCGTTCCAGGCCGAGGAGCAGGCGCGCGTCCTCGCCGAGCGCACGGCCGAGCAGCTCAACGCCGCCGAGCAGCAGATCCAGGCCCTCCAGGAGCGCGCCCGTGCCGCCGAGGAGCGGCTGAACGCGGTCACGGAACGCGCCGCCGAAAAACTGGCCGACGCCGACGTCCAAATCCGGGCCGCGCGCGAGCTGGCCCGTCGCCAGGAAGAGCGCGCCGTCGCGGCCGAGCAGCACGCCAGCGACCAGTTGGCCGAGGTGGAGGCCCTGCTGAAGGAGGCCAACGAGCGCATCTTCGCCGCCGAAACCCGGGCGCTGGAGTCCAAGGAGGACCTCGCCTACCTCGAGAACTACATCCGCGAGCGCTTCGCGATCTGATCGCGCGGCCCCGGCCCGGTCGCCCCGAAAGCCGGAGCCTGATCCGGGTTTTCTGCCTCCTGCCGAGCGCGGCGGAGCCGGCTTACGTCACGGGCCGGTGATCTCGATCAGGGCTCCGTTCGGCTCCCGAAAGAAGCACTGGCGCAGCGAGCCGTCCGGGAGGCGGCCGAGACGGCGTTCGATCCCCAGGGCGTCCAGCCGGCCGACCGCCCGGTCGAAATCCTCCGTCCTGAAGGCGACGTGCTCCAGCGGCCCTTCCGCGTCGGCGGGCAGGCGGTTCGGCGCCTTCAGGTGCACCAGCGCCGTGGCGCCGGCATAAAGCCAGGCGCCGTCGAACGAGAAGGGCGGCCGCGGCCCCGGCTCGAGGCCGAGCGCGTCGCGCAAGAACGCGCTGCTCGCGGCGACGTCGTTCGTCAGGATCGTGACGTGATCCAGCCGCATCCCGCCGGCTCAGGCCGAGCTTGCGACCTTGCCGCCGATCGCCGCCTGGGCGGCGGCGAGGCGGGCGATCGGCACCCGGTAGGGCGAGCACGACACGTAATCCAGGCCGACCTCGTTGCAGAAGCGCACGGAGGCCGGATCGCCGCCATGCTCGCCGCAGATGCCCAGCTTCAGGTCCGGCCGCACCGCCCTGCCCCGCTCCACGCCCATGCGGACGAGTTCGCCGACGCCCTCCTGGTCGATGGTGACGAAGGGGTCGGCCGGCAGGATGCCCTTCGCCGTGTAGGGGCCGAGGAAGGTCGCCGCGTCGTCCCGTGAGATGCCGAGCGCCGTTTGCGTGAGGTCGTTGGTGCCGAAGGAGAAGAACTCCGCCGTCTGCGCGATCTCCCCGGCCATCAGGCAGGCCCGCGGGAGCTCGATCATCGTGCCGACCTGATACGCGAGCGTCTTGCCGGTTTCCGCCGACACGGCCTGCGCCATGGCGTCGATGCGGGCCTTGACGATGTCGAACTCAGTTTTGGTCACGATCAGCGGCACCATGATCTCGGGCACCACGGCCTCGCCGGTCTGGGCGCCGGCCTCCAGCGCCGCCTCGAAGACGGCGCGGGCCTGCATCTCGGCGATCTCCGGGTAGGCGATCGCCAGCCTGCAGCCCCGGAAGCCGAGCATGGGGTTGAACTCGTGCAGCTCCGTCGCGCGGCGCTTCAGCTTCTCGGTCGAGACGCCGGTCTGGGCCGCGACCTCCTCGATCTCCTTGTCCGTGTGCGGCAGGAACTCGTGCAGCGGAGGATCGAGCAGCCGGATCGTCACCGGCAGGCCCTTCATGATGGTGAACAGGGCGACGAAGTCGCCGCGCTGGTAGGGCAGCAGCTTGGCGAGGGCGGCCCGCCGGCCCGCCTCGTCGTCCGCCAGGATCATCTCGCGCACGGCGACGATGCGGTCGCCCTCGAAGAACATGTGCTCCGTCCGGCACAGCCCGATGCCTTCCGCCCCGTATTTCCGCGCCGTTTCGGCGTCCCGGGGCGTGTCCGCATTGGTGCGGACCTTCATGGTGCGGGCCGCGTCCGCCCATTCCATCAGGGTCGCGAACTCGCCCGACAGCTCCGGCTGGCGCATCCGCACCGAGCCATGCAGAACCTCGCCCGTGCCCCCGTCGATGGTCACGACCTCGCCGGCCTTCACGGTGGTGCCGCCGATCGAGAAGGTCTGCCTGGCGTAGTCCACCCGGATCGAGCCGGCCCCCGACACGCAGGGCTTGCCCATGCCCCGGGCCACGACGGCCGCATGGGAGGTCATCCCGCCCCGGGTTGTCAGGATGCCCTCGGCCGCATGCATGCCGTGGATGTCCTCCGGCGAGGTCTCGATCCTGACCAGGATCACCTTGCGGCCGGCCTTCCTGGCCGTTTCGGCCGCCTCCGACGAGAACACGACCTCGCCCGATGCGGCGCCCGGCGAGGCCGGCAGCCCCGTGGCCAGCACCTTGCGCTCGGCGCTCGGATCGATGGTCGGGTGCAGGAGCTGGTCGAGCGAGGCCGGCTCGATCCGGTTCACGGCCTCCTCCTTGGTGATCAGCCCTTCCGCCGCGAGGTCCACGGCGATGCGGAGCGCGGCCTTCGCGGTGCGCTTGCCGCCCCGCGTCTGGAGCATCCAGAGCTTCCCCTTCTCGACCGTGAACTCCATGTCCTGCATGTCGCGGTAATGGCGCTCGAGGATGCCGTAGATGCGGACGAGCTCCGCATAGGCCTCGGGCATCGCGGCCTCCATGGAGGGCTTGGTCGAGCCTGCAGCCAGCTTGGCCGCTTCCGTGATGTCCTGGGGCGTGCGGATGCCGGCGACCACGTCCTCGCCTTGCGCGTTGATCAGGAACTCGCCGTACAGCGCGCGCTCGCCCGTGGAGGGGTTGCGGGTGAAGGCGACGCCGGTCGCGGAGGTGTCGCCCATGTTGCCGAACACCATGGCCTGGATGTTCACGGCCGTGCCCCAGGAGGCCGGGATCGCGTTCAGCTCGCGGTATTTGATGGCGCGGGCATTCATCCAGGACCCGAACACGGCCCCGATCGCACCCCAGAGCTGCTCGTGCGGATCCTGCGGAAAGGGCCTGCCGAGCTCGCTCACGACGATCTGCTTGTAGCGGGCGATCAGCTGGACCCAGTCGTCGGCGTCGAGGTCGGTGTCGAGCGAATAGCCCTTGCGGTCCTTGTAGAGGTCGAGCGCCTCCTCGAAGGAATGATGCTCAACCCCGAGCACCACGTCCGAGTACATCGTGATGAAGCGGCGGTAGCTGTCATAGGCGAAGCGCCGGTCGTTGGCGGAGCGAGCGACCGCCTCCACGGTCGTGTCGTTCAGGCCGAGGTTCAGCACCGTGTCCATCATGCCCGGCATGGAGGCGCGGGCGCCGGACCGGACGGAAACGAGGAGCGGGTTCGAGGGATCGCCGAACACCTTGCCGGTGAGCTTCCCCACATAGTCCAGCGCCGCCGACACCTCGGCCTCGAGCTCCGGCGGGTACGACCGGTCGTGGTCGTAGAAATAGGTGCAGACGGCGGTCGGAAGGGTGAATCCGGGCGGGACCGGCAGCCCGAGATTGGACATCTCGGCCAGGTTCGCACCCTTGCCGCCGAGGAGGTCGCGCATGCCGGATTCGCCTTCGGCCTTGCCGTCGCCGAAGGTGTAGACCCACTTCGCCATGTCGAATGTCCGGGATGTTCTAAGAGGTCGCTAGGCGCGGCCGGCTTGAACCATAGCAGGCCGAAACGCAATTCCGGCCGGCTCGGGGCGCGGCGTGCTGAACGCGCAGGGGCCGATCCGGTTTCCGGTCTTTACCTTATCCGCCGGTTCGTGTTGCCGCCGCCCCGGGTTGCGCGTTGTCCGTTGCGCTGACGCATCCACTCCGGACGCGCCATCGGAGCCGAGCCATGGTCCGTACCCTGTTTGCCGCCGCCGCGTTGGCGGCCTGTGCCGCCCCGGCCGCCGCGGGGGAACCCTGCCGGGGCGACTGCTACCGCGAGGCCTGGTTCCCGCCCACCTACGGAGTCGCGGTCGAGCAGGTGGTGGTGCGAGCGCCCCGCACCATGGCGCTCGTGACCCCGGCCGAGTACCGAACGGTGCGCGAGCGCGTGATGGTGCGGCCTGGCGGCCGAGTCTGGACCGTGACGCGCGGTCCCGACGGCCGCAGGGTCGGCTGCTGGGTCGATACGCCGCCCGAATACGCCACCGTGTCCCGGCGGGTCATGGTGCGGGCGCCCGAGGTGGTCCCCTACGCGCAGACCGCGGCCTACGGTCTCCGCTCCTACCCGGTCCAGGTCGAGCCGGCCCGCGCGGGCTGGGTTCCGCTGGACCGCTGAGCCCGGGGGCGCGCCGCACGAGCCTGCTGTATGCTGAGCCGCCGAACCCGACACGGAGGCGCGAGGGCAGCATGGCGGGGGAGAAACGGGAGCCCGAGGATTGGCGCGCCCGCTACGGCGGGCTGATCGGCGTGATCTTCGTGCTCTGCCTGGCGCTCGGGGCGATGTGGATGATCGACCGCATGCGCGTCTGGGCCAGTGTCGGCGATTGCGCCTTCACCAAGGCCCCGCGCTGCCGCGAACTGCTCAAGGAATAGGCACACCCGACATGGCGCGGGCGGCGGGGCGACCCTCGCCACGCCCGATGCGTCTGGCACATCGGTTGCAGGCAGGACGGCACCCAACACGAGGTGCCGATGTCGACCTTTGACGATCCGTTCGACGCGTCCCGCCGGCTGCATCGCCAAGGCTGCTCCTGCGGCGCTCATGCGAGCGAGGCCGAGCACGCGGCCGCCGTGACCGGGCCGTATGGCCGGGTGGTCGAGGGCGGCATCATGCGGGCGATGTTTCCGGACGACTCGACGCGCCGCGGCTTCCTCAAGGCGGTCGGGGCCTCCACGGCGCTCGCGGCCCTGGCGCAGGTCTTCCCGATCGGAGCCGCCACGGAGGCGCTCGCCCAGGCGGGACCGGTCGAGAAGAAGGACCTGAAGGTCGGCTTCATCCCGATCACCTGCGCGACGCCGATCATCATGGCGGCACCCATGGGCTTCTATGCGAAGCAGGGCCTCAATGTCGAAGTGGTGAAGACCGCCGGCTGGGCCGTCATCCGCGACAAGACCATCAACAAGGAATACGACGCCGCGCACATGCTGGCGCCCATGCCCATCGCCATCTCCATGGGCGTCGGATCCAATCCGCTGCCCTACACGATGTCGGCTGTCGAGAACATCAACGGCCAGGCGATCACCCTGGCCACCAAGCACAAGGACAGGCGCGACCCGAAATCCTGGAAGGGCTTCAAGTTCGCGGTGCCGTTCGACTACTCGATGCACAATTACC
>JAQGJJ010000142.1 GCA_028290695.1 Enterovirga sp. | reverse complement strand
CACCAGCGTCTCGACCGTCCCGGCCGGCAGCTTCTTGAAGGCTGCGTCCGTCGGCGCGAACACCGTGAAGGGCCCGGCGCCGTTGAGAGTGTCGACCAGCCCCGCCGCAGTCACGGCCGCCACGAGGGTGGTCAGGTTGTTGGCCTTGGAGGCGTTCTCGGGGATCTTCTTGTCAGCCATCATCGGCGCCCCGCCGACCGTCACCTGGGCCTGGCCGGCACCCAGGCCGAGCGCGAGGGTTCCGGCCACGGCCGCGGACATGATCAGCGCATTGAGGGTCTTCATCGTCGTTCTCTCCTGAGCTGTGCTTGTGACGCACATGGCCGGAGCTACGGACGGAAATCGGGAAAGTTTCGGCCGCGGGTGCGACCGATGGTGCCGAGGCGGGCGGATCCGCGTCCCGGGCCCGCTAGCGCCCGGACGGGGCCTCGATCCGCTTGAAGAAGAAGGTGGTGTCGCACGGGCGGCCGTCCGGAAGCAGGGCGTAGCCCGGAATGCTCCCCACCCGCACCCAGCCCGAGCGCCCGTACAGGCGCTCCGCGTCCGGGCTGGCCGTGTCCAGCACCAGCAGGGTCTTTCCGGCCGCCCGCGCCGCGTCCTCGACCGCCCGCATCAGGGCGAGGCCGAGGCCGCGTCGTCGGGCATGCCGGGACACCAGCATCTTGGACACGTCCGCCCGGTGGGGCTGGTTCTCCGGCTGTCCGATAACGAGCTGGACCGTGCCGAGGATGCGGCCGCCCGCGCCCTCCTCCGCCACGACCAGACAGCGCTCGCCCGCGGCGACGCCGTCCGCGACGCCGCGCCAGAACGCTTCGGCCGTGGCGCGGGCCAGGGGCGCCATGAAGCTCACCGAGGCGCCGCCTTCCACGCAATCCACCAGCACGTCGGCGAGCTCCGGGACGCGCGCCCGTGCCTCGTCCGCCGCGACGGCGCGAATGATGGTCCGATCGGTCAAGGCGAGTTCCCCAGCCTGCCGTCGGGCCTCGGCCGGGGGATGGGCGAAGTCAAGCCGCGTAACGCCGGAGGCGGCGCGCGAAGCCGGGGAGAACGGCCGGCGGGCTTCGGACAGGTGCGGCGCCGCCCTTTCCGTCTCAAGCGGACGGGGGCCGCGGACTTCCGATTTGCTGCACTATTCCCGCCGAACTTGCAAATTCCACCGCCAAAGCGTACATGATCACTTCGACCTTGGCCGGACAACTGGGCCGCTTCGCATCAGCTTCGGCTGAGCGCACGCTTCAGACTTTCTCTCCAATATCGAGAAGCTCGGCGCAACAGCACGCTCTGTGCTGTCGCTACCCGTGCGTGCACTGCGAAAGGACGACCCCATGATCATGGGCACCGTGAAATTCTACAACGACATAAAGGGCTTCGGCTTCATCCAGCCCGACGACGGCAGCAAGGACGTGTTTGTTCACGCGACCGCGCTCGAGCGGGCCGGCATCCGCGGCCTGGCCGAAGGCATGAAGGTGTCCTTCGAGACCGAGCAGGACCGGCGCTCCGGCAAGACCGCGGTCAGCACCCTCCAGGTCGCCTGATCCCGCTTCGCTGAGCGATCGTCTCACGCCGGGCCGCAATGGCGGCCCGGTTTCCTCCTGAGATTCGAGGTCCCGTGAAAGAAGAGCTCATTCAGTTCGAAGGGCTGGTCACCGAGATCCTGCCCGAGGCGCGATACCGCATCCAGCTGGATGTCGGGCACGAGATCATCGCCTACACGGCCGGCAAGATGCGCAAGCACCGCATCAAGACGCTGGCCGGAGACCGGGTCACCGTCGAGATGTCGCCCTACGACCTCGAGCGCGGCCGGCTCATCTTCCGCCACAAGGACGAGCGCGCCCCCACGGGTCCGCGCCCTGCCCGGCGCTTCTTCCGGCGCTGACGCGGCTGCCGGACCACACCATGAAGGAGGCACCTCATGAGTGCTCATCGGTTCACGTTGGGCCAGTCGGTCGCCCTCAGTCACCCGCTTCCTGACCGGACCATCTCGGGTCGTTTCGAGGTGGTCAGGCTCCTGCCCGCGACCGCGAACGGCGAGCCGCATTACCGGGTCCGCGGCTCCGACAACGTCGAGCGTGCGGTCGGCGAAAACCAGCTCCAGACAACGGCAGGCCTGTCATGACCGACCTCAAGGACGCCATGAGCGCCGAGCAGCGCGAGCGGGTGGGGCGCGCCAGCGCGCGGCTGCAGAAGACGCAGCAGATGGAGCGCGACAAGGATCTCGCCTGGAAGGAGATCGCCGCCAGCACGCGCCGGACGGACGAGAACACGACCCGCCTGCGGGCGCTCCGCCTCCAGAAGGAGACGGAGGACGCGGCCGCGAAGGCCGCCGAGGCAGCCCTGAAGCCGCCGTCGCGGGCGCGAAAGAAATCGCCGGCACGGTGAACCGGCACGAAAGCCACGATCCCGGCGGCCCCCGCCGGGCCGCGGCCGAGACGGCCCGCCAGGGCCGCCTCACCGTCCGGCTCGCCGCCGCCATCGGCCTCTTGGCCGGCGCCCTCGCGGTGATGTGGTTCCTCCGGGCGTGACCCGGAGCCGAGCGGCAGACATCGGTTAACGTTCGGTAAGCGGGCGGAACCATTGCCGCCACCGGCCGTTGGCCCATGCGGGCGTGCGGCCCTCACGAGGTGGGCATGCTCCCGATTATTTCCGACGCCGATCTCGGACATCCGTCCGCCCCGGGCGAATACCCGTTCGGCGGCGCCACCGTGCGGGTCGACAATTTCCACATCGCTGCCTGGCAGAGGGCGCCCAGCACGGCCTTCGGGGCCATCCTGTGCACGCGCGCCGGCGACACGGCCCTGCGCTTCGCGCTTGGGCAGAACTCGGTGAAGCCGCGCTGAGCCTCCCGGTCTAGCGCCGCCGCCGGGTTTCGCCGCCGCCCTCCGTCGGCGAGGTCAGCGCGCGGCGGGCCGGTTCGAGCGCGGCCCCGGACGGCCGCCCGAACCAGCCGGCCCAGCGGCGTTCCAGCCAGCGCGCCGCCCGCTCAAGCCGCGGCT
>JAQGJJ010000114.1 GCA_028290695.1 Enterovirga sp. | reverse complement strand
AGTGGCCGCCCCGAACGGAACTGCCGGCACGGCGGAGGCGGCTTTGCCGTATCCTCGCCCGGACGGATTACGTTGTTCGCCGAAGCGGACGGGAAAGCTTCTTCCCGCGAGTGACGAGGGTAGACCGGCCGCCCCGCCCGCCGACCGGGGCAGGGCGGTGTTCGTAGCCACCTGCAAGGGCTCATCGAAATGTCGGCGGGGTCAGGATGACCCGAATCGCCTTACAAGGAGGATCGACCGGCGACCGTTGCCGGCCGGAGCCGCTTCATGCAGGTCTCGCTCGGGTTCAACCTCTTCGTCGTCGTCTTCGTTGTTCTTGTGATCGTCACGATCGCGGCGGGCGTGCGCACCGTGCCGCAGGGTTATGTCTACACCGTCGAGCGTTTCGGCAAATACGCTCGCTCGCTCGGCGCGGGTCTCGGGCTGATCGTTCCCTATGTGGAACGCATCGGCCAGAAGGTGAACGTCATGGAGCAGGTGCTCGACGTGCCGAGCCAGGAAGCGTTCACGCGGGACAACGCCGGCGTGAAGATCGATGCTGCAGCGTTCTATCAGGTGCTGGATGCCGCGAAGGCGTCCTACGAGGTCACCGACCTCCAGCAGGCCCTGCTCGTGCTCACCATGACGAACATCCGGACGGTCGTGGGCTCCATGGCGTTGGACGACCTCCTCTCCCACCGGGACGAGATCAACGAACGTCTGCTACGGGTCATGGATGCCGCTGCGTCGCCCTGGGGCGTGAAGGTCACCCGCATCGAGATCAAGGACATCCTCCCGCCCGCGGACCTGGCAGGCTCGATGGCCCGCCAGATGAAGGCCGAGCGCGAGAAGCGTGCCGCAGTGCTGGAGGCGGAGGGGATGCGCCAATCGGCGGTGCTGAGGGCAGAAGGCGAGAAGCAGGCGCTGATCCTCTCGGCCGAGGGCCGTAAGGAGGCGGCTTTTCGGGACGCCGAGGCCCGTGAACGCTCGGCGGAGGCCGAAGCGAAGGCGACCGCGATGGTGTCGGAGGCGATCACGAGCGGCGACCTCGCGGCGGCGAATTTCCTTGTCGCGGAGAAGTACATCGACGCCCTGAAGGCGATGGCGGCCGCTCCCAATCAGAAGGTGATCATCGTGCCGATCGAGGCGGCCGCGCTGGCCGGCACGCTCGGCGGCATCGCCGAGATCACCCGCTCGGTGTTCGGCGACGGTGCCCGCGCGGAGGGCCAGCCGGCGCGGCCGTCGCGGTCGCTGCCGCCCTCTTCGGCAGGCTGACCATGGGCGACCTGCCGATCGAACCCTGGACCTGGCTGATCCTCGGCCTGGTGCTGTTCGGCCTCGAGATGGTGGCGCCGGGCGTCTTCCTGCTCTGGCTCGGCATCGCGGCCCTGCTGACCGGCCTTATCGGCTATGCGCTCGATCTCTCCTGGCAGGCGGCCTTCGTGGTTTTCGCGCTGCTGGCGCTCGCATCCGTGCTGGTCGGCCGCGCCCTTATGCACCGGTCGGGACCGGCCGCGCCGGGCGACCTGAACCGCCGCGGCGAAGCCCTGATCGGCCGCACCTTCGTGCTCGACCAGCCGATGGTTTCGGGCGAGGGCCGGATACGGGTCGACGACAGCGTCTGGCGCGTTCTCGGCCCGGACCTGCCCGCGGGGGCCGCGGTCAGGGTCGTCCGCCTCGACGGGGCGACGCTCGTGGTGGACAGCGCGGCTCCCGCGCCTGGACGCCCGAGCGGGCTCTAGGCGGCAGCCCGTCGCTCGGCTGCCTGAACGGCTTCGAGGTGTGCCCGGACGGCCGTGGCGGCGTCGCGCTCGATGGCCCGGTAGCGCGCCACCACCTCCTCCCCGAGCGGGGTGAGCCGGGCCCCGCCGCCCCCGTGGCCGCCGCCCTGTGCGGAGACGAGCGGGGTGGCGAAGCTGGCATTGAGGTCCGCCACGAGATCCCAGGCGCGCTTGTAGGACATCTTCAGCGCGCGACCCGCCCCCGAGATGGAGCCGTGCTCGGCGATCCCTTCCAGGAGCAGGACCTTGCCGGGGCCGAGCCGCCCGTCCCCGTCCAGGTCGATCCGGATGCTCATGCGGGCCATGCCGCCTATCCTTCCCTCACCGCCGGCGGGCGGTGGCTGGTTTCGAACGCCACGCTCTTCACCACGGCGAAGATCGGCATGCCAACCGACAATCCGAGCTCGGCGACCGACTTCCGGGTCAGCCTCGCCAGGAGCGGCGCCCCGCTGCAATCCAATCGCACCGTGAGCGAGGACTCGCCAGCAAGGGTGTTCCCGATCTCCGCCACGGTTCCGGCCAGGATGTTGAGCGCGCTGACCCGGTCCGGCCGGGTGAGGCTCACCATGACGTCGCGGGCATGGACCTGCACCCGCAGGGTGGAGCCGACAGCCACCGTCGTTTGCGGGACGTGAATCTCACCGGCCGGGGTGCCGAGCGTGGTCAGGCCGAAGGCGGGGTCGTGCCGGAGCACCCGCGCCGCGAGCACGGCGCCGGCCTCCCGAGGGCCGGACAGCGCGAACAGGTCCAGCCGCGACAGAATCTCTCCAGCCGCGCCGGCGGCCGTCACCCGACCCTCGTCCAGAACGACGACGGTGTCGGCAAGCCGCACGACCTCAGGCAAGGAATGCGACACGTAGACGATCGGGACGCGGGTGTCGTCGCGCAGCCGCTCGAGGAAGGGCAGGATCTCGGCCTTGCGGGCCTCGTCGAGCGAGGCCAGGGGCTCGTCCATGAGCAGCAGCCGCGGCTTCGCCAGCAGGGCGCGTCCGATGGCGACCCGCTGCTTCTCGCCGCCCGACAGCCCGGCCGGACGCCGGGCCAGCAACTGGCCGAGCCCCAAAAGATCGAGGATCGACCCGAACTCCGCTCCTGCCTCGGCGCGCGGCGCGAACCAGCGGCCGAACAGCAGGTTCTGCCGCACGCTCAGGTGCGGAAACAGCCGCGCCTCCTGGAACACGTAGCCGATCCGGCGTCGGTGTCGCGGCAAAGCGACCCCGCTGTTCGTGTCGATCAGCAGCGTGCCGCCGACCGAGACGCGTCCCCGGTCCGGCCGCACGAGGCCCGCCACGATGTTGGCGAGCGTCGTCTTGCCGGAGCCCGAGCGGCCGAACAGGGCGGTCACGCCGGGCGGCGCATCGAACGCTGCCTGGAGCCGAAAGGAGCCCTGCCGATGATCCAGGTCGACGGTGAGCCCTTCCTTCATGCGGCGAGCCGCCGGGCGATGCCGCGCGCCAGAAGCTCGGAGGCGACGAGCGCCGCCATCGAGACGAGCACGGACACGATGGTCAGCCGCATCGCTCCCGCCTCGCCGCCCGGTACCTGCGTGAAGGTGTAGATGGCGGACGGCAACGTCTGCGTCTCGCCCGGAATGTTCGACACGAACGTGATGGTCGCGCCGAACTCGCCCATCGCCTTGGCGAAGGACAGGATCATGCCGGCGATGATGCCGGGCAGGATCAGCGGCAGGGTGACAGCGGCGAACACCCAGGCCCGGCTCGCGCCGAGCGTGCCGGCTGCCTCCTCGAGCTTGCCGTCGACGGCCTCGATGGAGAGTCGGATTGCCCGGACCAGCAGCGGGAACCCCATGATCGCGCAGGCGAGAGCCGCGCCCGTCCAGCGGAACGACAGCACGATCCCGAACTGGTCTGCCAGGAACGACCCGACCGGCCCGCGCCGGCCCAACCAGATCAGGAGCAGGTAGCCCGTCACGACCGGCGGCAGGATCAGCGGCAGGTGCACCAGCGTGTCGAGCAGCGCCTTGCCCCAGAACCGGCCGCGCGCCAGCAGGTATGCCACCGCTATGCCGGGCACGAGGCTCGCCGCGGTTGCCGTGGTGGCGACCAGAAGGCTGAGCCTGAGCGCCGTCCACTCCTCCGGACGGAGCAACTCCCCCATCTCAGGATCCGGTGGCGGGCCGGTTCAGGACGGTGAAGCCCTGCTTCTCGAAGGCGCTCTTGGCGACCGGTCCGCGCAGATAGGCCAGGAAGGCGGCTGCGTCCGGATGGGTCGCGTCCCTGGTGAGCGCGACCGGGTAGACGATCGGCGGGTGGCTGTCGGCCGGGAAGGTCGCGACCACCCGCACGGTCGGATCGGCAGCCGCATCGGTCGCGTACACAATGCCGAGCGGGGCCTCGCCACGCGACACGAGAAGCAGCGCCGCCCGGACACTTTCGGCCTGCGCGATCTTGTCCTTGACGCGCTCCCAGGCCCCGAGCTTTTCGAGCGCGGCCTTGCCGTACTTGCCGGCCGGGACGGCCTCGACATTGCCCATGGCGAGCCGCCCCGCCCCGAGCGCGGCCGCGAGGTCGAGCCCCGGTCCCATGGCCACCGTCGCGTGCGAGTCCTTCGGCGCGACCAGCACGATGGCGTTGGCGAGCAGGCTGACGCGCGTGTCGCGCCGGATCAGCCCCTTGCTGTCCGCATAATCCATCCAGTCGAGGTCGGCCGAGACGAAGATGTCCGCCGGTGCGCCCTGCTCGATCTGCCTGGCCAGGGTGTTCGAGGCCGCGAGCGACACGCGCGGGGCCGCCTTGCCGCTCTGCACCCAGGCGCCCGCGATGTCGTCCATGGCGTTCTTCAGGCTCGCCGCCGCGAACACGACCGGCCCGGCACCCTGCGCCTGCGCTCCGGCCGGCGCGAGCCAGCCCACGAGCGCCAGGGCCGCTGCCCCCAAAAAGGCCGACATCACGTTCCGCTTCGATCGCATCGCCAACTCCCGCAATTGCTCGTACTATTCGGTCGGCTATAGCGGTCTGGTCAAGCCGGTATTCGCGCAGGACCGGTCGGGTTGCCGGCCAGGGAGAGCATTCATGAGGATTTCCGCCCGCAACAGGCTCAAGGGGAAGGTGGTCGAGGTTCTGAAGGGCGCAACAACCGCCCATGTCCGCATTGCGGTCGCGGGCGGCGTGGTCGTCACGGCGTCCGTGACCAACGAGGCCGTGGACGAACTCGGGCTCGCGGTTGGCACCGACGCCTACGCCGTCGTGAAGGCGTCGGACGTCATGGTGGCGGTGGATTGATGCGCGCGCTTCTCGCCGCCGCCGCCGCGCTCTGCCTGACGGGTGTCGCTGCCTCCGCCGCCGAGCAGGGCTGCGAACGTCTCGCCTGGGACCTGGGGGAGGAACGCGTGCTCCTGTCGGCAGCCGGCGGCCCCGCCGCGACCCCGGTCGCCCCGCCGGGTGCGGCGCGGCTCGCCCTGAAGCCCCAGGCGGATGCCGGCCTGCCGAAGCCGCCGGAGCGCGCCGGGCGGATGCCGGGGGGGCTGGCCGGGC
>JAQGJJ010000110.1 GCA_028290695.1 Enterovirga sp. | reverse complement strand
CCAGCACGTAATCGCGCCAGCCGCGGCGGCAGAAGCTCATCGTCACAAGGAAGCCCGAGATCGCGAAGAAGCCGTTCACGGCATGTTCGCCGAGCGTGAACCCCGTGAGGCGCGCGAGGGGCTCGTCTTCGACCCGTCCGGTCGTGACGCTGAACGCGTGACTCAGCACCACCGCGACCGCGAGAGCGAGACGGACGGCCGTGAAGGCGTTGGCGGGCCGCGCTAGCGCGTCGCCCAAGCTGCCCGCCCCTCCCCGGAAATTCACGGCTGCTCTCCCAAACCCTGTCGGTCCAGGGCGCTTCGTCCGCGGAGAAACGCCCATGTCCCGGCGGCCGAGCCGGCGTAGCGCTCCATCAGGCTTCTCCGGAAGGTCAGGCAGGCGAGCGCGGTCTTCAGGCCGTTCAGGAGGAGCACGCGAACGGCGTGGCTCGGCAGCCCATAGCGTTGGGCAACAAAGGCTCGCGACCACGCGAGATGCCACCGAACGTTGAAGACCCGGCCCGGTTCCGGCGCACTCGATCCGCCGCGGACATGGCGCGCAACGGCACCGTGCACGTGGACCAGAGCCAAGCCCCGATCGGCCAGGCGGCGGCAGAGGTCGTCGTCCTCATAGAACAGGAACAGCGACCGGTCGAAACCGCCGAGCGACAGGAACAGCTCGCGCTTCATCATGAAGCAGGCGCCCGACAGAAACGGGGCGCAACACTCGCCCTCCGGCACCACGGGCTGCCCGGACGGGTTGCGGAGATACGGCGCCAGCAGGGACCGGGCCTGGAAGAACAGGCGGCCGTCCGGCTCGACGATGCGCGGGGCCAGCATGCCGGCCTCGGGATGGCGATCGGCGGCGCGGCGAAGCTCGGCGACCGCGCCGTCCTCCAGCACGACATCCGGGTTCACGACCAGGATGTAGGTCGAGCCGAGCGCACGCGCGCCGAGGTTGTTGGCCCGTCCGTAACCTTCGTTGAGGAGGTTGCGCAGCACGTCAGCGCCCAGCCGTTCGGCGACCGCGACCGTGTCGTCGCGGCTGGCATTGTCCACCACGAGCGCCGGGACGCCATTGCGGCGCAGGCCGTCCAGGCAGTTCGGCAGCACGGCGGCGGATTCGAAGGTCACGACGATGGCCGCGACATCGCCTGCACCAGACGCACTCCCGTCCACCCGCCCCCGACCCTCCGTTCGGGGCTTGTTCGCCCCCGGGGCCCCGGCGCGCAAGCCCTCGGGCACGACCCGTTCCGTTCCGCCCACCGACCGAAACGGATCGTTTCGTTATCTGTCGGCATGTGAACGGACCGTTTTGGTTGGCGCAGCGACCGGAACGCGCCGTATCGTCGGGGCGAATCGGACGGGGCCACTGGCGTGAGCGAGCGCGGATCTGGACGGCGCGCCTCCATCGGGTCGCGCCGCAACCCGGCAACGGAGGCGGCCGTGCTTGCGACGGCCCGCGAGGTGCTGGCGGAGCGGGGCTTCGCGGGCTTCTCGGTGGACGAGGTCGCGCGCCGGGCCGGAGCCGGGAAACCCACCATTTATCGCTGGTGGCCGAGCCGGGCCGATCTCCTCCTCGAGGTGTATCTGACGGAGCGTTCGGCCCGGGTTTCCGAGCCGGAGACCGGAAGCCTGTCCGGCGACCTCGCGGCTCTCGCCCGCGCGACGCTGGCGGCGTGGCGCGGAACGCCGGCCGGTGCGGCCCTGCGGGGGCTCATCGCCGAGGCGCAGCGTGGGGACGCGGCCCTGCTGGCGTTGTGGGGGCGCTTCCTGCCCGCCTGGCTGCAGCCGGTTCGCTCGGTTCTGGGCGACGCGGTCCGGCGAGGCGAGGTCGACCCGGCCGACATCGAGCTCGTCGTCGAGCTCTATTCGGGCTTCCTGTGGCGGCGCCTGCTCACCGGACAAACGGACGACGACCGCACCGCGATCGACCGGATGGCCCGGCTGATCGCGAGCGGACGCGGCCGGAAGGAGCCCCGTGCGCCGGCCTAGCCCTTCACGGGCGGGTTCAGCCGGATGTGCAGCTCGCGCAGCTGCTTCGGCGTCGGATCCGACGGCGCGCCCATGAGGAGGTCCTCCGCCTTCTGGTTCATCGGGAAGAGCGTGACCTCGCGCAGGTTGATGGCGCCGCAGACCAGCATGACGATGCGGTCGATACCGGCCGCGAGACCGCCGTGCGGCGGGGCGCCGAACTGGAAGGCCCGCAGCATGCCGCCGAAGCGCTCCTCGAGCACGCTCTCCGGATAGCCGGCGACCGCGAAGGCCTGCTTCATCACGTCCGGCCGGTGGTTGCGGATCGCGCCCGAGGTGATCTCGAAGCCGTTGCACACCACGTCGTATTGCGACGCGGTGAGCGCCAGCATCCGGTCCTTGTCGGTCACGTCCATGGCCAGAAAGGCGTCCGGATCGACGTTCGGCATCGAGAAGGGGTTGTGGGAGAAGTCGATCTTCTTCTCCTCCTCGCTCCATTCGTACATCGGGAAATCGGTGATCCAGGCGAGCGCGAACTGGTCGCGGTCGACGATCCCGAGTTCGTCGCCGATGCGGATGCGGGCCTTGCCGGCGAGGGAAGCCGCCTTCGCGACGTCTCCGGCGGCGAAGAACACGGCGTCCCCCGGGCCGACGCCCGCGCGGGACCCGATCGCGGCGAGCACGTCGGCAGGCACGAACTTGGCGATCGGACCCTTGCCGACCAGGCGGCCGTCCTCGTCGCCCAGGATGATGTAGCCGAGCCCGGCCGCACCTTCCGTCCTGGCCCAGTCGTTGAGCTTGTCGAAGAAGGAGCGCGGCTGCTCGGCCGCTCCCGGCGCCGGAATGGCCCTTACGACGCCGCCCGCCTTGATGACGTTCTTGAAGGCGTTGAAGGTGACGCTCTCGTCCCCGAACTCGGCGGTCACGTCCGCGATCACGAGCGGGTTGCGCAGATCCGGCTTGTCCGAGCCGTATTTCAGCATCGACTCGGCATAGGGGATGCGCGGGAACTCGCCCGTCACGCGCTTGCCGTCCGCGAATTCCTCGAACACGCCGCGCAGCACCGGCTCCAGCGTCTGGAACACGTCCTCCTGGGTGACGAAGCTCATCTCGACGTCGAGCTGATAGAACTCACCCGGGAGCCGGTCGGCGCGCGGGTCTTCGTCCCGGAAGCAGGGCGCGATCTGGAAGTAGCGGTCGAAGCCCGCCACCATGAGCAGCTGCTTGAACTGCTGCGGCGCCTGCGGCAGCGCGTAGAACTTGCCCGGATGGATGCGGGACGGGACCAGGAAGTCGCGCGCTCCTTCCGGCGAGGAGGCCGTCAGGATCGGGGTCTGGAACTCGAAGAAGCCCTGTCCCTTCATGCGGCCGCGCAGGTAGTCGATGACCTGGCCACGCCGCATGATGTTGGCGTGCAGCTTCTCCCGACGCAGATCGAGGAAGCGGTATTTGAGCCGCACGTCCTCGGGATATTCCTGCTCGCCGAACACGGGCAGCGGCAGGTCGCCGGCCGGGCCGAGCACCTCGATGCCGGTGACGTAGAGCTCGATCTGCCCGGTCGGCAGCTCGGCGTTGGCCGTGCCTTCCGGACGCTGGCGCACCTTGCCGTCGACCCGCACCACCCACTCGGATCGAACCTCGTTGGCGAGCCGGAACGCGGGGGAATCCGGGTCGACCACGCATTGGGTCAGCCCGTAATGGTCGCGCAGATCGATGAAGAGCACGCCGCCATGGTCGCGGATGCGGTGGCACCAGCCCGACAGGCGCACATTCTGGCCGATGTCGGACGGACGAAGGGCGCCGCAGGTGTGACTGCGATAACGGTGCATGACGGTTCCTCGGGAAGCGGCGCACCATCCATGGGGTCCTTCCCTTGTCAAGGGAAAGACCCCGGCCGAGATGTCGATCGCCCACGCGCATTCCGTCCCGGTCGCCGGGGCTGCACGATGTACGAGGTTCAAAGAGCGGGTTGTGAACTTGGGGAAGTAGGACGCCTCGCGCCGACTTCGTTTTTTTCAAAATGTGCCGGCACGAGGCCGTCCTTTGCGGGGTCTTGACATCCGGCGCGTCAGCCGACGCCTCGCGCCGCCGTCCGGGAGCCCGCGCTGCCGGCGCAGACCTCGGAACCCACCGCACCCCTCCGCCCGAACGATCCGGCGATCAAACGAGCCTTCCCGACGAAAGGGCAGGGCTC
>JAQGJJ010000109.1 GCA_028290695.1 Enterovirga sp. | reverse complement strand
GTTGAGCGATGAACTGGCGCGAGATGTTCGTTCCGCAGGCCTCGCTGCTCGAGGTCGTGGCCCGCGGGAGCATCATGTACGTGCTTCTGTTCCTGGCGCTCCGCTACCTGATGAAGCGCCATGCCGGCCAGGTTGGCATCGCGGACATCCTGGTCATCGTCCTCATCTCGGAGGCCGCCCAGAACGCGCTCGTGGGCGACGCCAAATCCATCACGGAAGCGGCCGTGCTGGTCGGCACCATCCTGTTCTGGAGCTATGCGGTGAACTGGCTCAGCTACCGCGTGCCGCTGCTGCGGTCGCTCGGCGGCGGATCGCCCGTGCCGCTCATCCAGGACGGCCGGCTGGTGGAGCGGAACCTGGCCCGCGAGCTGCTGACGGAGGACGAGGTGATGAGCCACCTTCGCCAGCACGGCGTCGAGCGCCTCGCGCAGGTGAAGCGCGCATGCCTGGAGAGCGACGGCAACATCAGCGTTGTCCGGCAGGACGAGAGCGACACGGCGCCGCCCGGCCGCACGCGTTCGAGCGCCTGACCGGCTTCCGCCCGGACGCGCCCCGCCAGGACCCTCCCGCGCTCAGGCCGGCGGGTCGACGAAATCCGCCGCGGCGTAGCCCTGCATGTAGAGCAGGGCCGTGAGGTCGCCGTGGTCCACCCGGGCATGCGCCGCGGCCGCCACCGCCGGCTTGGCCCGGAACGCCACCCCGAGTCCGGCCTCGCCCAGCATGGCGAGGTCGTTGGCGCCGTCCCCGACCGCCATCACGTCGGCCCGCTCGAGGCCGAAGCGCTCGCGCAGCTCGACCAGCGTGGCGAGCTTGGCCTCGCGTCCGAGGATCGGTTCCTCCACGAGCCCGGCCAGCCGGTCCTCGGCGAGAAGCAGCCGGTTCGCCCGGTCCTCGTCGAACCCGATGGCGCGCCCGACCGCCGCCGTGAAGGCCGTGAAGCCGCCCGACACGAGGCACGCATAGGCGCCGTGCGCCCGCATGGTGGCCACCAGGGTGCGGCCGCCGGGCGTCAGGGTGATGCGTTCGGCCAGGATGGTGTCGATCACCTCGACCGGAAGGCCTTTCAGAAGCGCGACCCGCTCCCGCAGGGCCGGCTCGAAGGCGATCTCGCCCTGCATGGCCCGCTCGGTGATGGCCGACACCGCGGCCTTCAGGCCCACCAGATCGGCCAGCTCGTCGATGCATTCCTGGCCGATCATGGTGGAATCCATGTCGGCCAGCAGCAGCCGCTTGCGGCGGCCGGCCGCAGCCTGGACCACGATGTCGACCGGGCGGTCGCCGACCGCGTCCCGGACGGCGTTCTCCGCCTCGGCCGGGTCGCCGGTCGCGAAGGCGACCTCGGCCGCGATCCCGTCCCGGAGGACCCGGGGCTCCGGCCCGTCGATCCGGCGGGCCACCGCGGCCAGGAGGCCGCCGTCGATGCACGGCCGGTTCGGGTCTGATATCAGCGTCGCGATGCAGAACAGGCTATCGGCCATGCGAGGCCCCGGAGGCCGGCCCGGATCAGGGCTGCGGGCCGTGCGTTGAAGACGTCGGATCGGGTTGAGGCGGTTCTCATTGCAGGGCCGACCGCGTCAGGCAAGTCGGCGCTGGCGCTCCGGCTGGCGCGCGAGCACGGCCTGGCGGTCGTGAATGCGGATTCGATGCAGGTCTACCGCGACCTGCGGGTGCTGACGGCGCGGCCCAGCCCGGCCGAGGAGGGCGAGGCGCCGCACCGGCTCTTCGGCGAGATCGACGGCGCGGTGAACTTCTCCGTCGGGCGCTATGCGGAGGCGGCCCGGTCCGTCCTGGCCGGGCTCGCCGAACGGGGCGAGCGGGCGATCCTGGTGGGCGGAACCGGTCTCTATTTCCGGGCGCTCACGGAGGGCCTGTCCGACATTCCGGCGGTGCCGGAGGCCGTGCGGGACAGGGTCCGGGCGGAGGCGGACGGGCGCCCGACGCCGGACCTGCACGCGCAGCTCGCGCGCGCCGATCCCGAGAGCGGGGCGCGGCTGCGGCCGAGCGACCGCCAGCGCATCCTGCGGGCGCTCGAGGTCGTGGCCGCCACCGGCCGGTCGGTCTCCTCCTTTCACCACAGCCGCGTCCCGGGGCCGCTCGCGGGGCGCCGCCTCGCCGCGGTGTTCCTGGAGCCGGACCGGGCCGAGCTCCGGGCCCGCATCGACCGGCGCTTCGAGGGCATGATGGCGGCCGGAGGCCTCGACGAGGTCGCTCGCCTGGCCGACCGGGGCCTCGACCCGGCGCTGCCGATCATGCGGGCCCACGGCGTGCCGGGCCTCCTGGCGCACCTGCGGGGCGAGATTTCGTTGGCCGAGGCGGTTGCGCGCGGGCAGGCCGACACGCGCGCCTACGCCAAGCGCCAAGCCACGTGGTTCCGCGGCCAGATGCCGGACTTCGTGCCCGTCCCGCCCGAGGCGGCCTACGGGCATCTCCGGGCCGCCCTCACGGGCTGACGAGCCGCAGCACGGCCGGCACGATCAGGGCCGTCGCAACCGCGTTCAGGGCCATGGCCAGGCCGGCGAAGAGGCCGGCGGTTTCGCTCACCTGGAAGGCCCGGGCGGTGCCGATGCCGTGCGCCGCGAGCCCGACCGCGAAGCCGCGCGCCTCCCGCGACCGGATCCCGAGCGCATCGAAGAAGGGCGTCACGATCACGGCCCCGAACACGCCGGTGGCGATCACCGCGACGGCCGTGAGCGAGGGCTCGCCGCCGAGCTCGCGGCTGATCGCCATGGCGACCGCGGTGGTGACCGATTTCGGCGCGATCGTGGCCAGCACGGCCGGAGGCGCGCCGAGCGAGGCGGCGATCACCACGGCGGACGCCACCGCGGTCACGGAGCCCGCCGCCAGCGCCAGCGCCATCGGCACCAGCATCCGGGCGACCGCCCCGATGTTGCGCACGAGCGGCACGGCCAGCGCGACCGTCGCGGGCCCGAGCAGGAAATGGACGAACTGCGCGCCTTCGAAATAGGTCCGGTAGTTCGTGCCCGTGGCGACCAGGATGGCGGCGATCAGCGCCACCGCGATCACCACCGGGTTGACGAACGGATTGCGCCCGCTCGCGGCCGCCATCCGGTCCGCGACCGCGTAGGCGGACACCGTCACGGCGAGCCACAGCAGCGGCTCGCCGGAGAGATAGACCCACAGGTCGAGGAAATCGACCGGCCGGGTCACGCGCCGTCCCCACCCCGGACGAACCGCAGCGCCCACACGAACACGGCGGCCGTCACGGCGAGGGTCAGAACCGTGGAGGCGATCAGCGCCACCACGATCGGCAGGCCGTTTCGGGCCAGAACCCCGCCCTGCTGCACGACGCCCACGGCGGCCGGGACGAACAGCAGCGACAGGTGGCCGAGGAGCCCGTTGGCGGTTCCGGCCAGCGGGGTCGCGGCGAGCGGGGTGCGGCCGGCCGAGAACCGGGCTTCCCGCAGCCACAGGCAGGCGGCGAGCAGGATCAGGCCGAGCACCGGCCCGGGCACCGGAACGCCCGTGAGGTGGACGATCCCCTCGCCGACGAGCTGGCAGGCGAGGAGAATTGCGAAGGCCTGGACCATGGCAAAGCCTGTGTGGTGGTTGCGGCTGGGCGGCCGGAGACTGCACGGAGCGGCCCGGGCGAGGGAAGCGGGCGCTCGGAGTTCTGACATGCGCCCGGAGCGCTTCGCCGCAGGGCGGATGCACCGTAAGACGAGCGCGTGCTCCGCCCAGCTCTCCAGCCGAGAACCATCGGCCTCCTCGCGCTCGCCGTCACGATCGCCGGCTGGGGGCTGAACTGGCCCATCATCAAGATCCTGCTGAAGGACTGGCCGCCCCTCTTCGGGCGCGGCGTCGCCGGCACGGTCGCGGCCCTGCTGCTCGCCGGGCTCGCGCTGTGGCGCGGCGAGCGCGTCCTGGTGCCGGCCCGGATGCTCGGCCGCCTCGCGCTCGCGGGCTTCACCAACGTCTTCGCCTGGATGGGCTTCACCACGCTGGCGCTGCTCTGGGTCAGCGTCGCGGAGGCGGCGCTGCTCGTCTACACCATGCCGCTCTGGGTCACCGTGCTGGAATGGCCGCTGCGCGGCCGCCGGCCGACCGGGCGGCGCCTCGGCGCTCTCGCGCTCGGCTTCACCGGGGTGGCGGTTCTGCTCGGCGGACAGATCAACGCGAGCGTGAGCCCCGGCTGGGCGGCCGGCATCGCGCTGCTGCTCTCGGCCGCCATCCTGTTCGCGGCCGGGACCGTGCTGCTGCGGCCGCCGGCCGAGCTCTCGCCCCTGACCGCGACCGCCTGGCAGGTCGGGCTCGCCTGCGCGCCGATGATCGTGCTGGGGCTCCTGTTCGAGCGCGACCGGATCGAGCCGCTCAGCCCCGAAGGGGCGGCCGCGTTCGCCTACATGACGCTGCTGCCCATGGGCGCCTGCTACATGACGTGGTTCGCGGCCCTGCGCCGCCTGCCGCCCGCCACGGCCTCGCTCGCCATGCTGCTCGTGCCGATCATCGGCATCGTTTCGGCCACCCTTCTGCTGGGCGAACCGCTCGGCCTGCGCGAATGCCTGGCCATCGCGCTGACGATGAGCGGCGTGGCGCTCGCCCTGCGGACGGACGGCTAGTGCCGCGTCTCCGGGCGGATCTCGTCCCGGGAGGCCGCGCGGCCCGCCTTGAGCCCGAGCGAACGGCCGAGCGTCGCCGGCAGCGGCAGGCGGTCGTGAACCGCCTTCATGGCGGCCAGGTTGGCCCGGATGTCGTCCGGAAACGGCGCCACCTTGCGGCTGTTCATGTCGACATGGAGGAACAGCTTCTCGCAGCTCGCCGCCACCCAGCCCTCTTCGAGGTGGCGGATCTCGAAATAGGCGTGGATGCGCTTGTCGTCGAAATCGACCAGCCGGACGGTGGTCCGGACCGCGGTGCCGACCGACAGCTCGCGCAGGTACATCGTGTGCACCTCGGCGGTGAAGTAGGAGGCCCGGCGCTCGTCCAGGTAGTCGGCCCCGAGGCCGACGACCGCGAAAGCCTCGTCCACGGCCCGGTCGAACAGCACCATGTAATAGGCCATGTTCATGTGGCCGTTGTAATCGATCCAGCCCGGTTCGACCCGCATGGCCGAGGCCACGAACGGGGCGAAGACGAAGATCGGCGCGCCCTCACCGGTCACCTTGCTCTCCCTCTCGGCCGCCCAGTAGGCACCAAGCCGGCCGGGCCGCCAACCCGCGACGGCGCTCCCGGAGGGCCCGCATGCCGTCCCGCCGCATCGCAGCGTCGCAGTGTTGCGGCGATGCCACGTCTGGTATCGTCCGGGCCGCTATGATGGCGAGGGCCGAGGCCCTCCAGCGGATTCGCTCCCCATGAACGTGATGACCCCGGTGAAGCGCGCACGGCCCGACGAGGCCACCCTCGCGGCGCTCACGGGCGAGCTCACCGGGCGCTACGGCAACCGGGTGGTCACCAGCCTGGCGGTGCGCCAGCAGCACGGGCACACGACGACCTGGATCGAGAACCAGGTGCCGGACATCGTGGTGATGCCGCAGACCACCGAGGAGGTGGCCGAGATCGTGCGGCTCTGCGCGGCGCGCCGCGTTCCCGTCATCCCGTTCGGCACCGGAACGTCGCTCGAAGGCCATCTCAACGCGCCCTTCGGCGGCGTGTCCGTCGATCTCAGCCTGATGAAGCGGCTCGTGGCCGTGCATCCGGAGGACCTCGACTGCGTGGTGGAGCCCGGCATCACCCGGAAGGAGCTGAACGAGCAGCTCCGCGACACTGGCCTGTTCTTCCCGATCGATCCCGGCGCGGACGCCTCGCTCGGCGGCATGGCGGCGACGCGCGCCTCCGGCACCAACGCGGTCCGGTACGGCACCATGAAGGACAACGTCCTGGCGCTGACGGTCGTGACGCCGTCCGGCGACATCATCCGGACCGGCAGCCGGGCCCGAAAGAGTTCGGCCGGCTACGACCTCACGCGGCTGTTCGTCGGGGCCGAGGGCACGCTCGGCATCCTGACCGAGATCACGCTGAAGCTGCACGGCATCCCGGAGGCCGTCTCGGCCGGCATCGTCTCCTTCGCGAGCGTGAAGAGCGCGTGCGACGCCGTGATCCAGACCATCCAGTCGGGCCTGCCGGTGGCCCGCATCGAGTTCCTGGACGAGGTCCAGGTGCGGGGCCTGAACGCCTATTCCAAGCTCACCCTGCCGGAATCCCCGCTGCTGCTGTTCGAGTTCCACGGCACGGAGGCGGGCGTGGTGGAACAGGCCGAGCGCTTCGGCGAGATCGCGGCCGAGAACGGCGGCGGCAATTTCGAATGGGCCACCAAGGCCGAGGACCGCAGCCGCCTCTGGCAGGCGCGCCACGACGCCTATTGGGCCTCGCTCGGCATGCGGCCGGGCGCGCGCGGCGTGGCGAGCGACGTCTGCGTGCCGATCTCCCGGCTGGCCGAATGCCTCGCCGACACCAAGCGGGACATCGCGGAAAGCGGCCTGATCGCGCCCATCGCCGGCCATGTCGGGGACGGCAATTTCCACGTCATGCCGCTCGTCATGATGGACGACCCGGCCGAGGTCCGGCGCGCGGAGGATTTCATGCACCGCCTCGTGGAGCGGGCCCTCGCCATGGAGGGAACCTGCACGGGCGAGCACGGCGTCGGCCAGGGCAAGATGAAGTATCTTGAGGACGAGCACGGGGCGGGCGCGCTCGCCGTGATGCGCAGCCTGAAGCGCGCGCTCGACCCCGACGACATCATGAATCCGGGCAAGATCCTCCCGGCATGACCGCCGTCCGGGCCGTCTGACGTCGGGAGAGCCAGCATGCGCGATCTCCTGACCATCGTCGCGGGCCTCCTCATCCTGGTCCTGGCCGCGGCGCTCGCCGTGCCGCCCTTCGTGGACTGGCGCGAGCACCGCCAGTTCGTGGACGGGGCGATCACCCGCGCGGCCGGCACGGAGGTCACCACCGAGGGTGCGATCGACATCCGCATCCTGCCCACGCCACGGGTCCGCATCGAGCGGCTGCGGCTCGGCTCGGCCGAGCCGGGCGCGGCGTCGCTGGACGCCCAGTTCGTCCGCTCCGAGATCTCGCTGACCGCGCTGCTGCACGGCGAGGTGCGGTTCCACAACAGCCGCATCGGCCGCATGGAGATCAAGCTCCCGACGGGGGCGGGCGGGGACTGGCGCGCCCCGCGCGCGCTCGTCGAGGACGACATCCTGAAGCGCGCCTGGGTGTTCGAGGACCTGCGGGTGCTGCAGCTCTTCCTCACCACGACCGATCCCCGCACGGGCCGCACCGACCAGGTCTTCGCCGAGGCGGTCCACATGCAGGCGCAGTCGCTGGCCGGGCCCTGGCGGGTGGAGGGGCAGGCGGGCGGCACGCCGTTCAGCGTCGCCACGGGCGAGATCGGCCAGGCGCTCACCTCCAACATCAAGATCGCGGCCGGCGGCGACACCCAGAAGCGCGTCAGCTTCGACGGACGCATGCGGCTCGAGCCCGGCTCGGACGACACGGTGGTGCCGCGCTTCGAGGGCGCGGCCCGCTTCACGGCCGGGCCGCGGGACGGGTCGCCCTGGCCGATCACCATGAATGCGGCGCTCAAGGCCTCGGGCCAGGAGGCGACGCTCGAGAACGTCGTGCTCGAGGCGGGGGACAGCGGCGCGGCGCTGCGCCTGGCCGGGGTGGGGCGGGTCGGCTTCGACCAGCCGCGCCTCGTTCTCGAGCTCGAGGGGCGCCGCATGGACCTCGACCAGGCGCTCGGCGGCGAGGCCGGCGAGCGCTTCGCGGCCTGGCGGCCCTCCGTCGAGCTGCCGGTCGAGATCGCGCTGAAGCTCGACAGCGTCACCTACAAGGGCGAGGAGCTGTCCGGGCTCAATGCCCGCGTGTCGCTCCGGGGCGAACAGCTGCGGCTCGAGCGCCTGGACGTCACGGCACCCGGCCAGACCCAGATCACGGCTTCGGGCGACATCGCGCTCGGCCCGGGCGCGGACGCCAGCGGGCGGGTGCGGCTGTCGTCGCAATCGGCGGACAGGTTCGCCGCCTACCTCTCGAGCCTCGGCCTCGGGGCGGTGCCGTTCGGCGACCTGATCGAGGCCCGGCCGCTGCAGGCCTCCGCCGACATCGTCGCGGCCCATCCGGTCACCTCGCTCCGCAACATGCGGGTCGAGCTCGGCGAAGCCGTCCTGACCGGCGCCCTGCGGTACACGGCCCCGGAGGGCGACGGGCGGGGGCGTCTCGACGCCCAGCTCGCCCTCCAGGGCCTCGACCTCAATCGGCTGCCGATCCTGTCGGGCCTGACCCAGACGGCCCGGGGCCTGGATCTCGGCCTTGTTCTCGATGCGCGCGGCGTCGGCTACGGCGCCGGCGAGCGCGCCGGCCGCATCGCGGCCCGCATCGTCTCGGAAGGCGCCTCGCTGGCCATCGAGCGGCTCGAGATCGCGGATCTGGCCGGCGCCAACGCCACCCTGCAGGGCCGCATCACGCCGGACGGGCGGGGCCGCATCGGGGGCCGCCTCGACGCGCGCCGCGCCGCGCCCCTCGTCGACCTCGTGGGCCGGTTCTGGCTCGGCGGCCTCGTGGACCTCGTGCCGGCCTTCCTGCGCGAGGGTGCGCTGGACACGGGCGTGCTGGTCGAGCAGGCGCCGGCGACGGCCGGCGGGGCCGCGCCCGCCCTCGTCACCAAGCTCAGCGGCACGGCGAGCGGCGGCGGCCTCGAGGTCGAGATCCAGGCCTCCGGCGGCCGCACCCGCAGCGTGGTCGCGAGCCTCTCGACCGAGCGGGTCGGGAACTGGTTCGGCATGGCGGACCGGCCGACGTTGGCCAGGCCGGGGCGGCTGCGGGTCGGCGGCGGGCGCGACGGCGCCGGCCGGCTGGCGCTCGACGTCGCGGGCGAGATCGGCGGGCTGCGGGTCGCCACCCCGAAGCCGCTCCTGCTCAACGCGGCCGAGGACGGCTTCGAGAGCGGCGAAACGGAGCTCCGCTCGGACGACCTCACGCCGTTCCTGGCCGCCTTCGGGCAGCCCGTGACGGGCCCGGTTCCGGTTGCGGTGTTCGGACGGCTCGCCCGGGTGGCGGGCGTTCCCCGCGTGGAGCTCGCCGGCCGCGTCGCCGGGAGCAACGTCGAGGCCGAGCTGTTCGGCACCTCGCGCTCGGACCTGAGCGGCACCGTGTCGCTCGGGCGCCTGTCGCTGCCCTGGCTCGCCTCAGCGCTGGCGCTGCCGTCGCCGCCCGCCCCGGCCGGCACGGTCTGGCCGACAGGACGGTTCGGGCCCGCACCCCCGCCGCTGCTCGGCGGCACCGTATCGGTGACGACGGCCTCGCTCGACCTCGGGCGCGGCCTCGTGGCCGGCAGCGCGCGCTTCGATCTCGCGACCGTCCAGGACGGCTTCACCATCCGGGACTTCGAGGCCGACCTGCTCGGTGGCCAGGTCAAGGGCTCCGCCACAATCAGCCGGCAGGGCGGCCTCGGCGCGGTGATCGCGGAGGGCACGCTCGCCAACCTGTCCCTGCCGCAGCTCGCCGGCCAGCCCTTCATGCTCGGGCGGCTGAACGCGGAGCTGAAGGTCGGCGGCTCGGGCGAGAGCGTCGCCGGCATCGTGGCCAATCTCGGGGGGGCGGGCTCGCTCGAGGTCGCGAGCCTGGCGGTGAGCGGCGCCGATCCCGGCGCGGCCGAGCGTGCCGCGAGCCGCGCGCTGCGCAGCGACGATCCGCTCGCCCAGGGGGCGCTCTCCGGGCTCGCCGCCGCCGAACTCGACCAGGGGCCGTTTCTGTCTCCGAAGGCGGCCGGCCAGGCTAGCCTCGTGAGCGGTTCGCTGCGGATCGCGCCGCTGGTTGCGGAGGCCGCGGGCGGGATCTGGCAGGGCTCGGCCGGCATCGATTTCAGGACGCTGACGCTCGACCTGCGGGGCTCGCTCACGGCCCGGGACCTGCCGCGGCGCTGGACCGGTGCCGCACCCTATCTCGGGCTCGGCTGGGCCGGTCCGGTCGGGCGCCCGACCCGCACGATCGACGTCGGCCCGCTCGGCAACGGGCTCGCCTCCGTGGTGCTGTCACGCGAGCTCGAGCGCATCGAGATCTTCGAGCTCGACGCGGCGGAGCGCGGCCGCATCAATGCCCGGGTGGAGATGGACCGCGCCCGCAAGGCTGCGGCCGAGGAGGCTGCGCGCCAGGCACGGCTCGAGGCCGAGCGGGCCCGCGAGACCGAGCGCGCCCGCCTGGAAGCCGAGCGCCTGCTCGGCGGCCCGCGCCCGCCCGATGTCGGCGGCGAGCTTCGCCTGCCGCCCCCGGGGCCGCCTCTCCCCGACACCCGGCCGCCCGCCGCCGGCAGGGCGGCGACCGGCGGCTAGGGAGGCGGGCCGTCAGATCGTGGCGGTGCAGCGGGTGAGCTTCATCAGCTCGGCCGCGCTGCCGTCGCGGCGGACGGACAGAAAGGCGCTGTCGAGGCGCATCTCGTTGGAATCCTCCACCAGAAACGAAACCTGCTCGTCGCCCTGGACGCCCGAGCCGGAGAGGCTCACCGTGACGCGGCCCGCAGCGGCCGTGGCGGCCGAGTAGGAGGCGATGCGGGCCTTCTCGCCCTTCGATCCGCCCATGACCTCCCGGCCGTCGAACTCGACGAACAGATCCGCGTCCTGGCAGCTCTTGCCGGCCGCCCAGACGCCCCGGATGTCGAAATCCGACGGTGCCGAGTGCGAGGGGCCGGAGGCGAGCGCCGTCGCCAGAAGTCCAAAGGCCAGAGCGGCCGAAAATCCACGCATGTCATCCTCCATCCGCGCGACGCCGCCGGCCCGCTTGGTCGGGTTCGGCGGTCAGGATCGTCCCGCGCTGCACGACGACGTTTGATGGATGCCCGCACAGATCCGCTTAATCGCAACGGTTCCGGATACGGTTCGGAAGGGAGTGTGTCCTGAAAACGGCCGCCGTGGTGAACGGAATGTTCGGCCACGGCCGCGGCCGTTTACCTTTCGGGCGGTGCGGACCGGGCTGCCCGCAGCACATGCACCCGGATCGCTGAGGACAGGTTGCTGGCACCGCGCTCGCCGTCGATCGCCGCGACCAGCGCCTGAACCGACAGGCCGCGCCCGGCCGCGAGCTCCCCGAGCGCCTCCCAGAACGGCTCCTCCAGCGACACGCTGGTGCGATGGCCGGCGATCGTGAGCGAGCGCTTGCGGATCCCGGCCTCGTCCGCGGCCGGCATCAGGTCTCCCGGTCCGGCCCGAGCCGGTGCCCGTCGAGCCGGGCGAGGCCGAGCCGCGCTTCCGTCTCGGCGCGCTCGCGCTCGGCCTTGGGGCGGCCGAAGGCGAGCCGGTTCTCGGCCGCGCGCGCCTCGTCGGCGGCCCGGAGCTTCGCCTTCCGGACCCGGCGCAGGTTCACGATCTCGGCCATGGCGAGCCCCCCGCTGTGCCGTCTACCCTATCACACGAGGAGCTTGCCCTCCTCCTCGATGATGGTGCCGATGTCGAGCGCGGCGGCGACGTCGCCCAGGATCATCTCGTTGTGCGCCTTGCCGGACGGGATCATCGGGAAGCAGTTCTCGGTCTTGTCCACCAGGCAGTCGAAGATCACCGGGCGGTCCGTCACGGCCAGCATCTCCCGGATGGCGTCGTCGAGCGTCGCCGGGTCCTGGCACCGGATGCCGACGCCGCCATAGGCGTCGGCGAGCTTCACGAAATCGGGCAGCGATTCCGAATAGCTCTGCGAGTAGCGGCTGCCGTGCAGCAGCTCCTGCCATTGCCGCACCATGCCCATGTACTGGTTGTTCAGGATGAAGATCTTGACCGGGAGCCGGTACTGCACCGCGGTCGACATCTCCTGCATGTTCATCAGGATGGAGGCTTCGCCGGCGATGTCGATCACGAGCCCGTCCGGATGGGCGAGCTGCGTGCCGATGGCGGCCGGCAGCCCGTAGCCCATCGTGCCGAGGCCGCCGGACGTCATCCAGCGGTTCGGCTCGTCGAACTTGAAGAACTGCGCCGCCCACATCTGGTGCTGGCCGACCTCCGTGGTCACGTAGGTGTTCGGCCCCTTGGTCAGCTCGTACAGGCGCTCGATCGCGTATTGCGGCTTGATGATCGTGTCCGACCGCCGGTAGGCGAGGCAGTCGCGGGCCCGCCAGCGCCCGATGGAATCCCACCACTCGCCCCGGGCGGCCTCGTCCCGCTCGGGCGAAAGCTCGCGCCAGGCGGCGATCATCTGCTCGATCACATGGGCGCAATCGCCCACGATGCCGATCTCGGTCTTCACGTTCTTGCCGATCGAGGAGGCGTCGATGTCGACGTGGATCTTCCGGGAGCCGGGCGAGAAGGCGTCGAGCCGTCCGGTGATGCGGTCGTCGAACCGGGCACCGAGGGCCACCATCACGTCGCAATCGTGCATGGCGTGATTGGCCTCGTAGGTGCCGTGCATGCCGAGCATCCCGAGAAAGGCCGGGTCGGAGGCCGGAAAGGCCCCGAGCCCCATCAGGGTCGAGGTGACCGGGAAGCCGGTCAGCCGGGCGAGCTCGCGCAGGGCGGAGGCCGCGCGCGGGCCGGAATTGATGACGCCCCCGCCCGTGTAGAGGATCGGCCGCCTGGCCCGGGCCATCAGCTCGACGGCGGCCCGCACCTTGGCGGCGTCGCCCTCCACGGCCGGCCGGTAGGTCTTGTGGCCGTTCTCGCCGGGCCGCTCGTACAGGCCGGCGGCGAACTGGACGTCCTTGGGCAGGTCGATCACGACCGGGCCGGGCCGCCCGTGGGTGGCGACGTAGAAGGCCTCGTGCAGGATGCGGGGCAGGTCCTCGATCGATTTCACGAGGTAGTTGTGCTTCGTGCAATGGCGCGTGATGCCGACCGTGTCGCATTCCTGGAACGCGTCCGTGCCGATCAGGTGCGTCGGCACCTGCCCGGTGATGCACACGACCGGGATCGAATCCATCATGGCGTCGGCGAGGCCCGTCACGGCGTTGGTGGCGCCCGGCCCGGAGGTCACGAGCACGCAGCCGACCTTGCCGGAGGAGCGCGCATAGCCTTCCGCCGCGTGCACGGCGCCCTGTTCGTGCCGAACCAGGACGTGCGTCAGCGCGGGCTCGTGGAAGAGCGCGTCGTAGATGGGAAGCACGGCCCCGCCCGGATACCCGAACACGTGGTCCACGCCCTGGTCGCGGAGTGCCCGCACGACCATTTCGGCCCCGGTCATCGTCTCGCCCATCGTCCCTCTCCTGGCTCCCTGCACCGCGACAAAGGCAATAAAAAAGGGCCCCGAAGGACCCTGCATGCGCCACCAACCGGATAAAGCGGGTTCAACCCCGCCCCGTCGATGGCGCCTCCGCTACGATAAGAATGGCGGGCAACATGCCTCTCCCGATGCTTGGCGAGCGCTAGCCCGTACGGGCGGCCACGTCAAGCGCGGCCGCCCGGGGCGCGGGTCCGTGCGGACCCGCCGGCGGCTCTCACCAGCTCGCGATGACCGCGCCCTTGAACGTGTCCGCCACGAAGGCCTTCACCTCCGGCGAGTGATAGGCGGCGACGAGCTCGCGCACCCAGGGCTTGTCCTTGTCGACCGCCCGCACGGCGATCAGGTTCACGTAGGGCCCCTTCGGGTCCTCCTTCAGGATCGCGTCCGCCGGGTTGAGGCCGGCCGAGGTCGCGTAGTTGGTGTTCACCGAGGCGGCGTCCACGTCGTCGAGCGAGCGCGGCGTCTGGGCGGCGTCGACCTCGACGAACTTGATGCGCTTCGGGTTCTCGACGATGTCGGCGACGCTCGGCTTGAAGCCCACGTTCGGCTTCAGCTTGATCACGCCCTTGTCCTGCAGCAGCAGCAGCGCGCGCCCGCCGTTGGTCGGGTCGTTCTGGATCGCGACCGTGCCGCCGGTCGGGACCTGATCGAAGCTCTTGTGCTTCTTCGAATAGATGCCGAGCGGGAAGTTCACGGTGAGCGCGACCGCCTCGAGCTTGTAGCCGCGATCGGTCTTCTGGTTGTCCAGGTAGGGCGTGTTCTGGAACGAGTTGGCCTCGATCTCGCCGGCGTCGAGCGCGGCGTTCGGCACCACGTAATCCGAGAACTCGATGATCTTGATGTCGAGCCCGCGCGTGGCCGCGACCCGCTTCACGGCCTCGAAGATCTGGGCATGGGGGCCCGGCGTGACGCCGACCCGGATCGTCTGGGGCGCCTGGGCGAGAGCCGGCCCGGCGAGCAGCGACGCGGCGATGCCGGCCGCGAGGAGGAGACGCTTCATGATGTGACCTTTCGTCTTGGGGGGTCGTCCGGAGACCGGGGAGGGAATGGTTCGCGGGGTAGACCGGGCCGTTGCCCGGCGTCCCGGGCGGCGGAGCTCAGCCGTGCCGTAGCCGCTTGTTCAGGCGTCGCGAGAGGCGGTCGCCCGTGCTCTGGACGAGCTGAACCAGGACCACGAGCACCACCACCACGATCGCCATCACGTCCGGCATGAAGCGCTGGTAGCCGTACCGGATGCCGAGGTCGCCGAGGCCGCCGCCGCCGACCGCCCCGACCATGGCCGAGAAGCCGAGCAGGCTCACGATCGCGAGCGTCAGGGACAGCACGATGGCGGGCAGTGCCTCGGGCACCAGCACCTTCGCGACGATCTGCAGCGGGGTCGCGCCCATGGCGCGCGCCGCCTCGACGAGCCCGCCGTCCACCTCCCGGATGGCGCCCTCGATGAGCCGGGCGATGAAGGGCGCGGCCGCGATGGTGAGCGGCACGATGGCGGCCTTGGTGCCGATGGAGGTGCCGACCAGGAGCCGCGTGAACGGGATGATGGCCACCACCAGGATGATGAAGGGGGTGGACCGGGTCGCGTTGACCACGAAGCCCAGCACCTTGTTGACGGCCGGCGCAGCGAACAACTCGCCCCGCCCGCTCGTCGCCAGGAACACGCCGAGCGGCAGGCCGATCAGCGTCGCGAGCGAGGCCGCCACCGCCACCATCCATAGCGTGTCGAGGGTGGCCTCCCAGACGAGGCGCAGGATCTCAGGCGACATGGCCGATCACCTCCGTGTCGAGGCCGCGGGCCTGGAGAAAGGCGAGGGCGCGCTCGACCGTGGGCCCGTCCGCCGCGAGGCTGACGACGAGCGTGCCGAACGGCCGTCCGGCGATCTCGTCCACCGAGCCGGACAGGATGTTCACGTCGAGGCCGAACTCGCGCGAGAGCTGCGACACGACCGGGTCGGTCGCGTGCGGACCGCGAAACAGGATGCGCAGCGCGGTCGGGCGGCCCGGCGCCGCCTCGGGCCGCAGCCGCTCGCGCAGAAAGGGCGGCAGCGCGTGCCCGGTCTCGGCCGCCAGAAAGGAGCGCGTGGTCGCGTGGCGCGGCCGGGTGAAGACGTCGAACACGTCGCCGCGCTCCACGACCCGGCCGGCATCCAGCACCGCGACCTCCTTGGCGACGGCCCGGATCACCGACATCTCGTGCGTGATGAGCAGCACCGTCAGCCCGAGCTCGCGGTTGATCGAGGACAGGAGGTCGAGGATGGAGCGCGTCGTCTCGGGATCGAGCGCGGAGGTGGCCTCGTCCGAGAGCAGCACCGTCGGCCGGGTGGCGAGCGCGCGGGCGATGCCGACCCGCTGCTTCTGGCCGCCCGAAAGCTCGGCCGGGTAGCGGTCGCGCTTGTCCGACAGGCCGACGAGCTCGAGCAGCGGCTCGACCCGGCGCCGGATCTCGGCCTTCGGCACGCGCGCCACCTCGAGCGGCAGGGCGACGTTGTCGAAGGCGGTGCGGGACGAGAGCAGGTTGAAATGCTGAAAGATCATGCCGACCCGGCGGCGCACGTCCCGCAGGCCGCGCTCGGTCAGCGCCGTCACGTCGGTTCCGTCCACCACCACGCGGCCGGCGGTCGGCGTCTCGAGTCCGTTCACGAGCCGGATCAGCGTCGACTTGCCGGCCCCGCTGCGGCCGATGACGCCCAGGATCGTGCCCGGCGCGACTGCGAGGTCGATGCCGTCGAGGGCCCGCACGGCGGGGCCGCCGCCGCGCGCCGGGAAGATCTTGGCGACGGCTTCGAACGCGATGGCGCTGTCGGCGCCGTCGGCGCGCGGCACCGCAACGGCGGTCGCGAGGTCGTCGCTGCGAAGGGGCCTGGTCATCGTCGGGTTGGAGGCGGCGGTCCTGAGATGGAGCGAAATCCTGCCACGGGGCATGCCGGCGCGCAACGAGTATGTTCGGTTTAAAGAACGGCCCTCCGGAGAAGAACCATCTCCCGCCTCGCCGTCTCATGGCGCTCGGGCCGGTGCGGGGGACTATCGTCCGCTATGCAGAACGGTTCCGGCCTTGTCGCGGCCGGGGCGTCAGCGCGGCTTGTCCAGCACCTGCATCACCAGCAGAGGCTCCGGGCCGGTGTTGCGGATGACGTGGGCCGCGCCCGACGGAACATGAACGGCGTCGAGCGCGCCGGCGGTCGCCACGGCCTCCCGTCCCCCATCGGGGGCCAGCACGGCCGCGGCGCCGCTCAGCACGACGAGGGTCAGGCCGCCCGGCAGGGTCTCGACGGCGGCGTCCGCCGCGGGCGGGATGCGCAGGAGGTTCACCCCGATCAGGGGGCTTTCGACCGCGATGCCGGGGCTGTGGTTGGGGACGCCCGGCCCGCCGACCCAGCTCGCCGCCTCGACGACACCGGGCCGGGTTTCGCCCCACCGTGCCCGCAGATCCGCGAACCGGATCAGGGACACCACCGTGTCGGCGGGAAACGGGCCCTCGCCTTCGAGATAGACCGAGACGCCGCCGGCGGCGGCGGGTCGGCCCGCGTCAGCGGAAGGCGATCTCCACGATCTCGTAGCTCTTGCCGCCGCCCGGGGTCACGACCTCGACCGTGTCGCCGACCGTCTTGCCGATGAGGGCGCGGGCGACCGGGGAGGTGATCGACATGCGGCCGGATTTCACGTCGGCCTCCGGCTCGCCGACGATCTGGTAGGTGCGCTCCTCCTCCGTGTCCTCGTCCACGAGCTTCACGGTGGCCCCGAACTTCACCTTGTCGCCGTTGAGCTTGGAGATGTCGATGATCTCCGCCCGGGCGATCATCGATTCCAGCTCCTGGATGCGGCCCTCGTTGAGGGACTGGTTCTCCTTGGCGGCGTGATATTCGGCGTTCTCGGACAGGTCGCCGTGCGAGCGCGCCTCCGAGATCGCATCGATGATGCGCGGCCGCTCGACCTGCTGGCGGCGCTTCAGCTCCTCCTCCAGGGCGGCGAATCCCTTACCCGTGATCGGCAGCTTGTCCATGTGCGGTCTCTGAAAAGGTGGTCGAGCCACGCCCGGAGATCGTGGCCCACGGAGGCGCGGCGCCCAGGCACAGCCATCCTGAAGCGCAGGACCCGGAGATCGCCTGGCAGCGAGGCTGGGTGCCTTCCACGCGGCAACCGCTACGGGCGAGTTTCGTTCAGTCGGACCCCTTCCGCAAGGGGCTGTTCACGGCTTACGCGTCCGTCCGGAATCAACGAAAGAAGAGACAGGAGGCCGGGTCGGCGCGGCTCTCCCAGCCTTCCCGCTGCAGCGTCGGGACGGAATCCTCCGCGGCCGGGTAGCCCATGCAGAAATAGCCGATGAACACCCAGTCGGCCGGGACGTCGAGCGCCGCCGTGACCACCCCCGGGTCGAGGATCGAGACCCATCCGAGGCCGATGCCCTCCGACCGGGCGGCGAGCCACAGCGTGTGCACGGCCATCACGGCCGAGTAGTCGAGCGCGGCCGGCATCGTGAGCCGCCCGAGCCCGTGGCCCTGGGCGGTGCCGCGATCCGCGAACACGGCGACGTGGCAGGGGGCCTCGTCCAGCCCGGCGAGCTTGAGCCGCGCGTAGAGCGCCGCGCGATCGCCCGCGAGTCGGCCGAGGGCGTCCGCGTTGCAGGCCGTGAAGGAGGCCCGCACCGTCCCGCGGGCGGCCGGGTCGTTCACGACGACGAAGCGCCAGGGCTGGCTCAGCCCGACGGAGGGCGCCAGGGAGGCGATCCCGACCAGACGCTCGAGGGTGCCGTCCGGCAGCGGGTCCGGCCGGAAATGCCGGACGTCGCGCCGCCAGGCGAGGAGTTCGCGGAGCTCCGCCCGGAACGCCTCGCCGAACGGCCTGCCGGTCACCGGGCCCCCCGGCTCAGGCGAAGTAATCCTGCAGCGCACGCACCTCGAGGTCGCCCGCGAGATAGGCCTTGATGCCCTCCGAGGCCGCCAGCGCGCCCGCCAGCGTCGTGTAGTACGGCACCTTCTGCAGCAGCGCCGCGCGCCGCAGCGAGCGGGAATCGGACAGCGCGCCGGCCCCTTCCGTCGTGTTGAACACGAGCTGGATGTCGCCGTTCTTGATGGCGTCGACCACGTGCGGGCGGCCCTCCAGCACCTTGTTGATGCGCTCGGCCGGGATGCCGTGCTCGACCAGGACGCGCTGCGTGCCGCGCGTCGCCACGATGCGGAAGCCGAGATCGGCCAGGAGCCTCATGGCCGGCCGGATGCGCTCCTTGTCGCCGTCCCGGACGGACACGAACACCGTGCCGCCGCGCGGCACGGAGGTTCCGCTGCCGAGCTGGCTCTTGGCGAAGGCGACGCCGAAGCCGCGGTCGAGGCCGATGACCTCGCCGGTCGACTTCATCTCCGGGCCGAGCAGCACGTCAACGCCCGGGAAGCGCGCGAACGGGAACACGGCCTCCTTCACGCCGATATGGCCGAGTTCCTTCCTGGCGAGCCCGAAGGAGGCGAGGCTCTCGCCCGCCATGATCCGGGACGCGATCTTGGCGATCGGCTCGCCGATGACCTTGGCCACGAACGGCACCGTGCGGGAGGCGCGCGGGTTCACCTCGAGCACGTAGATGTCGCCGTTCTTGATGGCGTATTGCACGTTCATCAGGCCGCCGACCTTGAGGGCGAGCGCCATCGCGGTCGTCTGGCTCTCCAGCCGGGCGATCATCTCGGGCGACAGCGAGCGCGGCGGCAGCGAGCAGGCCGAATCGCCCGAATGGATGCCGGCCTCCTCGATGTGCTCCATGATCCCGGCCACGAACACGTCCGTGCCGTCGCAGAGCGCGTCGACGTCCACCTCGACCGCGTCCGACAGGTAACGGTCGAACAGCAGCGGGTGGGTGCCCAGCACCGTGTTGATCTGCCCGGTCTTGTCGTTCGGGTAGCGCGCCTTGACGTCGGACGGGATGAGCGAGGGCAGCGTGCCCAGCAGGTAATCCGCGAACTGCGCCTCGTCCCGGATGATCGCCATGGCCCGGCCGCCGAGCACGTAGGAGGGCCGCACCACGAACGGCAGGCCGAGATCGGAGGCGACCAGCCGGGCCTGCTCGACCGAATAGGCGATGCCGTTCTTCGGCTGCTTCAGGTGCAGCCGGTCGAGCAGCCGCTTGAACTGGTCGCGGTCCTCGGCGAGGTCGATCGCGTCTGGCGAGGTGCCGAGGATCGGCACGCCCGCGCGTTCGAGGGCGCGGGCGAGCTTGAGGGGCGTCTGACCGCCGAACTGCACGATGACGCCGTGCAGCGTGCCGCGCGAGCGCTCGACCTCGACGATCTCGAGGACGTCCTCCGCGGTCAGCGGCTCGAAGTAGAGTCGATCCGAGGTGTCGTAATCGGTCGAGACGGTCTCCGGGTTGCAGTTGACCATGATGGTCTCGTAGCCGGCGTCCCGGAGCGCGAAGGCCGCGTGGCAGCAGCAATAATCGAACTCGATGCCCTGCCCGATGCGGTTCGGCCCGCCGCCCAGGATCATCACCTTGCGGCGGTCGGAGGGCTCGGCCTCCGAGGCCATCGCGCCCGCGAAGGGCGGCGCATAGGTCGAGTACATGTAGGGCGTCGGCGAGGCGAACTCGGCCGCGCAGGTGTCGATGCGCTTGAACACCGGCCGGACGTCGAGCCGGTGCCGGGCGGCCGTCGCCTCGGCCTCGCTCTGCCCCGACAGGATGGCGAGCTGCGCGTCCGAGAAGCCGGCCGCCTTCAGCCGGCGGAACGCGCCGGGGCTGTCCGGCAGGCCGTGCGCCTTCACCTTGGCCTCGAGCTCGACGATGCCCCGCAGCTGCTCCAGGAACCAGCGGTCGATGCGGCAGGATTCGTAGATCTCGTCGACCGAGAAGCCGAGCCGCAGCGCCTGCGCGACGTTCAGCAGCCGGTCCGGGGTCGGGGTCGAGATGGCGGCCTTCACGGCGTTCCAGTCGTCGCCACGGCCGAGCCCCTCGATCTCGATGGGATCGAGCCCGGACAGCCCGGTCTCGAGCGACCGCAGCGCCTTCTGCAGCGATTCCGGGAAGGTGCGGCCGATCGCCATCGCCTCGCCGACCGACTTCATGGCGGTGGTCAGCGTGGGCTCCGCCCCGGCGAACTTCTCGAAGGCGAAGCGCGGGATCTTGGTGACCACGTAGTCGATGGTCGGCTCGAACGAGGCCGGCGTCGCTCCGCCCGTGATGTCGTTGTCGATCTCGTCCAGCGTGTAGCCGACCGCCAGCTTGGCCGCGACCTTGGCGATCGGGAAGCCGGTCGCCTTGGATGCCAGGGCTGAGGAGCGCGACACGCGCGGGTTCATCTCGATCACGATCATGCGGCCGTCGGCCGGGTTCACGGCGAACTGCACGTTCGAGCCGCCGGTCTCGACCCCGATCTCGCGCAGAACCGCGATCGAGGCGTCCCGCATGATCTGGTATTCCTTGTCGGTCAGCGTCAGCGCGGGCGCGACGGTGATCGAGTCACCTGTGTGGACGCCCATCGGGTCCACGTTCTCGATCGAGCAGATGATGATGCAGTTGTCCGCCCGATCGCGGACCACCTCCATCTCGTATTCCTTCCAGCCGAGGACGCTTTCCTCGATCAGGTCCTCGTTGGTGGGCGAGGCGTCGAGGCCGCGCTCCACGATGTCCAGGAATTCCTCGCGGTTGTAGGCGATGCCGCCGCCCGTGCCGCCCATGGTGAAGGACGGCCGGATGATGGCCGGCAGCCCCACCTCGGGCAGGGCCGCGAGGGCCGCGCCCAGGGCGTGTTCCTGGTAGCGCTTGCGGCGGTCGTTCTCGCCCCGCTCCCAGCCGGTCTCGTAGGCGGCGAGCGCCGCCGCGTCCGAGGGGTCGATCGCGGCCCGGCCGTCGAGATGCTTCGCGCGGTCGGCCTTCTTCAGCGCGGACGCGTTGGCGAGCGCCGATTTGGGCGTGGCGAGCCCGATCCGGGTCATCGCCTCGCGGAACAGCTGGCGGTCCTCCGCCTTGTCGATCGCGGCCGCGTCCGCGCCGATCATCTCGACGTCCCACTGGTCGAGCGTGCCCATCTTCTTGAGCGACAGCGCCGTGTTCAGGGCCGTCTGGCCGCCCATGGTGGGCAGCAGGGCGAAGCCGCCCGGCAGGACGTGGCGCTCACGGGCGATGATCTTCGCCACGATCTCGGGCGTGATCGGCTCGACATAGGTGGCGTCGGCGAGGTCCGGGTCCGTCATGATCGTCGCCGGGTTCGAATTGACCAGGACGATGCGGTACCCCTCGGCCTTCAGGGCCTTGCAGGCCTGGGTGCCGGAATAATCGAACTCGCACGCCTGCCCGATCACGATGGGGCCCGCCCCGATGATCAGGATGGTGGAGATGTCGGTGCGTTTGGGCATCGGGTCCGGGAGACTCGTTTCGCAGGCGCGCGGCCGCCCGCGCCGCTTGGGACGCGGCACGCTCGGCTGACGGGAAGATCGGGCTAGGGCGAAGGCTTTATCAGGGTGCCGCGGCCGGGGGAAGCGCCACGCGGCCGCCCCCTGGCCGGCGCGCGAGGCGGCTCGCCGGGGGCGCCGTCGTTCCGTGCGGTTCCGGTGGGATCGGGCCGGTGGGCCGGGGCCGGCGGGCCCGACCGGAAGAGGAGTCCGGTCGGCGGCGCCGCACCGGCTCGCGGCTCAGGCTCGCCCTTGGGGATCGGGCCTGCGACGTCGGGCGCCGGTGCGGGCGCCCGCCGCCTTTACTCGCTAAGGCGAGCCTCGACGCGCCGGTTCGCCGGGTCGGTCGGATCCGGGACGCGGGGCTTGGCCTGGCCAAAGCCGCGCGCCGCGAGGCTCGCGGGTGCGACGCCCTTGCGCACCAGGTACTCGCGCACCGCCGCGGCCCGTCGTTCGGACAGCTTCAGGTTGTAGCGCGAATCGCCGTGGCTGTCCGTGAACCCGTCCAGCGAAAAGCGCCGCGCCGCCAGGGCCGGCTGCTGCAGGGCGAGGGCGAACTCGTCCAGGTTGCGGCGGGCCTGCTCGGTCAGCTCGGCCGAGTTGTAGGTGAAGGCCACCATCAGGTCGAGCGACGGCGACGCCGAGGCCGCCGACCGCGTCCGGGTCGGCACCGCGCATTCCGTGTCGGTTCCGATGCACAGGCTGCGGGACGCCCCGAGATCGTCGGCCTTGGGGGCCGCGAAGGCGCGGGCGACATCCTCGGCCGTGTAGTCCGGCCGCGTCTCGTCCACCGAGTGCAACGTAAGCGCCTGCGCGGGTGCCGCTCCGAATGCCAGCACCGCGACCAGCAGGCCCGCCTTCAAGATCCGTGTCGCCACTTCGACCTCCCCGTGCTGCACGCGACCGCGACCCGGCCCGACTTTGGCCGCCTATGTAGCGGCACAGACAACCGAAGCAAGAGCGCGAGCCGGTCAAGTTGTCCAATGACGTATGCTGGACCGCACCCGTTGCCGCCGTGCGGTCGCGCACGCGCCCGGCCGCCACCCCGGGACGCCTCTGTCAGGGGAGGCGGCCCCGGGCGGCCCTCCCGGCAGGCTCGCCCGCAATCGCCGCCCGGTGCGGTGGAACCGCGCTGAAGATCGCAGGGACCGCCACGTGAGGCGAACCTGTCCGACCGGCGCCGCGTCGTGGTGGCAATGCGCGAGCGCCTCGGCGGCACCATGGCGTTCGTCGTAAAGCGCGAGGCCGAAGGCGTCGAGCTGGCCCGCCGCCATATCGACCCGGTCTCGTCAGTGTTCGCGGACGAAGCCGGTCACCGGGATCGCGCGCCCTGTTCCCGAACACGGGCCGCATCAACCACAGCACGGCTAAGCGGACGGGTACCGATCACACCAACTGGGTTGAGAGCTACTTCTCCCGCCTCCGTCGCACGATCGACGGGCAGCACCACTACGGCCCGCCCTCAATAGCGGCCGAGGTCGCGGCCTTTCACGGCATCCAGGGCGGCCGGGTCGGGCGGGGCGTCCGGGGTGTAGTAACCCGCCGCCTTCTTGGCCTCGATCTCGACGGAGGCGTCCGGCGGAACGAGCTCGGCCGGGATGGGCACGCGCTCGCCGACCGCGATGCCGGATTCGACGATGGCGTCGTATTTCATGTTCGACATCGACATCAGCCGGTCGATGCGCCGGATGCCGAGCCAGTGCAGCACGTCCGGCATGAGCTGCTGGAAGCGCGCGTCCTGCACGCCGGCCACGCATTCGGTGCGCTCGAAATAGGTGGCGGCCGAATCGCCGCCCTCCTGGCGCTTCCGGGCGTTGTAGACCAGGAACTTGGTCACCTCGCCGAGCGCCCGGCCCTCCTTGCGGTTGTACACGATGACGCCCGCGCCGCCGCGCTGGGCCTCCTTCACGCATTCCTCGATGCCGTGCACCAGGTAGGGCCGGCAGGTGCAGATGTCGGAGCCGAACACGTCCGAGCCGTTGCACTCGTCGTGCACCCGGCAGGCGATCGTGCGCTTCGGGTCGGACAGGGCCTCGACCTCGCCCACGACATAGACCGTGGCGCCGCCGATCGGCGGCAGGAAGACCTGCATGTCCGGCCGGGTGACGAGGTCCGGGAACATGCCGCCGGTCTGCTCGAACAGCGTGCGGCGCAGCTCCTTCTCGCTGGTGCCGAAGCGGCGCGCCACGCCCGGCAGCCACCACACCGGGTCGATCGCGATCTTGGTGACCGAGATGTCGCCGTTGCCGTGCAGGATGCCCTCGTCCGGCGCCACCCGATGCGCCGCCATGGCGGCCAGGATCTCCGGCAGGTTGAGGCGCGCCTTCGTGATCGCGATGGAGGGCCGGATGTCCGTGCCGGTTGCGATCTCGGTCCGGAAGACCTCGCCGACCATGTGCCCGAACGGGTCCAGCGACACGATGCGGTCCGGATCGCCCCATTGCGGGTGCGGGCCGATCTGCACCACCGGATGGGTGTTGGTGAGATCGGGCCGCGCCAGCGGGTTCAGGGCCCGGGCCGAGATCGCGAGCGCGCGGTACACCGAATAGGAGCCGCCATGGGCCCCGATGACGTTGTGGTCGGCCGGGTTGGTGACGGATCCGACCACCGGCCCGCGCTCCCGCGGATCGGCCGCGCCCCAGTGGATCGGAATGCGGGCCGTCGCCTGCCCGGGCTCCGGGTGGGAGGTGAGGCGGATATGGGCGGTGCGGTTGGGGGTGGTCATGCGCTTCGGCCCGGAGGGCTGCGTCGGCCAGGAGGGCGACGCGCAGGAAGCGCGAGAATGTGGCGGGCCCGGAGCCCGGCGTCAATCGAACCCGCGGACGCGACCGGGCGGCCCGGGCCGCGTGATCTTAACGCTTCGTTGACTATGTTTCGAAACACTTGGCGGGCCTGAACCGGGGGGCACGATGGGCCAAGCAGCGCTGAAGATTTCGGAAATGGACGACGGGGCCGGGCTGCCGGCCGGGTCGCTCGCGCCGCCGGCCGTGTCCAGGCCGGCCGCCGTGGTGGTGCCGTTCAAGTCGGAGCTCTCGGCCGTTCTCGGCACCATCTCGCGCGCCTCGAGCGCCCTCGGGGCCCACAAGGACCGGGCGGACCTGTTCGAGAAGCGGGCCGCCGACGCGGAGGCGCAGCTCAAGGCGGCGCATCGCCGGCTGGCCGAGCTCGAGATCAAGCTGCACGCCGCCCTGGACGACGCCAAAGCCGAGAAGGCACGCTCGGCCGACATGCAGGCGCGCTCGGCCGACATGGTGGAGCGCACCCGCGCCATGCTGGCCCAGGCCGGCGAGCGGCTCCGGGCGGCCGAGAGCCGCGCCGAGCGGGCGGAGGCCGGGTTCTCCACCGTCCGGGCGGCGATCGAGCAGCAGCTCGGCACCCAGGTGAAATAGGGCCGCCACGACGTCCCGGTCCGGCCCGCATCTCGGGACCGGCCGGACCGTCCGGGGTGCCCGAACGAGGCTTCCGATGTCTTCCGTCGAGCTGATCGGCGGCGCGGCCGCGCTGCTGACCACGTTTTGCTGGGTGCCGCAGGCGCTTCGCACCATCCGGCTGCGGGACACGCGCGCCATCTCGCTGCCGGCGCAGCTCGCCTTCGCGGCCGGGCTGGCGCTCTGGCTCGTCTACGGCGTGCTGATCGCGAGCTGGCCGCTCGTCCTGGCCAACGCCGTGAGCCTCGCGCTCGCCTCCGTCATCGTGGCGACGAAGCTGCGCTTCGGCTGAACCGGCCGGCCGGCGCCCGCGACCCGCTGGCCTCCAGCGCCCGGCCGGTCACCAGCACGAACAGGATCAGCATCGCCATGAGCCCCCCCGGCACGTGGCAGAAGAAGGCGAGGTGCCGGGTGCAGACCGGCACCAGCCAGGCGAAGGCGAGGGCGGTCTTCTCCCAGCGCCGGAAGCCGTGCGCGAGGCCGTGGCCCGCCATCAGGGCGATCGCCGGGCCGAGCAGGACGAGGTCGTAGTCGAGCAGGTACGGGGTCGCCAGGAGCGAGCCGAGGATCATGGCGGCGGCCCGGAGCCGGAACGGCGCCCCGATCCACCACAGCCGGGCCGTGGCGGCGGCCACCGCCCCGGTCACGGCGGCCTGCACCCCGTAGGCGAGCGCGACCGAGCCGCCGCTCATGCGGACATAGGCGAACACGCTCTGGATCTTGTACCAGCCCGTGCCGCCCTCCTCGAGCACGACGGTCCGGGTGAGCCCGGTCGAGCCGAGAAACGCGCTCCAGATCTCGGGGCCGAACAGCACAAGCGTCGCGGCGGCCAGCAGCGCCACCGCGAGCGCCCCGCCGGCGAGCGCGCGCCAATGGCCGCCGGCCAGGAGCGCCAGCGGGATGATCAGGGCGAATTGCGGCTTGTAGGCGAGGCAGCCGAGCAGCGCCCCGGCCAGCAGCGGGCGACGCGCGAGCAGCAGCAGCCCGCCGCCGAGCAGCGCCGCGCTGAGAAAGGCGTTGTGCCCGTGCGCGATGCACACGAACACGGCCGGAAAGCCGAGCGCCGCCAGCAGCGCCTCGCCCCGCGGCAGGATGCGCCACATGACGGCCGCATAGGCCGCGAGGGTCGCGGCCTGCCAGAGCGCCAACGCCGCCAGGTAGGAGAGCGGCGCCAGGAGCGCGGCCACCAGCAGGAAGAACGGCGGGTAGTGCCAGCCGAAGAACGGCACCGCGTCCGTGCCGTGCGCCCGCTTCTCGGCCGCCTCGTGCTGGGGCCAGTCGTACACGGCGGCGGCGCGGCCTTCCCGGACCATCTGGCCGGCGCTCCACACGAGGGTGAAGTCGGTTCCGAGCGGCCGCCCGACCGAATCGAGCGTGCCGTAGGAGCCGGTGCGGCCGGCGAGCCCGGACAGGATCGCGGCCGCGGTCAGCACGATCGCCAGCAGCGCGGCGAGGCGGAGCACCGGCCGGGTCAGCCAGGCGCCGGTTGCGAAGCCTTCCATGAGCGAAAACCAGGGCCGGGCCGGCCCGGCCGCGACCCTGCGCCCGCGCCGCTTACCGGCCGGTTGACGGCCCCGCCCGCCGGGCGGGCAACGGGTGGTAAACCATTCCGGGTGCAGGCTCCGGGCGACCGGAGAACCGCGTGGGCTCGACAATCGCATGTGAAGCGGGGGCGCCGGGCGTCGCCCGCACCGGCCGCCCCGACCGTGTCGGCCGCACCGGCCGCGTCGGCGGGGACGTGCTGCGGCGGGCGGCCCGCAGCCTGCCGCGCTTTCTTGCCGTCGGGCTCGCCGGGCTCGCGACGGACGCCGCGCTCTTCGCGCTCGCCTCGCGGCTCGGCCTTCCGGACGCGGCCGCGCGCGCGCTGTCGCTCGGGCTCGCGACGCTGGTCACCTGGCGGCTGAACCGCCGCTTCTCGTTTCGGCCGAGCGGCCGGGCGGCCCGGACCGAGGCGGCCCGCTATGCGGCCGTCGCACTGTGCGCCCAAGGCTTCAATTACGGCCTGTTTCTTCTGCTGCGGGCCGGCCTGCCGCAGGTCTGGCCGCTGCTCGCCCTCGGGTTCAGCGCCGGCTGCGCGGCCGCTGGCTCCTTTCTCGGCCAATTCATCGTGACCTTCGGCTCCCACCGGCCTGCGGTGCGGGGGGCGGTCGCGCTCCGGAGCGACGCATGAGCGGGCACGTCGACACGCTGGTCATCGGGGGCGGGCCGGCCGGGCTGACGACCGCCTACACCCTGGCCAAGGCGGGCTTCGACGTCACCGTGCTGGAGGCCGACCCGCGCCAGGTCGGCGGCATCAGCCGCACGGTCGAGCACGACGGCTTCCTGTTCGACATCGGCGGCCACCGCTTCTTCTCCAAGCAGAAGGAGGTGGTGGACCTCTGGAACGAGATCCTGCCGGACGATTTCATCGAGCGGCCGCGCCTGTCGCGCATCTTCTACAAGGGCAAGTTCTACGCCTATCCGCTGCGGGCGCTGGAGGCGCTGAAGAACCTCGGCATCGTCGAATCGGCCGCCTGCGTGCTGTCCTACGGGATGGCCCGGCTGAAGCCGATCGCGGCGCCCAAGACCTTCCACGAATGGGTCCGCAACCAGTTCGGCGAGCGCCTCTTCTCGATCTTCTTCAAGACCTACACCGAGAAGGTGTGGGGCATGAGCTGCGACGACATCTCGGCCGATTGGGCCTCGCAGCGCATCAAGGGCCTCGACCTCGCGACCGCCATCCGGGACGGGCTCGCCCGCTCGCTCGGCTGGAAGAGCGCGCCCAAGAACGGCGAGGTGGTCAAGACGCTGATCGAGTCCTTCCGCTACCCGCGCAAGGGGCCCGGCATGATGTGGGACGAGGCCGCCCGCAAGATCCGCGGCTTCGGCGGCCACGTGCTGATGGACCGGCAGGTGGACGGCCTCGCCTTCGACCGCGCCCGGCAGATCTGGACCGTGAGCGCGCTCCGCTCCAACGGCACGCGCGAGACCTTCACGGCCCGGCACGTGGTCTCGTCCATGCCGCTGCGCGAGCTCGCCGACTCCATCTCGCCGAAGCCGCTCAGCCTGTTCCAGGCCCGCGCGCTCAAGTACCGCGACTTCCTGACCGTGGCGCTGATCGCCAGGACGGACAAGGACTTCCCGGACAACTGGGTCTACATCCACGACCCGTCCGTGCAGGTCGGCCGGGTGCAGAACTTCCGCTCCTGGTCGCCCGAGATGATCCCCGAGCCCGGCTATACCTGCCTCGGCCTCGAATACTTCTGCTTCGAGGGCGACGGGCTCTGGACCATGCCGGACGAGGAGCTGGTCGCACTCGCCAAGCGCGAGATCGGCCATATCGGCCTGATCGCGCCGGCCGACGTGGTGGACGCCGCCATCGTGCGTCAGCCCAAGGCCTATCCGGTCTACGACGATTCCTACCGCGACCACGTGGACGCCATCCGGCGCGACTTCGAGCGCAGCTACCCGACCCTGCATCCGGTCGGCCGCAACGGCATGCACAAGTACAACAACCAGGACCACGCCATGATGACCGGCATGCTGACCGCCCGGAACATCATGGCGGGCGAGCGCCTCTACGACGTCTGGGGCGTCAACGAGGACGCGGAGTATTCCGAAGCCGGGAGCGAGGGTGCCAGCGCGTCGCTGGGCGGGCTCAGGATGGTGCCGCGGAAGGTGGCTTGAGCCTCGTCAGGCTGAGGCGCCTGGGGGTTCCGCCCATGGCCTTCTCTGCCACCAAGGCTCGCCTTTGACCGACGGGCATGGCGCCAGGATTTTCGAGCGTCAGCGAGAGGACGAAGCAAACTGGCTCGGACCGGGCTCGAAGCACGCCCGAAACAACCTCTCCGCCGCAAGCCGAAAACCAGCGCGCGCCACCCTCTCCCGGGTGGGAGAGGGTCGGACGGCGAAGCCGCCGGGGTGAGGGTCGGACGCCGGGAGGTGAAGCTCGGGCGCAGCCGCGCCTCGGCGCTCTACTCTGCGAGGTCCTGCCCTCACCCCGACCCTCTCCCACACGGGAGAGGGTGCGCAGCGGCGCGGCCTGCGCCTCACTGACAACGTCGCCACGCGCCAGCGCAAAACCA
>JAQGJJ010000093.1 GCA_028290695.1 Enterovirga sp. | reverse complement strand
GCCGCGTGTCGCCGACCCCCGGCGCGCCCGCCCCGGCCAGCCGGGCCAGCTGCCCCGCCCGCCGGCCGCCGCGCAGGGCTGATCCAGCAACAGCTCGGCTGACGGCGCCCCGCAGGCCGACGCTGCGGATGCGGGCGAGGAGAACCGGCCGATGCCGGTTCTTCCGGTCTCCGCCTGGGCGGCCTCCCGCCCCACCCGGTGCCGAGGTCGCGCACCGCCGACCGATCGCGGCCGGGCGCGACATCGACCCCCGCATATCCGGCATCGCCCGCCTGCCGGCGGACGGCGCCATGCCGTTTTCCTTTCCGAATCGATTGATTGCTCGCCGCCCGCTTCCCCCCGGACGCGGTGAAAGCGGCCCTCGCCGGTTCCGCGCCCCGCCTCCGGCGCGCCCCCCGACCCGGCCCCCCGACGTGACGCGCCGCCGGCCGAACGCGGATGTTTCGCGCGCCCCGAGCAGCGTCCTCCCTCCCCTTGGGTTCCGCGCCCGCCTCCGACGCGTTTCGGCCCGGCGCCGCACACGATTGCGTGCGATCCCGGCCCTGGCCCGACCGGTCGTTTCCCGCCGGAGCCGGACGCGCTAGGAGGGGCCACCGTTCCGCTCTCCCCCCGGCCCCATGCGCTTTCTCGGCATCGGCGATACCTGCGATCTCGGCGCGCTCTACGGCCGCCTCGTCGCGGACGGGCACGAGGTCCGGGTGTACATCGGCGAGCCCCTCGCCCACGGCACGATGGCCGGCATCGTCGCCCGGACGGAGGATTGGCGGGCGGAGCTCGACTGGCTGCGCGGGGCTGGCCCGGACGGAATCGTCCTGTTCGAGAACGTCGCCAAGGGCCGGGGCGCGCTGCAGGACGAGCTGCGGGCCGACGGGTTCAACGTGATCGGCGGCTCGGCCTATGGCGACAGGCTCGAGAAGGACCGCGCCCATGCCCAGGCGGTGCTGGCCGGCATCGGCCTGCCGATCGCAGGCGTGTGGGAGTTCGAGGCACCGGAGGCCGCCCTCGCCTTCGTGGCCGAGCATCCCGCCCGCTACGTCCTGAAATTCTCGGGCGAGGGTTTCGGTGCGGGCGACAACTATGTCGGGCAGCTTCCGGACGGGGGCGACGTCGCCGCGATGATCCGGGCGAAGCTGATCGCCGCCTCCGCGCCCCCGGCCCGGTTCATCCTGATGGAGCACCTGGCCGGCGTTGAGATGGGGGTCGGCGCCTATTTCGACGGCGCCCGCTTCCTCGAGCCGGCCTGCCTGGATTGGGAGCACAAGCGGTTCTTCCCGGGCGACATGGGCGAGCTCACGGGGGAGATGGGCACCGTCGTCACCTTCGAGCGGACCAAACGGTTCTTCGACCTGACGCTCGGCCGCATGGCGCCGCTGCTCGCGGCCGGCGGCTATGTCGGCTACGTCAATCTGAACACCATCGTGAACGAGGCGGGCATCTGGCCGCTCGAGTTCACCTGCCGGTTCGGCTATCCGGGGTTCGCGATCCTCGATCCCCTCCAGGAGACCTCCTGGGCCGAGCTGTTCCGCATCATGGCGACGCGCTCGGCGCCGCGTTTCGCGGCCCGCCCCGGTTTCGCGGCCGGGATCGTGCTGACCACCCCGCCCTTCCCCTACACGCGGCGGGACATCCCGTCCGCGCCCGTCGGCCTGCCGGTCCTGTTCGAGGGCGGGATGAGCGCGGCCGACCGGCTGCATTTCCACCACGGCGAGGTCGGGCTGGACGCCGCCGGGTGCCTCGTCACGAGCGGGATCTACGGCTGGACGGGCGTTGCGACCGGCACGGGCCCCACGATCGCGCAGGCGCGCGACGCCGCCTACGGCTTGGCGGACCGGGTCCTGACGCCGAACCTGCGCTACCGGCGCGACATCGGGGCCACCCTGATCGCCCGCGACCTCGCGCGCGTCGACGCGCTCGGGCTGTTCGGCGGGTGAGCGATCCGTCGCCTATCGCACCCGGAACCTCGTCCGGCCTACCCGCTTATCGGCCCGGACGCGTCGATCTCCCGGCATGCTCCTCAGCCGCCCGCTCCGGCGACGCCCTACGAAAGCCTCGCGCATGAACGCGCCCTTCGAACTGGTCACGGTCCACTCGGCACAGCGGCTGCCCATCAGGGTCGTGCCCATGGGAGGGCGCGGACGCGGGATCGTGGCCGATGCGGACATCCCGGCCGGCGCCCTTGTCGAGCGGTCACCCGTGCTGGTGATCCCGCCGGGCGACCGCGCCGCCGTCGATCCGACGATCATCTTCACCTACGTGTTCATGTGGGAGAAGGGCACGAGCGAGGAGGACCTGTACCGGCACGAGGGCCGCTCGGCGATCGCGCTCGGCTATACGAGCCTGCTCAACCACTCCTATTCGCCGAACTGCGACTTCGTCCGGCACATCGACGAACTCGTGATCGACCTCGTCGCCCGCCGGGACATCGCGGCCGGCGAGGAGCTGACGATCGACTATCAGATGACGCTCTGGTTCACGCCCGAATAGCCGGCCACGCGGTTCGTCGTGGCTCCGAGGAGACGTGCTCGCGCCGTCGCCCGCGGACCGGTTCCTCGCCGGCCGGCCCGAGCAGGCAAGCAGTGGTTGCGCAAGAACGGTGACGGCCCGGCGGCGGGTTGCTAGGATGCCGCCCGTGCCAGAGTTGTCAGTCTCCGATCTCGCCGCCGACGTCGGATTCGTAACCCGCATCGCGGCCGTCCCGACAATTCTGTCGATCATCGCCCGAACAACCGGAATGGGTTTCGCCGCGGTGGCCCGGGTCACCGAGGATCGCTGGATCGCGTGCGGCGTCCGGGACGAGATCGGCTTCGGCCTGGTGCCCGGCGGCGAGTTGAAGGTCGAGACCACGATCTGCAGCGAGATCCGGGACAGCCGGACCCGTGTCGTCATCGAGGACACGGCGCTGGACGAGATCTACTGCAGCCATCCGACGCCCGCCCTGTACGGCTTCCGCAGCTACGTGTCGGTCCCGATCACCCTGCCGGACGGCTCGTTCTTCGGAACGCTCTGCGCCATCGACCCGAAGCCGCGGATGCTCAAGGACCCCGACATCGTCGGGACCTTCGAGCTCTTCGCCGACCTGATCGCCTTCCACATCGACGCGCAACAGCGCCTCGAGACCAGCGCTGCGGTCCTGAACGACGAACGGCACACGGCCGAATTGCGCGAGCAGTTCATCGCCGTCCTGGGCCACGACCTGCGCAACCCGCTCGCCGCGATCGATGCCGGGACGCAGATCCTGGCCAAGGAAGCCCGCACCGAACGCAGCCGCACCGTCGCGCCGCGCGTGCGAAGAAGCGTCGAGCGCATGGCCCGCCTGATCGACGACGTCCTGGACTTCGCCCGCGGGCGCCTGGGCGGCGGCATCCCGGTCGAACTGATGGGCGAGGTCGAGTTCGGCCCGATCCTCGGCCAGGTGGTGGACGAATTGCGGGCGAGCCACCCGGACCGGCTGATCGAAAAGGATGCCGGCGGCGTCGGGCGGTTGCGGTGCGACCCGGGCCGCATCGGACAACTCCTGTCCAACCTCGTCGCGAACGCGCTGACGCACGGATCGAAGGACGCCCCGGTCCGGGTGCTGGCCGCAGTCGCGGGCGAGTCGTTCGAGCTCTCGGTGTCCAATCTCGGGCCGCCGATCCCGCCGGACATGGTGGAGCACCTGTTCAAGCCGTTCGTCCGCGCCACCGCGCGGCCGTCCCAGCAGGGGCTCGGACTTGGCCTCTACATCGCGTCCGAGATCGCCCGGGCGCATGGCGGGAGGCTGGACGTGGTGTCCACGGCGCAGGAAACCCGCTTCACGTTCCGGGCGCCGCTGGCCTAGCTCGCGCCTACGGCTGCGAAACCCGTCCGGGTCGCGGCCGGAGCACGTGTCCCCGGCGCGGCCGGGTCAGGGAGCCTGGCCCCATTGCCGGAAGGCGTCCAGGAAGACGCGCTCGCCGGACACACCCTTATCGAACAGCAGCGCGGCCTTCTGCCCGGAGGCGAACCGGATCGGCAGCTCGATCCAGTTGCGGCGCAGGAGGAGCTCGGTGTTGCGCTCGACGTCGCTCTTCATGTCGGACAGCCCGATCAGGAAGACGTTCTCCTTCACGGGGACCGGCAGGCCGGCGAGCGGCACGCCCCGGATGGTTTCCTCCGGCCGCATCATGGGCAGCACGACGTCCCGCACCGTTCGGGTCTGGCCCGCCTGCGCGGTCGCGAAGGTGAGCTCGATCGTGTGTGAGGCCGGCAGCGCGGGATCGAGGTTGCGGCGAAGCAGCAGGGTCAGCGACAGTCCCGCCGCCGGAATCTCGATCGAGCCGCGCACGACCGTTTCCAGCGGCTGCCCCTGGCCGCTGTTCAGCGCGTCCAGCCGCCAGATCGCCCGCCCGGCGGTGAGCGTGGGATTGTTCGGATCGGCCGGGTTCTCCTCGAAGAACAGCGCCCGCTGGGCCACGGCGAGATCGGACGGGGCTGCCCCCGAGGGACCCGCCCCGGAGGGAGCCGCCCCGGAGGGGGCCGCTTCGGACGGGGCCGTCGCAACCTGGGGGGCCGCCGTCCCCTGAGGGGCGACCGTCCCCTGGGGGGCGGCCTGACCCGGCGCCGGCGTGGCTGGGACCTGACCCGGCGGAACCTGGCCCGGCCGGCTTTGTGCGGGCGGGCTTTGCGCCGGGGCGGACCCGGCGGGCGCGGACGCTGGGGAACGCGGCGCCGGGGTCGGGGCCGTTCCTCCGACCACGCGCTCGCCGAACTTGTTGTCGCCGGCCGGAACCTGGGCCGCCACGGCCGGGGCCGGTGCCGGCTCGGCGACCGGGCGGGCCGGCCGGTCGCGCCACATCCAGGCGAGGGCCGCGATCGGAAGAGAGAGGATGCAGAGCCCGGCGACGAGCGCAACGGGACGCTGCCGGCGTCCGCCGCGCTTGATGGCGATCGCCGCGGGACGGGCGCGCGGCGGAGGCGCGGGCGGCGGCTCCGGCGGGACCTCCAGCTTCGGGGCCACGCGGGGCAGGCTGTCGAGCGGCGCCGCCGGCCGGGGTGTGCCGCCGTGCCGCAGCTCGACCTGGGCGACCGCCTCCTCGAGCGATTCGCGTTCGCGCTGGATCTCGAACTCGGTAAGGGGCGGCTGAACGTTCTTCAGCTGCTCCGCGAGCGCCTTGCGGGCGCGCTCGTAGACTCCGTCGCGCAGAGCCGGGCTGCTGTCGGGAAGAGACTCGACGAGCCTGGCGAGAAGAGAGTTGTAGTCAGCCATTCCGTGCTGGCGATCGGAGGCCCGTCAGGCCTCGAACGGGTTTTGAACGAGTATCGTATCGCGACGTTCCGGCGAGGTGGACAACAGCGTCACCGGAGCGCCGACCAGCTCCTCGATACGGCGGACGTATTTCACGGCCTCGGCCGGCAGATCCGCCCAGGAGCGGGCCCCCGCCGACGAGCCCGACCAGCCCTCGATCTCCTCGTAGATAGGCCGCACCCGCGCCTGCGCGGCCTGGCAGGCCGGGAGGTAGTCCAGCACCTGGCCGTCGAGCCGGTAGCCCGTGCAGACCTTGATGGTCGGAAATCCGTCGAGCACGTCGAGCTTGGTCAGCGCGAGGCTGTCGATGCCGCAGGTCTTCACCGTCTGGCGGACCAGCACGGCGTCGAACCAGCCGCAGCGGCGCTTGCGGCCCGGGCCCACGCCGAACTCCTTGCCGCGCGATCCGAGCAGCTCCCCGGTCTCGTCCACCAGCTCGGTCGGGAAGGGCCCTTCCCCGACGCGGGTGGTGTAGGCCTTGGCGATCCCCAGCACGGTGCCGATGGCGGAGGGCCCGAGGCCCGACCCGGTCGCGGCCTGGCCGGCCACGATGTTTGAGGACGTGACGAACGGGTAGGTGCCGTGATCGACGTCCAGCAGTGCGCCCTGCGCCCCCTCGAACAGGATGCGCCGGCCCGCCCGGCGCTCGCCGTCGAGCAGCGCCCAGACCCGGTCGGCATAGGGCAGGACCTGCGGGGCGATGGCCAGCAGCTCGGTCAGCAGGGCCTGCGCGTCCACCTCGTCGATGCCGAGGCCGCGCCGCAGGGCGTTGTGGTGGGCGAGCAGCCGCTCGATCTTGGCCTCGAGAACGGCCCGATCGCCGAGATCGACGACCCGGATGGCCCGGCGGCCCACCTTGTCCTCGTAGGCCGGCCCGATGCCGCGCTTGGTCGTGCCGATGCGCAGCCCGGCATTCGCGGTTTCGCGGAAATGGTCGAGCTCGCGGTGCAGCGGCAGGATCAGGGTCGCGTTGTCGGCGACCTTCAGGGTCTCGGGCGTGATGTCGACGCCCTGCTGCCGGAGCGCCGCGATCTCGGAGACGAGGTGCCAGGGATCGACCACGACGCCGTTGCCGATAACCGAGAGCTTGCCGCCCCGCACCACCCCGGAGGGCAGCAGCGACAGCTTGTAGGTCACCCCGTCGATGACGAGCGTATGGCCGGCATTGTGCCCGCCCTGAAACCGGACAACGACGTCGGCCTGCTCGGAGAGCCAGTCGACGATCTTGCCCTTGCCTTCGTCGCCCCATTGGGCGCCGACCACGACTACGTTCGCCATCCGGGGACCCGACACAAAAAACCCGGCTCTCAGGCCGGGACATGATCACGCAAAACAGGCCCGCTTGTCCCCGATCGGGGCGGCATGGTCAAGGTTTGGCCGAAACGGACCCCGCACGCGGCACCGCGATCCGGGCGGCGCCGTTGAAGATCGTCACGGTGTCGCGGCGCGCGATGGCGACCAGCGTCACGCCGAGCGTGCGGGCCCGCTCGATGGCGAGCGAGGTCGGGGCCGAGATCGCGACGAGGACGCGCGCCCCGAGCGAGGCCGTCTTCTCCACCATTTCGAAGGAGCACCGGCTGGTGACCAGGACGAACCCGTCCGCCGGATCGAGCCCGCCCCGCAGAACCGCGCCGACGAGTTTGTCCAGCGCATTGTGGCGCCCGACATCCTCCCGCAGGAGGCGAATGGCGCCGTCCCGCCCCGCAAAGGCGGCCGCGTGCGTGGCCCCGGTTTCGCGGCTCAGCACCTGCCGGGCCGGCATCTCCTCGAGCGCGCGGGCGATGGCCGCCATCGGCAGGGGCTCGCCGCCCTCCGGCAGCGCCCCGGGGGTCGCCCGCTCGAGCGCGGCCAGGTCCTCGATCCCGCACACCCCGCATCCCGTGCGGCCCGACATGGAGCGCCGGCGCGCCAGGAGATTGTGCATGCGGTCCGGCGCGACGTCGATCGCGAGGCGCCAGCCGGCCTCCTCCCGGGTGGCCGCAATCGACCGCACCTCGCCGGCCGCCCCGACGATGCCCTCCGTCAGGCTGAACCCGACGCCGAAATCCTCGAGATCGGCCGGGGTCAGCATCATCACCGCGAACGGAACGCCCCCGAACGTCACCTCGACCGGGGCCTCCACGGCCACCGTCCGCTCGCCGTCCCGGGCGTCCTCGCCCGAAAGCGGCACCACCGTGATGGCGGCCGAGGTGGTGCGGGTGGTTTCCATGACCTGCCTGTAGCGCCTCGGCCGGCATGAGGATATCGCGTCGCGATGGCCGACCCGCCTCCCCTCCCCCCCGCTTCGGACGGCGAAGGCCCACTCACCCTCGCGGCCGGGATGTCCCGCGCTGCGGCCCTGGCGGAGCTGCGCCGGCGTTTCGGCGCGGCCGGGCTCGACACGCCGGCGCTCGACGCCCGCGTCCTGGCCGCCGCAGCGCTCGCGGTCGAGGCGGCGGCGCTCATCGCCCACCCGGACGCACCGCTGGACGAAGCGGCCGCGGCCCGGCTGCAGGACCATGGCCGGCGCAGGCTCGCCCGGGAGCCGGTCTCGCGCATCCTCGGGGCGGCCGAATTCTGGGGCCTGCCGTTCAGGCTCTCGCCCGGAACGCTGGTGCCGCGGCCCGACACCGAGACCCTGGTGGCGGCCGCGCTGGCGCTGGTCCCGGACCGGGCGGCACCGGTCCGGATCCTGGATCTCGGCACGGGAAGCGGCTGCATCCTGGTTGCGCTGCTGCACGAGCTGCCGGCCGCGACCGGGCTCGGCATCGACCGGCACCTCTCGGCGGCCGCCGCGGCGCGGAACAACGCCCGCGCCAACGGTGTCGCGGACCGGGCCCTGTTCGCCCTCTCCGACTGGGACGAGGCGGTCGAGGGCCGCTTCGATCTCGTGGTGTCGAACCCGCCCTACATCCCGCGGGCCGACATCGCGGGCCTCGATCCGGAGGTGGCGCACCACGATCCGGGCGCCGCGCTGGACGGCGGGCCGGACGGACTCGATTCGCTGAAGGTGGTGCTTCGCGCGGCGGCCCGCCTGCTCGCCCCCGGCGGCCACGCCCTGGCCGAATTCGGCCACGACCAAGCCGATGCCGTGTCGGCTCTGGCCCGGGAGGCCGGGCTGAATCCGGTGGAGATCCTGCGCGACATGGCTGGCCACCGGCGCGCCGTCGTGATGCGGTGCGGGGAACCGGGTCTCGCACGAGGGGTGCAGCCGTCGCATATCGGACGGGCCTAAGAAAAATAGCTTGTTGTACCGCGGCAAACCGGATAGTTTGCTGGCTGTTAAGTGCAACGGTCCAAGCTAGAAGCAGCGTTACGGCGGGGTGCCGACGTTTGCTCGGGGACAAACAAGATCGCGCCAAGACCTTCATGGTCGCGTGATCCGACGTATCCGACACTGACCCGACGATCCGCCCCGAGGGGCGATCGGCTGCGAGGTGACAGGATGGCGCAAGCCGCTCTCGCGGCCGGCGCCCGCGAACCTGCCGGAGCAGGATAAACCAGCGAAGGTCTGAAACGATCGATGAGACCAGGACAGAACAGGCGGATGCGCGGTCGCAGCCGCACCAAGGGACCGAACCCGCTGACCCGGAGCTACGAGTCGAACGGGCCGGACGTGAAGATCAGGGGCACGGCCCAGCACGTCGCCGACAAATACGCCCAGCTCGCGCGTGACGCGACCGCGAGCGGCGATCCAGTCGCCGCCGAGAACTACTTCCAGCATGCTGAGCATTATTACCGGCTGATCGCCGCCGCTCAGGAGCAGTTCCGCCAGCAATACGGCACTCAGCAGCGCCCCTTCGACGAGGACGGCGAAGAGGGCGACGAGGAGGGCGGCGCCCCGAACGGCTACGGCCACCCGGGCGAGCGCATGCAGGGCGGCATGATGGACGAGTTCGGCGAAGGGCCGGGCGGCGGCCAGCCCTACGAGATGCGCGGCCCCCACGGCGACCGGCCGCAGAACCGCTACGACCGCAACGACCGCGGTCCCGACCGCAACGATCGCGGCGACCGAGGCCCCGATCGCGGCGACCGGGGCAGCGACCGCGGCCCCGACCGGGATCGCGGCCCCGACCGGAATGCCGGCGGCGACCGCAACTTTGACCGGGGCGGTGACCGCAACGCCGAGCGCCCGCGCTACGACCGCGGCGGCAATGGCGAGCGCTTCGACCGCAACGGCGAACGCCCCGACCGGAATCAGGACCGCAACGGCCGTGCTCCGGGCGGCGAACGCTACGACCGCTTCGACCGCAACGGCGCCCCCCAGAACCCGCAAGGCCAGGGCCCGCAAGGCCACAACCCGCAGGGGCAGAACCCGCAGGGCCAGCCTCAGCATGGGCAGGGCCAGAACGGTGGCGGCTACGATCGCCCCGAGCGCCAGGACCGCGAAGGCGGTGGCAACCGGCGCGAGCGTTTCGCCGGTGGCGAGGGCCGCCGCGAGTTCGGACGCGACAACCGGTCCAATCAGCCCCGTTCGGAAGGGCGCGTGCCCCCCGCCGACGAGCCCGTGGCACCCGGCCTGCCGGCCTTTCTGACCACGCCCGTGCGGGCCGCCATCGCGCTGCCCGAAGAGCCCGCGCCCCAGGCCTTTGCGCCGGCCGGCGAAGGCTTCGAGGCCCGTCCGGACGAGGATGCCGGCGCGAGCGGCGCCGTTGCGGAGCCGCGGCCCCGCCGGGCCCGTCGTCCGCGTCGCGCCGATCCGGCCGCATCGCTCGATCTCGGCGCCCCGGCCGAGCGCGAGGACGAAGCGCCGATCGACTGATCGGCACCTGCAAGCAACGTTGGCGGGCGAGCGATCGCCCGCCTACCGGCTTCCGAGAAGGTCCCCCTGCGCCGGAGGCAGCGCGGCCAGCGCGTCTCCGGCCCGCAGGGTGCCGGCGGCCACGACCTCGGCATAGACGCCGCAATCGACGTGGCCGAGGCGCTGCAGCAGCGTCCGGGGAATGGCGAGGTCCCGTTCCGCCGTGGTCGGATCGACGTTCGTGGCCGCGCAGCGCTCGATGCGCTTGGTGACCCTCAGCCTCAGCCCGTCCGGCCCCGCGAGCTCGGATCCGACAAGATCGAACTCGGCCCAGGCCGGAAGCCCCTCCAGCATGACGTTGCTCCGGAAGCGAAGCGGGTCCACGGGGCGGCCCACCATCCCGGCCACCGCCCGCACGCTCGCCAGGTTGACGATCGACACGTAGCCGCGCCGCGAATCCGTGAAGCGGAAGCCGGGCGGCGCTTCCAGCACCTTCGGCGGGCCGCGCAACTCGCCGGGCAGCTTGCGCCGAACAAAGGTCTCGAACGCCAGCCGGCCTTCCCGGGTCCGCAGATCGGCCCGCACCGTCTCGCCGTCCGCCTCGACGACCAGGGTCCCGGTCTCATCCTCGTAGCGGGTCCGCAGCCGGGCCACGGCCTCGTTACGCATCAGCATCAGGAACTTGATCTTCGACTGGTGCCGCGCATCGGCGGGGTCGAAGCCGGAGGGCCCGTTCTCGACCGCGAACAGCCGGTCTCCGGGACAATACCCGCCCCGGTCGAGCGCGACGCGGTCCAGGCGCTCGGGCGAAAAACCCTTCACCGGGTAGCGGTACAGGGAGGCGACGTTCACGCGGCGATGGTACTCTTTTGGTACGAGATGGGCCAACTTCGCACCGGCGCTGGCGGACCTGCACGGAATGGCTGGGGAGGAACTCGTTGATGCGCTCAAGCAGCTCATCGGAGCGGAAGCAACTCGGTACTGCATAGAGAGGATCGGAGGTCAGCTGGATGCACCGTTCCTCGGAGAGCTTGCTACCTACGAGGCGCTCGCGTTTTTCGTC
>JAQGJJ010000073.1 GCA_028290695.1 Enterovirga sp. | reverse complement strand
TCGATGTGCTTGAACATCGCCTCGGTGCGACCTTCCATGTCGAACAGGAAGAATCCGCACCCGTTCACGCCGATCACGCCGCCCGTTGCCGCGCAGGCCTTGATTTGGTCGTCGCGGATGTTGCGGTAATGCGGGTAGAGCGCGTGCGCCGTGCAATGCGAGAAGATGAAGGGGCCTTCGCAGACCTCGATCGCCTCCATGGACGTGCGGTATCCGCAATGCGTCCCGTCCACCAGCATGCCGACGCGGTTCATCTCACGGATGACCATCTCGCCGAACCGGCTGAGGCCGGAATCGGTCCGCTCGGCGCAGCCATCGCCCGCGTGGTTCTTGGCGTTGTAGGCGAGCAGCATGTGCCGCACGCCCAGGCTGTAATAGACGTCGATCATCCCGACCGAGCGCTCGAGCTGGTTGGTCTCCTGATGGTTGAACGTCAGCGCCATCTTGCCGGCCTTCTTGGCCGCCAGAATGTCGTCCACCGTGTCGATGATCACGAAATCCTTCTCGAGCCGGCGGACCTGCTCGCGGACGATCGCGACGTTTTGGGTGGAGCCACGGATCGAGCCGGGGAAGTCGTTGACGGTCAGCGAGACCAGATCGCACCCGCCGCGCTTGTAGCGATAGATCAGCTCGTCGCTCATCCAGCCGGGCCCGTATGGTAGCGTCATGTCCCATACGAGCGCGTCCGCATGAAGCGCCTTGGCGCGATCACTCGCCCGCGACTGCACTGCGGCATAAACCGTATCCGGATCCTTGATGTACACGGGAGCTCTCCAGTGCCGCTAAGGCGGGCCTATTTCCACTTCGCTTCGTAGAAGCGGGCGTATTCGTCGGCACCGAGGCTGAAATCCAGATCCTTGTTGCTGGCGGTGTTCACGTTGAACGTCCACAGCGGAATGATGTACGCGCGCTCGGCGATCAGCTTGACCGCCTGCTCGTATTTCTGCTTCCGGACGTCGCGATCCATGCTGGTGTCGGCGGCCTTCAGCAGCGGGATGATCTCGGGATCCTTGACGAGGTCGTCGGCCGTGCCGGCAAAGAACTGGCTCGTGCCGAGCCCAACATCCGCGATGCCGTAGGAGCCCCAATTGCCGAGGAACAGCGGCACCCGACCTTCGCGCCAGGCGCTCAGGGCCGGGGCGTATTGCTGGAAGTTCAGCGTGACCTTCACGCCGACGGCGCCGAGGTTGGCGGCGATCGCCTCCGCCTGCTCCTTCGCGGTCGAGGACACGAGCATCTCGGTCGAGAACCCGTTCGGATATCCGGCCTCGGCCAGGAGCGCCTTGGCCTTCGCCAGATCATAATCGTACTTCGCGACCTGATCGGTGCAGCCAAACTGGAGATGCGAGCAGGCCGCGTTCGTCACCTGGGCGGCCCCGCCCACAAACGCCTTCAGGATCCCCGGGCGGTTCACGGCATGGTTCAGTGCCCGGCGCACCCGGACGTCGGCCAGCGGCGACTTGCCGTCCTGAAATGCGGGATGGAGGCTGACAAAGGCGTAGCGCAGGATCTCGATGCCCTTCACCTCCAGATTGGAGCGGCGCGTGAGGTTGCGGGCATCGTCCGGCGACACGCGCCAAACCCAATCCAGGCCGCCGTTCATCAACTCGGCGTATTGCGTGTTCGTCTCCGGCAGCGTGCGAACGATGACGCGCTTGATCGCGGGCCGGCCCTTGGGGCTCTCGGCGTAGTAATCCTCGAAGCGCTCGAAGACGAAGCGGGCGCCCGGCGTGATGTCGACCAGCCGGTAGGGGCCCGCCCCGACGGGCTTGGTCGCCATGCCGCTCGGGCCGACCTTTTCGTAATACGCCTTGGGGTAGACGGGCAGGTTTCCGGCCAGCATCTCCAGGGCCATCGGATAGGGCCGCTTCATGTGCAGCCGAACCGTGCTGTCCCCGACCTTCTCGGCCCGGTCGATCCAGTCGACCGCGATCTGGTAGCGCGCCCCGTACTCCTTCGAGGAGACGAGGTTGAACGTGTAGACCACGTCGTCGACGGTCAGCGTCTCGCCGTTGTGGAACTTGACGTTGGGCCGGATCTCGAACTCCAGCGTCTTGTCGTCCACGATCTTGTAGGACGAGGCGATCGCGGGCTTGAACTCGCCCGTCTTCGTGTCCTTCTCGATGAGGCAGTCGTACAGGAGCCGGGCGAGGATGTTCCCCTCGCGCGTCGTCTCCTTGTAGGTGTCCATCGTCGTCGCTTCGTTGCCGAAGGCGACGTTCAGGGTGTCATCGGCCTTTCCGGCCAAGGCGGGCCCGCCCCAGGCCATCAGTCCGGCCAGAGCGAGATTGGATAGCAGCGTCTTCATCGACAAAGCCTTTCTCCATGTCCCCGCATCGGGGCCGGCAGCATTCAGGCGGCGGGCCGAAGCCCGATTTCGGGAAGGGCAGGGCGCTTCGCCATCGCCTCAGCCATGATGGCTTCGACCTCGGCGCGATCGCTCGGCGTGAGCGGCAGGCGCGGCGGCCGCGTCAGGTGCGTGCCGCGTCCGGCGATGTGCTCGCAGAGCTTGATGCACTGGACGAGGTCGGACCGGGCATCGAGGTGCAGGAGCGGCATGAACCAGCGATACAGCGCGAGGGCTTCCTCGTAGCGTCCCGCCATCGCGAGCTTGAACAGCGTCTCGCCTTCGCGCGGGAAGACGTTCGACATGCCCGAGACCCAGCCGACGGCGCCGACCATGACGCTCTCGAGCACCACGTCGTCGAGCCCGGCGAACATGATGAACCGGTCGCCGACGCGGTTGAGCACGTCAGTGAAGCGGCGCGTGTCGCCGGAGGATTCCTTGAAGCAGACGATCGTGTCGCATTCGGCGAGGTCGCACAGGATGTCGACCGTGACGTCGGTCCGGTAGGCAGGCGGGTTGTTGTAGACCATCACGGGCAGGTCCGTGGCCCGGGCGACGGCCTTGAAGTGGGTCGCGGTCTCATGCGGCCGCGCCGGATAGACCAGCGGCGGCATGACCATGACGCCGTCCACCCCGGCGCGAGCGGCCTCGCGGGCGACCTCGCAGGCGAAGGCGGTCGACAGCTCGGCGATCCCGGCGATGACCGGAATCCGGCCGCCTGCTGCGTCCTTCGCGGCTTCCATGACCGCGACCTTCTCGGGTCGGGTCAGGGCCGTGTTTTCGCCCACCGTTCCGCACACGACGAGACCCGACACGCCGTCGCGGACAAGGCCCGCCATGACCCGGTGGGTGCCTTCGATGTCGAGCGCGAAGTCCTCGTGGAACTGTGTAGTGACGGCCGGGAAAACGCCGGTCCAGGTGTCGAGCTTCATAACGATCCTCCTGGGCCAGAATTGTCGATTGTATAAAATCCGTCAAGCGCGTTCTACCGCGAAACTGCCCAGATTTTTGCCGTCAAAGACGAATCCGGGGCTGTCTCGTGCGGGATCGATTCAGCGGAAGCGCGGCAATTCCGTGCGGTAATGCTTCGCCATTTCGGGCCGGAACCGCTCCATCAACCGGGCGTGAACGCCGAGCCGCGGCGTGCCTTGCAGCGGGATCAGGGGCGCGTACTCGACGCCGGCGATCTCCGCCCGGAAGGTGGTGCGGACGCGGTTCAAAAGCGCCGGGTCGGCGAGGCAGTCGCAGATGGCACCGGCCAGCACCTTGGCACCCGCCACGATGCCCTTGTGCGTAATGCTGGTGGCCAGCATCGCCCCGCCGCTCCAATGATGGAAGCGGACGTGAGGCACGCCGCCGGGGAACCAGAATCGTCCCATCGGGACGACCCACGATATGTCGCCGCAATCATTGGAGGAGGGCTCGGGCATGTCCGGGCCGAGCATCGGCTTCGGCGCCGTGTCGAGCCCCGGAGCGGGCACGCCTGCGGCCTCCTGCAGCCGGCGGGCGAAAGCCTGCTCCTCCTCGGTCCAATCCGGCATGCCGACGGACAGGATGTTTGCTTGCAGGACGTCGGCCAGCACCGTGTTGCAGCGGGTCGGCCAGACCGCGCTCTTGATCTCGACCGAGACGCTCGTGCGGGTCATCAGCGCGGCGCCGTCCGCGATCCGGCACGCCTGCTCGAAGAGCGCCCGGGCATCGGCGGCCGAGAAGCCGCGAAAGTACCACCACACGGCGGCACGCGCCGGGATCACGTTCGGCTGCTGCCCGCCATCCGTGATGACGCGGTGGGCGCGCATGTCCGGCTTCATGTGCTCGCGGTGCTGCGCCAAGCCCATATCCATGAGCACGACGGCGTCGAGGGCGTCGCGACCATCCCACGGATTGAGGCCTGCATGCGCGCTCTCGCCCGAGAACGTGAATTCGGCCGAGATCGCGGAGATCTGCGTCTGCCCGACCTCCGTGTAGAAGGACCCGCGGATGTGGTTGTGCAGGGCGAGGTCCACGTCGTCGAAGTAACCGTCACGCACGAAATAGGGTCGGCTCGCCGCGATCTCTTCGCCGGGCGCGCCGAAGACCTTCAACGTTCCCCTGACCTCGCCTCGTTTGATCGCTTCGGCGACCGCAAGCGCGGCCGTGACCATCACGGTCGCGTTCGCCTGATGCCCCTCGGCGTGGCCGGGCGCGCCCTCCACGATCGGCCGCGGCTCGGTGACGCCGGATTCCTGCGAATTGTCCGGATTGCCGTCGTATTCCGCATGCAGGGCGATCACCGGCGCGCCCTCGCCGATCGTGGCCAGGAAGGCGGTCGGGAAGCCCGAAATGCCCGTCTCGACCGAAAATCCGGCTTCGCTCAGCACCCGGCACAGGAGCTTCGCCGTCTCGTATTCCTCGAGCGAAGGCTCTCCGAAATAGAACAGGGCATCGTTCAGCCGGGCCGCCTCGTCCCGATTGCGATCGATCCACGAGAGACACCGGGCCTTGACGTCGGTCGTGGCGGCGTCTTCCGCCGCCCCTGCATCATCCATTCTCACGCGCCCCAGACCTCGCCGAGGAAGCGCAGCCAATTGCCGCCGAGCACCCGCTCGATCCGGGCCTCCGGCCAGCCGCGGCGCTCCATTTCAGCCGTGAGGTTCGGGAAATCCCGAAGCCGGCGGAAACCGTCGAGTTCGAGCGCTTCGCCGAACTCGACCAGCCGCCTGCCATTGCCCTTGTCGCGCGTGATCCAGTCGAAGAAGGCCGGAGGCTGTTCCTGGGTCATGTCCGTGCCGACACCGACCTGCTCCTCGCCGGCGAGGTTCAGGACGTGCTCGATCGCGTCGACGTAATCTTCGACGGAGGAGGCGGCGCCCCGCGCCAGGAAGGCGGGGAACATCGTCACGCCGACAAAACCGCCGCGATCGGCGATGAACCGGATCTGCTCGTCCGACTTGTTGCGCGGGTGCGCCTTCAGGCCGGCCGGCGCGCAATGCGAGTAGGCGACCGGCTTTTTCGAGGCTTCGATCGCGTCCCGCGAGGTATTGGGGCCGACATGGCTCAGGTCGACCAGAACGCCGGCGCGGTTCATCGCTTCGATCAGGTCGCGGCCGAAATCCGTGAGGCCGCCGTCGCGACCCTCATAGCAGCCGCAGCCCACCGAATTGGCCGTGTTGTAGGTCAGCTGGACGATGCGGACGCCGAGCTCGGCAAAGAACGGGACGCAATCCAGGTTGTCCCCGTAGCCGCTGGAATTCTGCCAGCCGAGCACGATGCCGACCTTGCCGTTCTCCTTGGCCCGGCGAATGTCGGCCACGCTGCTGG
>JAQGJJ010000067.1 GCA_028290695.1 Enterovirga sp. | reverse complement strand
ATGGCCAGCGATTCCTTGTTCGTGTCGATCACGAAGATGAGGCTGGGCACGCCGCCCATGTCCTTGATGCCGCCGAGTGCCTTGTCGAGCTTGTCCTTCTCACGGGAGAGCATCAGGCGCTCCTTCTTCGTGAGACCCGCTCCGCCGGTCGTCAGCGTCTCTTCCAGCGTCCGCAGCCGGTTGATGGAGGCCGAAATGGTCTTCCAGTTGGTCAGCATGCCGCCGAGCCAGCGGGAGTTCACGTAATACTGGGCCGAGCGCTTGGCCGCCTCGGCGACCGCGTCGGAGGCCTGCCGCTTCGTCCCGACGAACAGAACGCGGCCACCCTTGGCGACCGTGTCGCTCACGGCCTGCAGCGCGCGGTGCAGCATCGGCACGGTCTGCTGGAGGTCGATGATGTGAATGTTGTTGCGGGTGCCGAAGATGTAGCTCGACATCTTCGGGTTCCAGCGGTGGGACTGGTGGCCGAAATGGGCGCCGGCTTCGAGGAGCTGACGCATCGAGAAATCAGGAACTGCCAAGGTATCTCTCCGGTTATGCCGCCGCGGAGCGAAGAGTCCGGCGGATGCCGGACACCGGGACGCCTCATTCGAGCATGAGGCCGCAACCGCGTGTGGAATGGTCGCGCATATACGGGCGAAGTTGCCCGATGGCAAGGCGCGCCGTTCCGCCGCCCCGTCCCCGGGCACCGTCTCCCCGGCCCGTCCGTGGTATACCAGCTTGACCCGAACCCGGGGCCGTGGTGCCTTCGGCCATGCTCCGTCCGGTCCTCCTCGCGTTGAGGCTCGTCCTCACGGCCGCGGTGCTGGCTTGGCTGCTGCCGGCCGGTACGGCGACCGCGGGCCACGCTGCCGGATCAGTCCTGCAGGCGGGTGTCCCGCAAAGCACCGCTTCGGTGCCCAAGGCGCCCTCCCCCGCCTCCGAGGCGCCTCTCGTCGCGACCCTCGCGATCGAAGATGGTGGCGATTCGGGCGACGACGGCTGCAGCCCCCTGGGGGCTTGTCCCGCAGGCTTCGGGCCGGCGGTCGGACGGCCCGAGCGTCGCGCCGGCGAAACGTGGCGCGAGCGGCACGGGGCCGGCGCCCACATGGCGACAGGCCCGCCCTCCCCGCCCTAGGTCAACGAAGCGCGCGCTCCGGCCGTTGAAGCGGCCCCCAGCGCCATCATTCCCGATCGCCCCTGACGGCCCGGTCACCCGTCCGCGAACGCACGCCCTTTACGGCGGGTGCGGCACCGGGCGCCCCGGCGCGGGCTCCCCCCAGTTCGGCACGCGCCGACGCAACAGATTGCATCGCCATGGAAACGCTCGGGCCACAGGTCCTCAAGGTTCTCGAAATCATCTGGGTCAACATCATCCTGTCGGGCGACAACGCGGTCGTCATCGCGATGGCGTGCCGCGGCCTGCCGCCCAGCCGGCAACGCACCGGCATGATCCTGGGCGCCGGCGTCGCGGTGGTGCTCCGCATCGTCTTCACCGTTCTGATCGCAACCCTTCTCACCACGCCGTTTCTGAAGATCCTCGGCGGCCTGCTCCTGTTCTGGGTCGCGGTGAAGCTCGTGACGGACGACGAGGGCGACGGCTCCGGCATCGCCGAGTCGGACCGGCTCTGGCACGCCATCCGGACGATCGCGATCGCGGATGCCGTCATGAGTCTCGACAACGTCCTGGCGATCGCGGCCATCGCCAAGGATTCGACAGTGCTGCTGGTCCTCGGGCTGGCCGTATCGATCCCGCTCATCGTCGCCGGGGCGACGCTGATCATGACGCTGCTCGAGCGCTTCCCGATCCTGGTATGGGCCGGGGCCGCCCTGCTGGGCTGGATCGCCGGCGACATGCTGGTCTCGGACCCGGCGATCGTGAGCCGTCTCGGCCAGCCCACGGCGGAGCATCTCGAACTGCCCGCCTCGGTGGTCGGCGCCCTGTTCGTGGTCGGCCTGGGCTGGCTCCTGACCCGCCGACGCACGGCCGGCAGCCACGCCTGACCGGGCCTGCGTGGGGGCGGCGGCGAAGCGCCGCCGCCCGTCGCTCACGAGGTCGGGGCGGTCCTGTAATAGGCGTCGACGTTGCGGCCATACTCCTCGTCGACGAACGGATCGTCCCCGGCGCCGTGCCGGGGCGCACCGGCCAGCTTGTCCCGGTCGATGTCGACGACATAGCCACCCAGTCGCGTGTCGTAGGTGAGCGCCCGCCAGGGAAGCGGGTGGTAGCTTTCACCGATGCCGAGAAAGCCGCCGAAAGACAGCACCACGTAGGCCACCTGGCCCGACACCTTGTCGACCATGAAGTTGTAGACCGTGCCCACCTGCGCGCCGGCCCGGTCGTATACGGCCGTACCCTCCACCTTGCTCGAGGCGATCAGGCGTCGCGTCTCGTCGGTTGAGATTCCCTCGGCCGCCGGGTCGAGCTCCATCGAGCCGGCAGGGCGAATGGCGCGTTCGGTCGGGAGTTCGGTCGGCATGTGGGTCTCGCGATGCCGGCTGGTCCGGCTGGTGCGAGGGCAACGGCCGAGCGCCGCGCCGGGTTCACGGCCCGGCGCGCACCCGGCTCAGAGCAGCTTGTCGAGCGTGATCGGCAGGTCGCGGATCCGTTTCCCGGTGGCGTTGTAGACCGCGTTGGCGATGGCCGCCGCGGTGCCGACGATGCCGATCTCGCCCAGACCCTTGACCCCGATCGGGCTGACCTTGTCGTCGTGCTCCTCGACGAACACCACGTCGATGTCGTGCACGTCCGCGTTGGCCGGCACGTGGTACTCGCCGAGATTGTGGTTCATGAACCGGCCAAGGTTGTGGTCCATCATGGTTTCCTCGTGCAGCGCCATGCCGAGGCCCATGACGCCGCCGCCGAGGATCTGGCTCCGGGCGGTCTTGGGGTTGAGGATCCTGCCGGCCGCGACGGCGCTGACGATCCGAACAGCCCGAACGATGCCGAGCTCCTCGTCCACCCGCACTTCGGCGAACACGGCGGCATGCGTGTAGCTGACGTAGCGCAGGGCCGTGACGACGCTCGGAGCGGCCGTCGCCTCCGCCTCCACCTTGTCGACACCTCCGGCCCGCATGGCATCGGCGAAGGTGACGAAGCGGGCCGGATCGGACGCGAAGGTGATCCGCCCGTCCCGGAACTCCACCTGCTCGATGCCCGCATTCGCGAGCGGGGAGCGGTGCAGCCCGCGCGCATGGCCGAGCAGCGTCTCGCGGACGGCCTGGCAGGCGGCCTGTACCGCCGAGCCGCTCGACGCGGCCGTCCAGGAGCCCCCTTGGACGGGAGCGGTGGGAAGCGTCGAGTCGGCGATCCGGACCGAAACGTCCGCGAGGTCCAGCCCGAAGCCGTCCGCGCCGATCTGCGCCAGGATCGTGTAGGTGCCGGTGCCGATGTCCGAACTGGCCGTCGCGACCTCGAGCTTGCCGTCCGGCGTGAGCGTGGCCCGGGCCGCCGTCTTCTGGAGATACGCCTCCCAGCAGCCGGTCGCCATTCCGAACCCGACGAGTTCGCGGCCTTCGCGGGTGGACCGAGGCACGGAGCTTCGGCGCGACCAGCCGATGCGCTCCGCGCCGACCCGGTAGCACTCGCGCAGCTCCTTCGAGGTGTAGGCCTTGCCCTGGTTCTCGTCCTCGTCGGAGTAGTTGCGCAGCCGCAGCGCGATCGGGTCCATGGCGGCCCGCTCCGCGAGCTCGTCCATCGCGATCTCGAGCGCGAACACGCCCGTCGTCGCGCCCGGGGCCCGCATGTCCGCCGGCGTCGCGGTGTCGATCTGGGCGAGCGTGTAGGTCAGCGCGACGTTGTCGCAATGGTACATCATGCCCGACCAGTTGACGACGTTCTCCTGGTAATCCTCGTAGCGGGACGTGCCCGCGACCGCGTCGTGCCGGATCGACCGGAGTGCGCCCGAACGGTCGGCCGCGAGCCGGACCGTCTGGAGGGTGTGCGGCCGATAGGAGAAGGTGAACATCTGGTCGCGCGTCAGCACGACCTTGATGGAGCGCTCGAGCTCCAGCGCCGCCATGACGGCCAGGAAGAGCTGATAATGCGGGCGCAGCCCCGATCCGAAGGCGCCTCCGACATAGGCGTTCATGACCCGCACATCGTCGGCCTTCAGCCCGAAGACGCTCGTGATGTAGCGCTGGCTGTTCTGAGAGCCCTGAATCTTGTCGTGGACGGTCAGCTTTCCGTCGCCCTCCCAGATGACCGTGGAGGCGTGCGGCTCCATCGGATTGTGGTGTTCGATGGCGTGGCTGTAATCGCCCTCGACATGGAGAGGCGCCTCGCCGAAGGCCTTCTCCGCGTCCCCGCGCGGGGACGGGGGCGGCGGGATGCCGGACCGCTTCTTCGACGGAACGTAGGCATAGGCCCGCTGCGCCTCGAGGTCGGTCTCGTGCTCCGCCACCTCGTAGTCGATCGCCAGAAGCGACGCCGCGTAAGCTGCCGTCTCGTAATCCTCGGCCACAACGAGCGCGACCGGCTGGCCGCTGTAATGGATCTCGGCATCGTAGAGCGGCCGGAACGGCGCCCCGGGCGGCGCCACGTCGTCCTTGTAGGAATAGTCGAGCCAGGCCGTGCGCCGTCGGTTCTCGTGGGTGAAGACCTGGATCACGCCCGGAACCGCGAGGGCCGCGGCCGCGTAGACCGAGCGGATCCGGCCCCGCGCGATCGCGCCCGAGACCACGATGCCGTAGGCGAGGTCGGGCGCGGTGTGCTCGGCCGCATACCTCGCGGCCCCCGTGACTTTCGCCGGCCCGTCGATGCGGCTCCGGGGCGCGCCGATGTGATGTTCAGCTGATGGCATGTCGGCGTCTCAGCGGATGCGTTTGTCGGTCTGGGATTGCGGCGTTCCGGCGGCGGCCTGGCCGAGCGCCCGGACGATCGCCCGACGGGCAAGCTCGATCTTGAACGCGTTGTGCTCGTGGCCTTTCGCGTCGCGCAGCAGGTGGTCCGCGGCGGCGGCGAAACTCTCGGGCGAGGCCGGTTTCCCGGCCAGCATCGCCTCTGCGGCTTCGTCGCGCCAGGGCTTGTGGGCGACCCCGCCGAGGGCGAGCCGCGCCTCGACCACCCGGCCGCCCTCCTGGCGCAGCGCCGCCGCCACGGACACCAGCGCAAAGGCGTAAGAGAGCCGGTCCCGCAGCTTGAGATAGGTGTGGTTCGCCGCGAACCCTTCCGGCGGCAGCTCGACCGCGGTGACGATCTCGCCCGGGCGCAGCGTCGTATCGATCTCGGGCGCGTCCCCCGGCAGGCGGTGGAAGTCGCCGAACGCGATGTCCCGGCTCCCGTTCGGCCCCGTGACGTGAACCGTCGCCGCGAGCGCCGCCAGGGCCACGCACATGTCCGACGGATGGGTGGCGATGCAGTGCTGGCTCGTGCCGAGGATCGCGTGGATGCGGTTCTGGCCGTGGACCGCCGGGCAGCCCGTGCCGGGCTCGCGCTTATTGCAGGGCGTCGCCGTGTCGTAGAAGTAGTAGCACCGCGTCCGCTGCAGCAGGTTTCCACCGGTGGAGGCGGAGTTGCGCAATTGCGGCGAGGCTCCGGCCAGGATGGCGCTGGACAGAAGCGGGTAGCGGGCTTTTATGCGCTCGTCATAGGCGAGGTCGCTGTTCGGAACGAGCGCGCCGATCCGCAGCCCGCCGGCCTCGGTCTCCGCGATGTCCTTCAGCGGCAACCGGGTGATGTCCACCACCCGGCTCGGCCGTTCGACGTTGTACTTCATCAGATCGAGGAGGTTGGTGCCGCCTGCGATGATCTTCGTGGCGGGGTCCGCCGCGGCGGCGGCCGCCTGGCCGAGGCTCTCCGCCCGCAGGTACTCGAAGTTGTTCATGCCGCCGCGCTCCGGCTGTCCTCGGCGCCCATCACCTGTTCGATGGCCGCGACGATGTTCACGTAGGCGCCGCAGCGGCAGATGTTGCCGCTCATCAGTTCGCGGATCTCGTCCGGCGTGCGCGCCCTCCCCTCCCCGAGCAGTCCGACCGCCGAGCAGATCTGCCCCGGCGTGCAGTAGCCGCACTGGAAGGCATCGTGCTCCACGAAGGCCTGCTGCATCGGATGCAACCGGCCGTTCGTCGCGAGGCCCTCGATGGTGGTGACCTCCGCCCCGTCCTTCATGACGGCCAGCACCAGGCAGGAGTTCACGCGGCGCCCGTCGATCAGAACGGTGCAGGCTCCGCATTGACCGTGATCGCAGCCCTTCTTTGTCCCCGTCAGCCCGAGATGCTCGCGCAGAAGGTCGAGCAGGACGGTCGTGGGCGCGACCGAAAGATGTCGCACCTCGCCATTGATCGTGATGGTGAGGGCCAGTTTGCCGGCCGAGCGCGGCGGTCCATCAGGGTCGGTCGGCACGGCGAGCTCCAGGACCCGCAGGCAGCCGGCGGGATATCGGGACGGTTTGGCGGCCGCTGAGCGGCAACCTGTTAACCGTTCCAATCTGCAGCCGTTCCGACTCTTCCGGCGGAAGAAACGGCCTGCCGCTACTCGTGGATCTCGTCCGTCACCACCTTGAACCCGGCGAGATAGGAATCGCCGAAGCTGGTCACGATCGCGACATCGGTCGCGTCCCGACCGCGCGCCATCACGACCCGGCCGATCCGCGGCGTGTTGTGGCGGGCGTCGAACGTGTACCAGCGGCCGCCAAGGAACACCTCGAACCAGGCGGAAAAGTCCATCGGGTCCTCCACCGGGGGCACCCCGATGTCGCCGAGATAGCCCGTGGTGTAGCGGGCCGGCACGTTCATGCAGCGACACAGTGTGACCGCAAGGTGCGCGAAGTCGCGGCACACGCCCTGGCGCTCCTGGTGCGCCTCGAAGGCAGTCTTGGTCGGGCGCGCGAACTGGTAGCCGAAGGTGATGCGGTCGTGAGCGTAATCGACGATGGCCTGCACGAGCGGCCAGCCCTTCGGAAGCTGCCCGAACAGCGACCACGCGGTGTCGCTGAGCCGGTCCGTCTCGCAATAGCGGCTGCCCAGGAGATAGACGAGAACCTCCGGCGGCAGCCGTTCGACCGCGTGCTGCTCGGCATCCGGGGCAATCTGGTCCGGCAGCCCGCTATCCTGGATGAGAAAGCTGTTCGACATGACGAGCGGCCCCGGCTCCGCTTTGACGAGCAGGCAGCGGTTGCCGAACATGTCGCGGTAATCGGTCATCCCGACGGGGCGGTTGAACGTAACCTGGTCGGGGGACAGAAGATCCTTCTCGCGATCCGCATGGACGTTGAGCAGGAGAATCAGCGGCGAAGGCTGCCGGACGTCGTAGGAAATCTCGTATCCGCAGCGAATTTTCATGTTCGGGCGCCTTCCTGAGCTTTCCAAAATCTGGACGAAGGCTGCACGTTCCCTCAGGCCGCTCGTTCTTCGGAGATCGTGCCGGGCGCGCAGCTGTCGGAGCGCTTGCAAACCACCGAAACGGCGACGCTCATGGCGATGAAATCGCTCGGGAAACCGAGAAAGCTGCCGCCGATCGGCGCGGCCTGGGCGGGATCCCGCACGGCGGCTACCCGTACCAGGTCCCGATTTCCGACGCTTCCGCTCGTCGGATCGAAGTCGATCCAGCCCGCGCCCGGCAGGTAGACCTGCAGCCAGGCATGGGTGAAGCCGCCCGCCATCACCAGCGCAGGCTCGTCGGTCGCCACGTGCAGATAGCCGGACACGAAGCGAGCCGCGATGCCGACGGAGCGGGCCGCCTCCGCCATCAGGACCGCGAAGTCGCGGCAGGTGCCGCTGCCGAGCCGAAGGGTGTGAACCGGGGACTGGATGCCGACCGCCTCGCGCCGCAGATAGGCGAAGTCGCTTCGGATCCTGGCGTTCAGACGCACCAGGAACCGGAACGTGTCGCGGTCGGGGTCCTCGCCCAACACGCCCCGTACCCCGCGGTCGAGGCCGTGATCCGGATCGGCATATTGCCGCTCGATGAAGCGCGCGAGGTCCGGCATCTCCTCGGCTCCGTACGAGAAGGGGCAGGTTCGGGCATGATCCGCGAGGCGCATGGCGTCGAGATCGATCTCCGTCTGCTCCACCTCGATGCAGGCCTCGAAGGACAATTCGCGTGCGCGCCGGCCGAAGCGAGCGATGCCGACGAGATTGCCCGAGGGATCTTCCGACCAGTTCGTGTCCACCGGCTCGGGCACGATCTTCAGTCGCGACGAGCGCGTGCGCTGGTCGGAGCTCTCGCGCGGCCGCAGCATCATGCGGTGATCGCCGAAGGCGACGGCCGCCTTGTAGCGATAGGTCGTGACGTGACGGACGATGAATGTTGGCATCGGTCTCAGACGTTCGCGGAGCGAGCTAGCAGGTTCCGAGCCAAGTAGGGTAGAGCGCCAGGATGACAGCCGGCCAAAGCCTCCTCGCTCCGGACGAGCCACCGCCCGTCGCCTCGACCCGCCTCGACGGTGGCTCGCCCTTCGTTCTCGTGTGCGACCATGCCGGACGGCGGCTCCCGGCCAGCCTCGGGCGACTCGGTCTCCCCGAGCCGGAATTCGACCGCCACATCGCCTACGACATCGGTGCGGCGGCCGTCGCCCGCGCGCTCTCCGAGAGCCTGGACGCCGCTCTCGTGGAGCAGCGCTATTCACGCCTGGTGATCGACTGCAACCGCCCGCCCGAGATGCCGTCGTCGGTGCCCGACATCAGCGAAACGACCACCATTCCGGGCAATGTCGGGATCGGACCCGCGGACCGCGCGGCCCGGATCGAGGAGGTGTTCCGGCCCTACCATGCCGCCATCGAGGCCGTGCTCGACGCGCGGCGCACGGCCGGACGGCCGACGATCCTCGTCGCGGTCCACAGCTTCACCCCGGTCTACAAGGGTGTCGCCCGACCATGGCACATCGGCACCCTGTACGGGCGAGACGGGCGGCTTGCCGGCATGCTTCGCGCTGCGCTCGCCGAGGACCCGGCGCTCGTGGTCGGGGACAACGAGCCCTACGCGGTCTCGGACGCAACGGATTACACGATCCCGGTCCATGGCGAGCGCCGTGGGCTGGTTCATACCGGGATCGAGATCAGGCAGGATCTCATCGCGGGCCCGTCCGGCCAGGCGGAATGGGCCGCGATCCTGGGTCGCGCCCTCCCGGCAGCGCTGTCCCGGCTCCAGGCCCGCCCGGACTAAGCGGCTCCCGCTGCTCGGGCGCCTACGAAGCGGCCGCGCCCGAAGCGCGCGCGCTTCGAAACGGGGCTCGGTCCTCGTGCGCGGGCTCACCGGGGTCGCTCTCCCCCGACGGCGGGGGCGCGGCCTCGCGGTGCCTGCTCCGGTCTCCGTCCGCAGCCTCG
>JAQGJJ010000150.1 GCA_028290695.1 Enterovirga sp. | reverse complement strand
CCTTCAACCCGGCGCTGCTCAAGAAGGTGGACGAGCTCGAGCTGTCGGTCCGTTCGGCGAACTGCCTGAAGAACGACAACATCGTCTACATCGGCGACCTCATCCAGAAGTCCGAGGGCGAGATGCTTCGCACCCCGAACTTCGGCCGCAAGTCGCTGAACGAGATCAAGGAAGTGCTCGCCGGCATGGGCCTGCACCTCGGCATGGAAGTGCCGGGCTGGCCGCCGGAGAACATCGAAGACCTCGCGAAGCGCTTCGAGGAGCATTACTGATCGGGCGCGCGTTCGCGCGATCCTGCGACCCGGGCTCCGCCCGGGCCTGTCGCGCCGGGTGAGGCGCGGTTTCCACGGCTGGCCGGGACAGTCCCGGCCGGAACCTCAAGCAATCAAAAGGAACGGCCGTACCTTGGCACGGCGGCCGTGAACACAAGGAGAGCCACATGCGTCACGGTTTCAGGGGCCGGCGGTTCAACCGCACGACCGAGCATCGCAAGGCCATGTTCGCCAACATGTCGGCGGCCTTGATCAAGCACGAGCAGATCGTCACGACCCTGCCGAAGGCGAAGGATCTTCGCCCGGTGGTCGAGAAGCTGATCACGCTCGGCAAGCGCGGCGATCTCCATGCCCGCCGCAACGCCATGTCGTCGCTCCGCGACGAGGCGATGGTGAGGAAGCTCTTCGCCGTGCTCGGCCCCCGCTACAAGGATCGCGCCGGCGGCTATACGCGGGTGCTGAAGGCCGGCTTCCGCCAGGGCGACAACGCCCCGATGGCGGTGATCGAGTTCGTGGACCGCGACGTGGACGCGAAGGGCCAGGATTCCGGCCCGTCGCAGAAGTCCGAGCTGGTCGAGAGCGAATAAGCTCGGCTCCGGCCGAACGAGAACGAAGGCGGCTCCGGCCGCCTTTTTCTTTGGCGATGCGCCGCCGCGTCGCCCGGCGACGGAATGGCAAGGAAGCTCTGGCAGGCTGCGCCGGGCAGCGGCAGAGCTTCGATGCGGGTCGTCATCATCGCGGATTTCGCCGACGCGGGCGGGGGCGCGCAATCGGTCGCCATCCAGTCCGCCGTGGCGCTCGCCGCCGCCGGCACGCCCGTGACCTACATCCATGCGGTCGACGGTCCGGTCGATCCGCGCCTGGGACAGAGCGGGATCGCCCACCAGGGGCTCGGCCAGCCCGACGTGTGGGATCGCCCGGCGCTCGCCGGCGCCGTGGCCGGGATCTGGAACCGGGACGCGGCCAAGCGGCTCGGGGCCGTGCTCGGCTCCCTGCCGGCGGGCGATACGGTGCTTCACCTCCATCAATGGACGAGGGCGTTTTCGCCCGCGATTTTCCCGGTGCTGCTGCGCTCGCCGCACCCGCTCGCCGTGACCCTGCACGACTACTTCATGGCCTGCCCGAACGGCGTCTATTACCGCTTCGATCGGGGTGAGCCCTGCCGGCTCACGCCCTTGTCCGCGGGCTGCATCGTGGCGCCCTGCGACCCGCGCTCCGCAGCCCACAAGGCGATCCGCGTCTTGCGCGCGCTGGCGACGCGCTTCGCGACCGCCGGGCGGGCCTTCGACGTGGTGCATGTCTCCGACCGGGGCGCCGAGACGCTGGCGCCTTTTCTGCCGGGCAGCCTTCGCCAGCATCGCATCCCCAACCCGGTCGCGGCCGAGCGTGGTCCGTCGGCCGAGGTGGCCCAGGACGGGAAGATCGCGTTCATCGGCCGGCTGACGCGCGAGAAGGGCGCCGACCTCGTCGCCGCGGCCGGACGCGCGGCCGGGGTGCCGACGATGTTCATCGGGGAGGGCCCCGCGGCGGACGAGATCCTGCGCATCGATCCTGGGGCCGAGCTCCTGGGCTGGCGCTCCGGAGACGAGGTCGCGGCCCTCCTGCGGCAGCGGGTGCTCGCCGTCGCGGCACCTTCGCGCTGGTATGAGACGGGACCGCTCACGGTCTACGAGGCCATGGCGGCCGGAGTGCCCGTCGTCGTCTCCGCCCGGGCCGGAGCCGCCGAGACGGTCCGGCACGGAGAGACCGGGCTCGTCGTCGAGCCGGAACTCGGTCCGCTCACGGCTGCCTTCGGAGAGATATCGCAACCCGGCCGGGCGGCCCGGCTCGGCCGCGCGGCCCATGAGCGCTACTGGGAGGCGCCGCTCAGTGCGCAAATGCATGCCGGGCGCCTCCTTGCCCTCTACGGGGGCATGCTGGGGGCGGCGCCCGCCCTTTCTCAGGCCTGACGGCGGCCGTATACCCGGCGCGACTCAACCATCGGGTTCGATCGCGCATGCGGGCTGTCTTCCTTCCTTCCGTGGCCCTCCTGGCGCTCCTCGGCCCCGCCTCGGCCCAGACCCGCGCCGTTCCGGAGAGCCGGGCACAGGTCCAGCTCTCCTTTGCTCCGGTTGTGAAGATCGCGGCCCAGTCGGTCGTCAACGTCTATGGGGCACGGGTGGAGAAGACCCGCCGCAGCGCCGGCATGGACGAGTTCTTCCGGCGTTTCTTCGGCGATGTCCCGAACGCGCCCGGAAACCGCACCCAGCGTTCGCTCGGCTCGGGCGTGGTCGTCGACGCGAGCGGCCTCGTCGTCACGAACCACCACGTCATCGCGGACATGACCGAGGTGAAGGTCTCCCTGTCCGACAACCGCGAGGTGGAGGCGGAGATCGTGCTGCGGGATCCGCGCACCGATCTGGCGGTGCTCAAGCTGAAGCCGATCGGAGGCCTGAAGCCCGTCGAGATCGGCGACGACGACGCGCTCGAGGTCGGCGACATCGTGCTGGCGATCGGCAATCCGTTCGGGGTCGGCCGCACCGTCACGCAGGGCATCGTGTCCGGGCTGGCCCGGACCAATGTCGGCGTCTCCGATTACGGCTACTTCATCCAGACCGACGCGGCCATCAATCCCGGCAATTCGGGCGGGGCTCTGGTGGACATGCAGGGCCGGCTGATCGGCATCAATTCGGCCATCTTCTCGAAGTCGGGCGGCAGCGTCGGGATCGGCTTCGCCATCCCGGCCGGCATGGTGAAGATGGTGGTCGCATCCGCAAAGGCCGGCGCGAAGGCGATGCGCAGGCCCTATCTCGGCGCGACGCTGCAGCTCGTCAGCCAGGACCTGGCCGAAGGGCTCGGCCTCGACCGGCCGACCGGCGCGCTCGTGTCCGCCGTGCGCGACAGAAGCCCGGCCGATGTTGCAGGGCTGAAGCGCGGCGACGTGATCCTCGAGGTGGACGGACGCGCGATCGACGACCCGGACGCGTTCGGCTGGCGCTTCGCGCTGCACGGCACCTCCGGCGAGGTGCCGCTGACGGTCAATCGCGGCGGCACCCGGCGGACCGTGACCCTGAAGCTGCAGCCCGCGCCGGAGCTTCCGGCACGCGACCTCGTGACCGTGCGCGGCCGCTCCCCGTTCGCCGGAGTGACCGTGGCGAACGCCTCACCGGCCCTGGCGGAGGAGCTGCAGCTCGAAGCCACGGAGGGGGTCGTGGTGACGGAGGTCGAGGAGACGAGCGTCGCCGGGCGGCTCGGGCTCCAGAAAGGGGACCTGATTCTGGCGATCAACGGCGACAAGGTCGCCTCGACGCGCGATCTCGACCGCATGGCCAGGGCCGGGGCCTCGCTCTGGCGGATCACCATCAACCGCGGCGGCCAGGTCATGACGACGGTGCTCGGGGGCTGAGCCGCCCCGGGCCGCGCCATCGCGTTCCGATCGTCCGCTCCACCGCCGCCGCCGATTGACGCCTGCGGCGGGGTACCCGACCTTCCTGGCATGTCAGACCTCTTCGCCGCCGCCCATCTGGAGCAGGACGCGCCGCGTCCGCTCGCCGACCGGATGCGGCCGCGCAGCCTCGCCGACGTGGTTGGACAGGACCATCTGGTCGGGCCGGACGGCGCGCTGGCGCGCCTCATTCAGGCCGGCTCCATGGGATCGCTCGTGTTCTGGGGGCCGCCCGGCACGGGCAAGACCACTGTGGCTCGGCTGCTGGCCGGCGAAACGAAACTGCATTTCGAGCAGATCTCGGCCATCTTCTCGGGCGTCGGCGACCTGAAGAAGATCTTCGAGGCGGCGCGCGGCCGCCGCGCGGCCGGGCAGGGCACGCTGCTCTTCGTGGATGAGATCCACCGCTTCAACCGCGCGCAGCTCGACGCCTTCCTGCCCGTGATGGAGGACGGCACGGTGACGCTCGTCGGGGCCACCACCGAGAACCCCTCGTTCGAGCTCAACGCCGCCCTGCTGTCGCGGGC
>JAQGJJ010000029.1 GCA_028290695.1 Enterovirga sp. | reverse complement strand
GGTTTCCGGATCTGGGTCACCCGGCAGGGCTCCCTCGTGCAGGAGAACCCCCTGCGGCCGCTTTCGCCAGAAACCGTGCTCGTGTTCCAGGTTAGCGTGAACGGGCGGGTCGCCAGCGCCTACGGGCCGGACGCGCAGCACCTGCGCCAGGCTGGCTCTCCGAAGGCGCTTGAGGAGAGCAATCCGACGCCCATCCGTTGGGCCGGCGGCCTCGACGATCTTCCCCCCGAATTCCGGGTGGTGTCGGAGAGCGGCGAGGTTCTGCTCGGCCCCCTCGCGTTCGAGAGCTGCGGCGAGGCTCCGCGCCCGGCGGCTCAAGCCGTGGCTCGAGGGGCGCCGCCGAAACAGCCGGCCCGTGCCGCCTCCTCCGGCGGCAGGTCGGGCCGAACGCCGCTGGCGATGCCGAAGGGCGCAATCCCGGAATAGCATCCGGCCGGGGCTGTCTGGCGATCGCCGGCAAGACGGTTTCGGCCGCGGGCCGAGCCCCTGGTGACGGCCGGACCCGATCCGCGCCGATCGGTTTCGTCACCGGAACGGCGGCGCGAGCCTGAAATCGACCGGCTGGCCGGAACTAAAGCCGCCGCTCCGCGCTAGTGGATCAACTCGGATCTGGAGCACTCAAATGCCTGTCGCCGCTACCGAATCAGCTGTTCGACCGATGCGCCTCGGAACGCGTTTCGCCGGTTTCGTCGCGTCGACCTTCGCAACCATCAGCCTGATGGTGCTGCTCGCCTGAAGGCGGTCTGCCTTTCTTTGAGCCCCTTCCGCGTTCGAGAAAGGCCTGAATGGCGGCTTTCGCCTCCGGCGACGTGAGCGCCATGTCGAAGGCCGCGAATTCCGCATCGATTGCCGCCGTGAGCGCGGCGCGGTCACCCCGAAGCAGCCGCCGCGTGGCCGTGAGCGCATCACGCGGCTTCCCCGCGAGCCTTGCCGCCTCCGCGAGCGCACGAGGGAGTAGATCCTCGGGCGCAAGCAGCGCGTTGGCGAGCCCGAGCCGGACGGCGTCCGCCCCGTCATAGGGATCGCCCAGCAGCAGGAGCTCGGCCGCCTTCAGGTGACCGACCCGCCTCGGCAGGAGGTGGCTCGATCCCGCTTCCGGCACGAGGCCGAGATCGACGAACGGCATGCGGAAGGTCGTGCGGGCGGTCGCGAACACGAGGTCGCAATGCAGCGTCAGCGTGGTGCCGACGCCGATCGCGAGCCCGTCGACCGCCGCAACGAGGGGCGTCTGCGTCCCGGCAAGCTGGCGGATGAAGCGTTGCGCCGGCCGTGCGCCGCCGCTCCCGCCCTCCGAGACGGCGAGAAAATCGGCCAGGTCGTTGCCGGCCGTGAAAACCCCGTCGCTGCCGGTGAGGACCACCGCTCCGGCGCCGCTTCGGTCCGCCTCCGCGAGCGCCTCCCGCACCGCATCGTACATCGCGCCGGTCAGCGCGTTCTTCTTATCGGGCCGTGCCAGGCGCACGAGAACGACGTTCCCGGCCTCCGCCGTCACCGCGACATGCGCGCTCATGCCAACCCTCCCGGCCCGTCACCGGGCCGCCCCCGGAACGCAGGCCCGCGCCCCGACGTTTCCCGACCGGGACGATGGAGGAAGGATCCATGGCGGGCAACAAGACCCACGAGCAGCAGCTGCGCATCATCGAGCACCGGGAGGGACCGAACGTGCCGGCGGACAGTCCGGTCCGGCGAGACGGCGCCGAGCCAGCCAGCGCAGGCGGCTTCAATCAGGAGAGCCGCGACCACAACAAGCACAACAATGCTGGCCAGGCGGGCCACAAGCGGCAGAAGCACAGCCCGGCCGAAGAAAAGTCCTGACGGGCGTTCGGCTGCCGTCCCGACTGCGGCCTCCGGACCGGGGGGACCGCAGGGCGGGCCACGCACCGCCGTCGGGGTCCGGACGGCAAAAGGGGCCGCCCGAAGCGACCCCTCGAGGCTGGCCCTGACGCCGGGCTTACATGCGCTGGCGACGCATCATCCGGCGCTCTTCGCGCGGCGACATCTCCGGCGGGTACATCCCGGGCTGCTCCATCATGCCGGGCTGCATCCCGGCGCGCCGGTCCATCATCATGCCGCCGCCGGTGGTCGGGCACGGAACGAACTGCCCGCCGCTCACGCAGGAGCGGCCGCCCATGGCCATGCCGTCGCCCATCATCATCTGGGCGGATGCCGGCGCCGCGGCGAGGAGCGACAGCGCGGAGGCTGCGAACAGGATTGTCTTCATGGGACCGTCTTTCCGGTTGGGATTCACCCCCAAAAAGCTGCCAGGGAGACAATTCGTTCCCGCAATGTTGGTTTTGAGCGGAACTCCAGGCCTGGATCGCGGCAGCGGCTCGCGGCGAATGGAGCGCTAGCGGGGCCGTGGAGAGAGGGAAGCGGCTGCCGGAATGCGTCCGTGGGGGCTGCCGGCAGCTGGTCATTCCGCCGCGAAGCGACGCGCTGAATGCAGCTAACCTCTCGGAGCCCGACAAAGGGGGTCCGGGGTGCGGTCGAGAGGACTCGAACCTGAACTTGGCGCGGAAGGCGGGGAAGTAGACGGAGATCGGTGTGTCGATCTCAGCTTCGGCCTCGAGCGCCCTCCGGACGGTAGATGTGGCGCA
>JAQGJJ010000010.1 GCA_028290695.1 Enterovirga sp. | reverse complement strand
GGCGGGGTCCCAGAGCGCGACGGCGAGGCCCAGCATGGCCAGTATCTGCAGGTTGTGGTGGTCGATGCGCCCGGGCGAAAACAGGCCGATCGTCGCCAACTGGGGAGCGGCCAGAACCGCGAGCCACGCGGCGCGGACGCCGAACCAGCGTCGGGCGGCGAACCAGAGGCCGGCCAGGTAGGCGGCCAGGAGCAGGGGCGGCCACGCGGCGGCGACCAGGCCGGCCGCGAGCCGCTCCCCGACAAGGGGCCGCAGCGCCGCGATCCCGAGCGCGAGCGGCAGGTCCACCAGTCGCGACCAGTGCGTCGGGGCCCCGGCGGGCGGCATGTAGCGGTGCTGGACCTTGTCGAACCAGCCCTGGCCGTGGATCAGGTCCAGCACCTGGACGAGCCGCATGGTGTCGTCGTTGTCCGGCAGGGTGAGATCCCGGACGACGGTCGCGAAGGGGGCGTTCAGCAGGAAGGCCGCGACGGCGAGCAGCGCGAGGGCGACCGGCAGGAGCGGCAGGTCGGCGGGCGAGACGCCGCTCCCGGACCGAACGGGCCCCGGCAGGCGCGAGGTCGGCGCGAGGGGCGACATCGGCAGGGCGGCTCCGCAGGATCGCCTCGGACGCTAGCGGGCAGCGCTTAGCGGTCGCTTAAGGGAGGGGAGAGCGAGCCGGCTGGGCGCCGTGCCCGTGCGGGCCCCGTCAGCGCCCGGCATTCGTCCGAATGATCCACCGGGCGATCGGCCCGCCGGTCACCAGAACGACGAGCAGCCGAAGCGTCTGCACGGCCACGATGTAGGGCGTGTCCGCGCCGCCGTGCAGGGCGATCACGGCCACGGAATCGATGCCCCCCGGCGTGGTCGCCAGAAACGCCGTCAGCGGGTCCGTGCCCTCGAACCGTGTCAGGAGCCAGGCGGACACCGAGCACAGCGCGATCACCGCAAAGGAGGCGAGAAGCAGCTGCGGCACGGCCGCAAGCGAGCGCAGCAGCGTTTCGCGCTCGAATTGCAGCCCGATATACCAGCCGATCCCGGCATAGGCTGCCACCAGCAGCCAGTCCGGCGGCGAGATCGGCACGAACCCGGTGGCATTCAGCACGGCACCGATCACCAGCGGCACCAGGAGCCCCCCGGTCGGGACCCGCAGCCTCTGGCCGAGCCATGATCCGCCGAGCGCGACCGCGAGCGTGACCGCGAGGCCGAGCGGGTCGAGCGCATCGGACGCAACCGGGACGGGAACCCCGTTCGGCGCGGGGGCGGCGGCGCCGGCCAGCCATGTCGAGACGAGCGACGCCGTCGCCACCACGCAGATCACCCGCAGATATTGCATGAAGGCCACGAGCCGCGCGTCCGCGCCGTTCTCGGCCGCCATCGCGACCTGGGCCGACGCCGCCCCGGGCGATGCCCCCCAGGCGACGCTCGAGGCCGGAAGCAGGCCGTAGCGGGCCAGGACCCATCCGACGAGGCCGCTGGCCACCACGGTCGCGGCCACGGAAAGCGCCATGCCGGGCCAGCTCTGCGCGATCTGGCCCAGAAAGGTGGCCGTGATCGAGTGGGCGATGAGGCAGCCGAGCACCCCCTGCCCCATGACGAAGAGCGGGCGCGGCAGCCTCACCTTGGCGCCCCCGACCCCGAAGGCCATCCCGCACAGCATAGGGCCGAGCAGAATGGCGCCCGGCACGCCACCGGCCTGGAGCAGGCGCGACACGGCCAGGGAGAGGGCGGCGAGCAGCAGCCAGGATGCAGCCTTGCTCACGCGCGAGAATCCGACGGTTGGGACATCACCCGAGCGCTACAGGATCGGTGCCAACCCGCCTATCGGCCGGCGCGCATGCCGGGGGCGACGCTCCCGGCCAGCCGCCGGCATTTCCCTCGCCGGGGCGATAGGCTAGGGGCTGCGGGCTCACTCGTGCAGACGGCTCGATGTACCCGACCCCCCAGCCAGCCCTGTCGCCGAACACCCACGCGTTCGAATCCTCGCCGCTCGTGAAGCCGACGGGCTTCCGGGAATACGACGCGCGCTGGCTGTTCCCGGACGAGATCAACCTGATGGGCGTCCAGGCGCTCGGGCTCGGCATCGCCGAACTGGTGCACGAGAAGGGCGTGCGGCCCGACATCGTGGTCGGGCACGATTTCCGGTCCTACTCGTCGTCGATCAAGTACGCGCTGATCACCGGTCTGATGGCGGGCGGCATGCGGGTCAAGGACATCGGGCTCGCTCTCTCGCCCATGGCCTATTTCGGCCAGTTCGCGCTCGATTGCCCATGCGTCGCCATGGTGACGGCGTCGCACAACGACAACGGCTGGACGGGCGTGAAGATGGGCACCAACCGGCCCATGACCTTCGGGCCGGAGGAGATGTCGCGGCTGAAGGAGATCGTGCTCGCGGCCGCCTTTACCACCCGGTCCGGCGGCGGGTACGAGTTCGTGGACGGGTTCCCGGCCCGCTACCTGGCGGACCTGACGCAGGGCCGGCACATCACCCGCAAGCTGAAGGTGGTCGCGGCCTGCGGCAACGGCACGGCGGGGGCCTTCGCGCCGGGCCTCCTGGAGGCGCTCGGCTGCGAGGTGGTGCCGCTCGACACCGAGCTCGACCACTCGTTTCCCCGCTACAACCCGAACCCGGAGGACATGGCGATGCTGCACGCCATGGCCGAGACCGTCCGGGCGACCGGCGCCGATGTCGGGCTCGGCTTCGACGGGGACGGCGACCGCTGCGGTGTGGTCGACAACGAGGGCCAGGAGATCTTCGCCGACAAGGTCGGGGTGATGCTGGCGCGCGACCTCTCGGCCCTGCACCCGGGCGCGACCTTCGTGGTGGACGTGAAGTCGACCGGGCTGTTCGCCTCCGACCCAGAGCTCAAGGCGCGCGGCGTGGTGGCGGATTACTGGAAGACCGGCCATTCCTACATCAAGCGCCGCGTGAACGAGCTCGGGGCGCTGGCCGGGTTCGAGAAGTCGGGGCACTTCTTCTTCAACGCCCCGGTGGGGCGCGGCTACGACGACGGCCTCCTGACCGCCATCGCGGTGATCGAGATGCTGGACCGCAATCCCGGGCGCTCGATGGCGGATCTCTACCGCGCCCTGCCGAAGACCTGGGGCACGCCGACCATGTCGCCGCATTGCCCGGACGAGGTGAAGTACGGGGTGGTGGAGCGCGTGCTCGGCCGCTTCCGAGACATGGCGGCGGCCGGCGAGGCGATCGCCGGGCATCGCATCGCGGACATCGTCACGGTGAACGGCGTCCGGGTCACGGCGCAGGACGGCACCTGGGGGCTCGTGCGTGCCTCCTCCAACAAGCCCGAACTCGTCGTGGTGGTGGAGAGCCCGGTCTCGGAGGCCCGCATGCGGGCCATGTTCGCGGCGGTGGACGGCGTGCTGCGCGAGAACCCCGAGGTCGGGGCCTACAACCAGAGCATTTGACGGGCGCGCGCCGTCAGGCCGGGCAGCCGCCGCTGAGCGTGACCTTGGTGTTGTTGCGGATCGGCCAGGGCGTCGTTTCGTTGAGGTTGATGGTTCCGGTGATCGCCTTGCCGAACAGCGGCGTGTACGGGAGCGTCGCCTCGATCAGCATGTAATACGAGTTGTCGGTCTGGAAGCCGCTCGGCACCGGGTAGTTCACATTGCTGGGCTTCGCCTGGGCGCCGGTGCCGCGCGCGCAGCTCCAGTCCACCGTGCCGTTGAAGTCGTTGCCGACCTTCGTGACCTTGATCTGGGTCACGACCATCGCCAGCCGCGAGGAGCCGAACGGCTGCATGACGATCGCGGAGGCCTGGAACATGTCGTTCATGTCCGAGGTCGTGATGGTCTGAACCCGGGACGACAGATCGGCCAGGCTGCGGGAGAGCAGGGTGAGCTTCCGGTCCAGGTTCACGCCGAGCGTGACCTCGCTCATGCCGAGCAGCATGGCCACCATCACCGGCAGGACGAGTGCGAACTCGATGGCCGCGACACCGGCGACCGAGGCCGTCCAGAGCGCTCCGAGCGTGCGCAGCCGCGCCAGCGCGCCGCCCGCCCGGGGCAGGGACGGGAGAAGTCGGGCCATCATTGGTAGGGCTCCGTCCGGAAGGTCGACGAGGCGATGATCAGGCGGTTGCCGCTCGTCAGGCCGGTCGCGTAGCCGAACATGTTCACGTAGACCGGGTACTCCATCGAGGCGCGCACGACGCAGATCTCGTTCGCGCCGGGCGGGGAGTAGCCGTAGCCGGTCGTGTCGTATTTGCCGTCCTTGATCGGCATGGTGATCGAGGCGGCCGTGTAGCTGTTGAACTTCTTGATGTCGACGCTGACCAGCTTCTGGCAGTTGAACACGGCCGTGACGTTGTCGCAGACCATCTTCTTGAAGTTGATGAGCGCGGCGTTCGGGTCCGAGTTGCCGGTCGATTGCTGGAACGAGCCGGTGTAGATCTGCCGCGCCGCGTTCGCGACGGCGGTCTCGAGCACCTGGGTCGACCAGAAGGTGAGCGCCACCTCCAGGATGCCGAACAGGAGGCCGAGGAAGAAGGGCGCGATCAGGCCGAACTCGACCGCGAGCGCGCCGCCGTCGGCCCGTCGGAAGCGGCGCAGGAGAGACGGGACCCGGGCTCGGCGGGGTCCCGCCAGAACGGTCGATGGAAGAGCGCGCAAGATCACGATCCGGTCCGCAAGCGGGCTGCCGTTGCAGCCGTCCGCGACACTAACCGGTCAATGCTTGCGGGAATCTTAGGACAACCGCGGAGCCGCGAGGTCAGCGCTGGCCGGAGAAGGCCGAATGCTGGTCCACCATGCCCTTGACCTCACCGAAATAGCCGGCGGCGTCGCCGAGCGCGACGGTGGGCTGGCACACCGGGGCGCAGGAATAGGTCTGCCGCTCGAGGCCGCGCTGCACCATCAGGGTCATGTCCGTCGGGGCCACGACGCTGACCCGCGATTCCGCGATCTGGCTGCCGGAGGAGTCGAGCGCGATGAAGTTCGTCACGCCGAAGCTCTTGCCGGTGAGCACGACGACGCCGCTCTTCTGGATCGCGATGTCGGCCACGGACGGGTTGCCGATGATGACGGTCTGGGTCTTCTCCGGGAGCCGGATGATCTTGGCGCGGTCCACCATCACGGACATGTCCGGGGTGACCGGGAGCGCTGCGGGCCGCGGCGGCTCGCCCGCCCGACGGTCGCTGAGGTTGTGGCTCTCGGGCGGTGCGGCGACGGCCGCGAGCGGGACCGGCCTCACTCCGTCGCGGGCGAAGGCCGGCGCGGCCGTGCCACAGACGACGGCCAGGGCCGCCGCTCCGCGCGCCCACCGTAGAATCCGTGCCGCTGCCATGCTGCGCAACTCCTCACTCGACTTGGCGGTTCTCCCCCGGAATGGTGAAGAAACGGTTCATCGGACGACCCGCCGCCGTCGGCCGGGGCTCTTGCATGTGGGGGGCTTCGCGACCGCTTATAGTTCAATGGCGGGCGCTGCGGCCTCGTTATAGCCTCGGCCGGTTGCTAACTAGGTTATCAATGTTCCCTTTGTACTGTATCGTTGTTGTCGATCAGAGACATGCGATGTTAACCATTGGGCGCGGGAACGGGCTGGGGCGGGCTTCCGACACTGGTTTTAACTATGTCGAAACGGCCGGCCGATATGGTCCTGGTCGGTTCCGATCGGACCTGGATGCAGGTGTTCGGACGGGGAATGGCAACCAGGACTGGAGCTGAGAACATGACCAAGCTGATGAATCGTTTCGCGAAGGACGAATCGGGGGCGACCGCCATCGAGTACGGCCTTATCGCCGCTCTGATCGCCGTCGTGATCATCACCGCCCTGAAGACGATCGGGACGAACCTCAACTCCGCCTTCAACAGCATCGGCACGAACCTGGGCTCGCGCTGACGCAAGCGATCGGACGGGCCGGGGCTTCGGGTCGAGGCGTTCGGCGCAGGGCGGCCGTCACCCGTCGGGCCATTCCGGGGGGTAGGCGGCCGCTCAGCCGTTTCTGATTGTGGAGAGCATGGCCGAGATCTTCGTCCTCCTGGTGTTTCCGACGCTCATGGCCTTTGCGGCCGCGAGCGACCTGATCACCATGACGATCCCCAACCGGCTGTCGCTCGCACTCGTCGCGGGGTTCGGGGTCTTGGCGATCCTCGGTGGCATGGGTGCGGAGGCTATCCTGCTGCACGTCGCGGCAGGCGGGATCGTGCTGGCGGTGACCTTCGGGATGTTCGCGCTCGGCTGGATCGGCGGCGGCGACGCGAAGCTCGCCGCGGCAACGGCCCTGTGGCTCGGCTTCGACACGCTGCCCGACTACCTCGTCACCGCCACGATCGCCGGCGGTTTCCTGACGCTCGGGATCCTGGTCCTGCGCGGATTGCCCGCCCCGCCCTTCGTGTATCGCTGGGCCTGGCTGTCCCGGATCCTCGACCCGAAGAGCGGCGTGCCGTACGGCATCGCCCTCGCGGCGGCCGCGCTCGTGGTCTACCCGCAATCCGACATCTGGGCCGCGGCGCTCGCCCGCTAGCGCCGCCTCGGACCGGGGCCTGTCGCCGTGTCGCCCGTCGCATTCCCAGGCCGCCATCTCCCGCCGGGCCGTATCCCAGCCGCGTGTGCGCAGTGACTTGCCTGATCAGTGCTGATCCATTTGCAATCACGGCTGATCTTCTTTCCATCAGGTTCAGTTAACCATGTTTTGACGATTCGCGGCTGAAGATCGGCTCGACCGATTGTTGCGTCCGGAATCGTTTCAACCATGAAGCCCGCCCGCCTCGTTGTTCTCGTCTCGGCCCTCGGAGCAGCCGGGGTCGCCGCCATGCTGATGATGCGGTCGGGCGGCGAAGCTCCCCCCACCATCGTTCAGACGCAGGTGCCCTCGAAGTCGATCGAGGTCCTGGTCGCGGCGGCGGACCTCCCGATCGGGCAGGTGCTGAAGGCGACGGACCTGCGCTGGCAGCCCTGGCCGGCCGATCTCGCGCCGCAGGGCGGCCTGACCCGCGACACGAGTCCGAACGCCGGCGAGGAGCTCGTCGGTTCGCTCGTGCGCAACAGCTTCCTGGGCGGGGAGCCGATGCGCCGCGAGAAGCTCGTGCGGGCGGACGGCTCGGGCTTCATGTCCGCCATCCTGCCCTCCGGGATGCGGGCGCTGGCCATCTCCATCGACACCCGCGGCGCCACCTCGGCCGGCGGCTTCATTCTGCCCAACGACCGCGTCGACGTGCTCCGCATCTCGCGCGACGACGAAGCCTCCAAGGCCGGCGGCGCCGACGTGCAGGTCGCCGAGGCCATCCTGACCAACGTCCGGGTCCTGGCGATCGGCCAGAACGTCCAGGAGAAGAACGGCGAGAAGGTCGTGACCGGCGAGACGGCCACGCTCGAGCTCACCCCGTCCCAGGTCGAGACCCTCGCACTGGCCCAGAGGGTCGGACAGCTCTCGCTCGCGCTCCGCAGCCTGGCCGACGCCAAGCAGGCGGCGCCCGTGCGCGAGGAGCGGACCGATGCCGGGGTCATGGTCATCCGGGCGGGCGTCGCCCGCTCCGCCCCCAAGCCGCAACGCTGACGCCCTCACGGACGGAAGACGAGAGACATGACAATCACGAGGGCTCTTTCGCTCGGGGCGCGCCGCTTTGCCGCCGCCGCGCTCGTCTGCGCGACCGCGCTGACGGGGTACACGGCCGATGCGGCCGAGCCCCCGTTCGGGCCGTCGGGCGCGGCGCCGCCCCTCGATGTCGCCCAGGGCGGCGCGCGCCGCCTCGATCTCTCGATCGGCCGCTCCGTGATGGTCGAGCTGACCCGCGACGCGAAGGAGATCTTCGTCGCCAACCCGGCCGTCGCCAATGCGGTGGTGCGGTCCACCCGCAAGCTGTTCCTGCTCGGGGTCGCGAACGGCTCGACCTCCGTGTTCGTCATGGACGCCGAGGGCCGCCAGATCGCCTCGCTCGAGGTCACGGTCGGGCGTGACCTGAACGTCCTGCGCCAGACGCTCCGGGCCACCATCCCGAGCGGCCGCATCGACATCCGCCCGGCGGGGGATTCGATCCTCATGACCGGCACGGTCGTGTCCGCCGGGGACGCCCAGCAGGCCGCCGACATCGCCAAGGCCTTCGTCGGCCAGGGCTCCATCGCGGGCGGCGCTGCCGGGTTCACCGGCAACGTCATCAACGCGCTCAGCATCTCCGGCCGCGATCAGGTCATGCTGCGGGTCACGATCTCCGAGGTGGCCCGCTCGGTCGTGAAGCAGCTCGGCGTGAACGTCGGCGGAAACTGGAACATCATCAACGCCGCCGGGCAGTTCGCCAATCCGGGCTCGGGCTTCGTGACCGCCGGACGGGGCATCGTCGGTGCGCTGAGCGGGGCCGGCACCACCATCCAGGGCCAGACGCAGATCGGCGACGCCTCGGTCGGCGGAACGCTCAAGGCGCTTGAAAGCGCCGGCGTGTCGCGGGTCCTGGCAGAGCCGACGCTCGTCACCGTGTCGGGCGAATCCGCGAACTTCCTGGTCGGCGGCGAGGTCCCGATCACCATCGGGTGCGGCGTCGCGGCCTGTACGCCGACGGTGCAGTTCAAACAATACGGCATCCAGCTCACCTTCACGCCGATCGTGCTGTCGGAGGGCCGGATCAGCCTCCGGGTCTCGACGGAGGTCAGCGAGATCGATCGCGAGAACGCCGATGCGAGCACCGGCACGCCCGGTTTCCGCACCCGCAAGCAGAGCACCTCGGTCGAGCTGCCGTCCGGCGCCACCATGATGACCGCCGGGCTGATCAGCTCGCAGCCCTCGCAAACCATCAGCGGCGTGCCCGGGCTGATCAACCTGCCGGTGCTCGGCGCCCTGTTCCGGTCCCGCAACTACCAGCGCCGGGAGAGCGAGCTCGTGATCACGGTGACGCCCTTCATCGCCAAGCCCATGGAGGCCGCTCAGGTCAGGCGGCCGGATGACGGGTTCGTGGAATCGCACGACGGCGAGGCCGTGCTGCTCGGCCGCCTGAACAAACTCTACGGCGTGGCCGGCCCCGGTTCCGCCGCCGCCGCCCGCCCGACGGGCGCGAAGGCGGGGCGGTTCGGCTTCATCACCGATTGAGCGGCGCAGGCCCACGATCGTTCCGGAATTCGAGGATCAGCATGACCAATCCCAACAGGCTCAGCCGGCCGGTCGCCCTTCTGGCCGCCATGGCGGCGCTCGCTCCGGCGCTCGCGGGCTGCAACAGCCGCACGGCCGACGCCACGGGCTCGCTCTACCCGAGCGATTTCCGCGACCGGCACCCCATCGTGCTGGGGCATGCCCCGCGGGTTCTGGACGTGTTCGTGGAAGGGTCGAGTGGCTTCAGCGAGCGTGAGCGGGCCGACGTGGCGGCGTTCCTGGCCGAGTACCGCCGCTCCGGCAACGGGCCGATCGTGGCGCAGGTGCCGACCGGGACGAAGCTCGGCGGAGCCACCCGCACGGCGCTCGGCCGCCTGCAGGCCGCCGCGGGCGGTCGCATGGCCGTGTCGAGCTACGTCCCCGACGACCCGTCGATCGCCTCCCCGATCCGGCTGAGCTTCCACCGCCTCCAGGCGAGGGTCGCGAGCACGTGCGGGCTGTGGCCGCAGGACATGGGCGTCGAGGATTACCAGTTCAACGAAGCGAACAAGCCGTACTGGAACCTAGGCTGCGCCTCGCAATCCAACTTCGCCGCCCAGATCGCCGATCCGGTGGACCTCGTGCGCGGCCGGCAGCCGACGCCGCCGGACACCGGACGCCGCATGCAGAACATCGAGAAGCTGCGGCAGGGCCAGGACCCCTCGACGACCTACAAGGCCGACGGAACGTCCGTCAAATCGGGTGTGGGCCAGTGAGCCTCGGCGGCACGGAGAGCAGGATGTCCGACGGGACCGACAGCCAAGAGCGCCTGATCGCGCCGCTTCCGCGCATCACGATCCAGGCGTTCTGCGAGACCGGCGGCATCGCCGACGTGATCGGCGCCGCGTCCGGCGACCGGCGCATGCAGAAGGCGCACGTGAAGGTGCAGATGGGCGGCGCCCCGGCGGCCGTCGAGGCCTACCGGCACAGCCCGACCCCGAACGTCATCGTGCTGGAGTTCCAGGGCGACCGCAGCGGCGTCCTGGGCTCCCTCGACCAGCTCTCCAGCGTCTGCGACGCCGGCACCAAGGTCGTGGTGATCGGGCACGTCAACGACGTGATCCTGTACCGCGAGCTGATCCGGCGCGGCGTCAGCGAATACCTGATCGCCCCGGTGCCCGTGCTCGACTTCATCCAGGCGGCGTCCGACCTGTTCGGCAGCCCGGGCACCGAGCCGCTGGGCCGGACCATCGCGGTCGCGGGCGCGAAGGGGGGCGTCGGCTCCTCCACGGTCGCCCACAACCTCGGCTGGGCGATCGCCAAGAACCTGTCGAGCCAGACCGTCATCGCGGACCTCGATATCGCGTTCGGCACCGCCGGGCTCGACTTCAACCAGGACCCCCCGCAGGGCATCTCCGAGGCCATCTTCGCCCCGGACCGGCTCGACGCGAACCTGGTCGACAGGCTGCTGTCCAAGTGCAGCGACAACCTCAGCCTTCTGGCCGCGCCCGCCATGCTGGACCGCACCACCGATCTGACCGAAACGGCGGTGGACGGCCTCATCGACATCCTGCGGGCGTCCACCCCGACCATCGTGCTGGACGTGCCGCATACCTGGACCGCCTGGGCCAAGCGGCTCCTGACTTCGTCGGACGAGATCGTCCTGGTCGCGACGCCGGACCTCGCCTCGCTGCGCAACGTCAAAAACCTGTTCGACCTCCTCCGCCAGGCGCGCCCGAACGACTCGAAGCCGCGCGTGGTCCTGAACCAGACCGGCCTGCCGAAGCGGCCCGAGATCGCCGTGGCCGAGTTTGCCAAAGCGATCGGCACTGACATCGCCGCGGTTCTGCCGTTCGACGCCGCCCTGTTCGGGACGGCCGCCAACAACGGCCAGATGATCGCGGAGGTGCAGCCCTCGGGCAAGCACGCCGAGGTCTTCGGCCAGCTCGGAGCCGCCATCACCGGCCGCTCCGAGCCGCGCCGCTTGCGCAGCGGGATCCTCGATCCGCTGCTGTCGAAGCTCGCCCGCCGCAAGGCGTCCTGATCAGCGCGCGGAGTAAGCCACGATGTTCGGCAAGCGTTCCCAGGGCGGCCCGCCTTCGCCGCCGCCCGCAGCCGTGCAGAGGCCGGCCCCGCGCGACGTCGCGGCGCCGGTCCCGGCCGTGCCGGTGCTGGCCGAACCGGATCTGGCCGGACGGCCGGAGATCTCCATCGCGCCGCCCGCGGAGATGCGGAAGTCGGACGAGTACTACCAGACGAAGAGCATGATCTTCGGCGCGCTGATCGAGGCCATCGACCTCGCGCAGCTCTCGCGCCTCGATCAGGACTCGGCCCGCGACGAGATCCGGGACATCGTCAACGAGATCATCGCGCTCAAGAACGTGGTGATGTCGATCGCCGAGCAGGAAGAGTTGCTCGACGACATCTGCAACGACGTCCTCGGCTACGGGCCGCTCGAACCGCTGCTCGCGCGGGACGACATTGCCGACATCATGGTGAACGGCGCCAACAAGACCTACATCGAGGTGGCGGGCAAGATTCAGCTGACCAACGTTCGCTTCCGCGACAATCAGCAGCTGATGAACATCTGCCAGCGCATCGTCAGCCAGGTCGGCCGGCGCGTCGACGAATCCTCGCCCATCTGCGACGCGCGCCTGCCGGACGGCTCGCGCGTCAACGTGATCGGGCCGCCGCTCGCCATCGACGGCCCCTCGCTCACCATCCGCAAGTTCAAGAAGGACAAGCTGACGCTGGACCAGCTCGTCCGCTTCGGCGCCATCTCGCCGGAGGGAGCCAGGATCCTCGAGATCATCGGCAAGGTGCGGTGCAACGTCGTGATCTCCGGCGGCACGGGCTCGGGCAAGACGACGCTCCTCAACTGCCTGACCAACTACATCGAGCGCGACGAGGGGGTGATCACCTGCGAGTACGCGGCCGAGCTGCAGCTGCAGCAACCGCACGTGGTGCGGCTCGAAACGCGGCCGCCCAACCTGGAAGGGCAGGGCCAGGTCACCATGCGGGACCTCGTCCGCAACTGCCTGCTCATGCGGCCCGAGCGGATCATCGTCGGCGAGGTGCGCGGACCGGAGGCCTTCGACCTGCTCCAGGCCATGAACACCGGTCACGATGGCTCGATGGGCACCATCCACGCGAACTCCCCGCGCGAGTGCCTGTCCCGTATCGAGTCGCTGATCACGATGGGCGGCTTCTCGCTGCCGTCCCGCACCATCAAGGAGATGATCGCGACCTCCGTCGACGTGGTCGTGCAGGCGGCCCGGCTCCGGGACGGCTCGCGTCGCATCACCCACATCACGGAGGTGATGGGCATGGAGGGCGACGTGATCACCACCCAGGACATCGTCGTCTACGACATCAGCGGCGAGGACGCGTCCGGCCGGCTCGCCGGCCAGCACCGCTCGACCGGCATCGGCCGGCCGCGGTTCTGGGAGCGGGCCCGCTACTTCGGCGAGGAAGGCCGACTGGCGGCTGCGCTCGACGCGATGGAAGCCAGCTCCGAAACGAAGGCGGCCTGATGAACGGTCGCGCGGGCTCCTGATCCATGGACACGACGATCCTCGCGTCGATCATCCTGGCCGCTGTCGCCGCGGGCGGGCTGGCCTATGTCTTCGTGTACCCGATCCTGTCGGGCGAGCAGCGCGTCGAGAAGCGCCAGAGGGCGGTCGTCGGCGAGGCGGTCGTGCGCACCGAGAAGGGCTCGCGCGGCGGCACGGACCGGCGCGAGCAGGTCGCGCAGAGCCTGCGCGACCTCGACCAGCGGGAGAAGAACCGCAACAAGCAGACGCTCGAATCCCGCATCGCCCAGGCCGGCCTGACCTGGACGAAGGGCCGCTTCTACATGGTCAGCGTGGCAAGCGGGGCGATCCTGGCGCTGCTGCTGTTCTCCGTCACGGGCGGCGGCTATCTGGCGCTCGCGGGGCTGTTCATCGGCGGGCTCGGCCTGCCGCGCTGGTTCCTGGCGTTCCGCAAGAAACGCCGCATCAACAAGTACCTGGACGAGCTTCCCAACGCGATCGACGTGATCGTGCGGGGCATCCGGTCCGGCCTGCCGCTCGGCGACTGCCTGCGCATCATCGCCAGCGAAGCCCAGGAGCCGGTGCGGTCCGAGTTCCGCTACATCATCGAGCAGCAGACGCTCGGCATCTCCGTGTCGGAGGCGGTCGCCAAGCTCTACGAGCGTGTCCCGGTGGCGGAATCGAACTTCTTCGCCATCGTGGTCGGCATCCAGCAGAAATCGGGCGGCAACCTGGCCGAGACGCTCGGCAACCTGTCCGGCGTGCTGCGCGACCGCAAGAAGATGAAGGCCAAGATCATCGCGATGAGCATGGAGGCGAAGGCCTCGGCCTCCATCATCGCGGCGCTGCCGTTCATCGTGGCGCTGCTGACCTGGCTCACCAGCCCGACCTATATCGAGCTCCTCTGGATCACGTTCGCCGGGAAGATGATGCTCGCGGCCTCCGCCGTGTGGATGAGCATCGGCGTGTTCGTGATGAAGAAGATGATCGACTTCGACTTCTGAGGGCTGTCCGATGTTCGCGTTTCTGCTCCAGAAGCTGTCCGAGCCGCAGGTCGTGGCCGCGGTGCTGGCCGCCTTCGCGGCCGGCGCGACCGTGATCACGCTCGCCCTGCCGCTGGTCGAGGGCAACACGCTCAACAGGCGCATGAAGGCCGTCGCGGACGAGCGCGAGCGCATCCGGGCCCGCGAGCGCGAGCGCATGATGAAGGGGCAGCAGAAGGTCACGCTGCGCCAGGAGCCCAAGGCCTACATGAAGCAGATCGTCGAGCAGTTTAAGCTCGGCGACTGGCTCGGCACCGAGACCGCCAAGGAGAAGCTGGTCAAGGCGGGTTATCGCGGCCAGCAGGCCGAGATCACCTTCCTGTTCTTCCGGCTCGTGGCGCCGATCGGCTTCGCCATCGTGTCGACGATCTACCTCTTCCTGTTCGACGATTTCGGCCAGCCCTGGCTGATCCGGATCGGCATGGTGATCGGGCTGACCTTTGTGGGCATCAAGAGCCCGGAGATATTTCTCGCCAACGGCACCAAGAAGCGCCAGCTCTCCATCCGGCGGGCGTGGCCGGACGCGCTCGACCTGCTGCTGATCTGCGTCGAGGCCGGTATGTCGATCGAGCAGGCGTTCCGGCGGGTCAGCCAGGAGGTCGGCTCGCAATCGGTGGCGCTGGCCGAGGAGCTGACGCTCACCACGGCGGAGCTCTCCTACCTGCAGGAGCGCCGGCAGGCCTACGAGAACCTCGCCAACCGGACCGGGCTCGACACCGTGAAGGGCGTGACCACCGCCCTGATCCAGGCGGAGCGCTACGGCACGCCGCTCGGCACGGCCCTGCGGGTGCTGGCGAAGGAGAGCCGCGACATGCGCATGAGCGAGGCCGAGAAGAAGGCCGCCGCCTTGCCGCCCAAGCTGACCGTGCCGATGATCCTGTTCTTCCTGCCGGTCCTGTTCGTGGTGATCATGACGCCGGCGCTGATCCAGGTCTTCGCCTGGGAATAGGCGCCGGCGCGCCACCTCAGCGCTCGCTGTCCAGGTGGGCGAGCTGGGCCGGCGCATAGCGGCCGCCCGCGGCCGCGCCCCGCGGCACCGCGCGCTCGATGGCCGCGAGATCACCCTCGGACAGGACGAGGTCGAGCGCACCGAGCGCCTCGGCGAGACGGTCGCGGCGGCGCGCGCCGACAACCGGCACGATGCTCTCGTCCTGGGCCGCCACCCAGGCGATGGCGACCTGCGCGACGCTCGCGCCGCGCGCCTCCGCGACCTGCCGCAACGCCTCCACCAGCGCCAGGTTGGCGTCGACGTTTCCGGCCTGGAAGCGCGGGCTGACGGCCCGGAAGTCGCCGGCTCCCGCGGCCCCCTTGGTCCAGTGGCCGCTGATCAGGCCGCGCGACAGCACCCCGTAGGCCGTGATGCCGATGCCGAGCTCGCGGCAGGCCGGCAGGATCGCGTCCTCGATCCCGCGCGAGATGAGCGAATACTCGATCTGCAGGTCGCAGATCGGATGCACGGCCGCCGCCCGCCGGATGGTGTCCGCGCCGACCTCCGACAGGCCGATCCGGCCCACCCATCCGGCCTTCACGCAATCCGCGATGGCCCCGATCGTGTCCTCGATCGGAACAGCCGGGTCGAGCCGGGCGGGCCGGTAGATGTCGATGTGGTCGACCCCGAGCCGCTGCAGGGAATAGGCCAGGAAGTTCTTCACCGCGGCCGGGCGGGAATCGTAGCCGGACCAGCCGCCGGCCGGGTCCCGGAGCGCGCCGAACTTCACGCTGAGCAGCACGCCCTCGCGGGAAGCGGCCCGAAGCGCCTCGCCGATCAGGATCTCGTTGTGGCCCATGCCGTAGAAGTCGCCGGTGTCGAGCAGGTCGATCCCGGCGTCGAGCGCGGCGTGGATGGTGGCGATGCTCTCCGCCCGGTCGGCCGGCCCGTACATGCCGGACATGCCCATGCAGCCGAGTCCGATGGCCGAGACCCGCGGCCCCGCCTGTCCGAGCTGGCGCTGCTTCATGATCGATCCTCCGGGGTGCGGGGGCCCGCGCCATGCGGCCGGGCCCGACATGGGATCACCGCGCCCGGTCGTCAGGGGCAGGGGCGGGGCCCCGACCGGTCTCGGGCTCGGCGAGCGCCGGCGCGGCGCGGCGCGCCTCGGCGGACAGGTTCCAGACGATGCCGACCACGATGAGAACCGCGCCCACGAACACGAAGGGGTCGAGGGCTTCGCCGTAGAACTGCCAGCCGATCAGCGCGATCATCGGGATGCGCAGGAAGTCGAGCGGCATCACCACGACCGCGTCGCCGTACCGGTAGGCCTGCGTCAGGCACAGATGCGAGGTTAGGCCGGTCACCGCCAGCATGGCGGCGCCGGTCCAGCCGGCGGCGTCCAGGCGGCTGGGGAAGTCGAGGTTCGATCCGGCGAGGCTGAGCGGAAGCTGCGAGGCGTTCATCCAGAACAGGATGGTGAAGGTCGAGACCGTCCGGGTCAGCCGCTTCGTGGCCACGGCGACGCCCGCGAACAGCACGGCCGCGCCCAGCATGACCAGGGCGGCCGGCTGGAACGCCTCGTGACCTGGGCGGAGGATCACCAGGATGCCGGCGATCCCGAGCACGATCGCGCCCGCGCGGGGCAGCGTCAGGCGCTCGCCGAGAAGCGGCACCGCCATCGCGGCGAGCCAGATCGGCGCCGTGAACTCGAGCGCGAAGGCGGTCGCGAGCGGCAGCACCGTGATGGCGGAGTTCCAGCCGCACTGGCCGATGAAATGCGTCGTGTTGCGGATCACGTGGAGCCACGGCTTGCCGGGCCGGAGCTGGCGCCGGAGCTCCGGCCTGAGCGCGACCGCACCCAGCAGGATGGCGAGCCCGGCGAAGTTGCGCACGGACAGCACCTCGAAGAGGCTGAGGGTGTGCGCCATCAGCCGCACCGCGACCGCGGTCGCCGAGAAGGATACGAGCGCGCCGGCCGTCCACAGCAGCAGCCAGAGGATGTCGCGCGGCTTCATGGGGTCAGCCGGCTGCGGCCGCGGCGGCCGCCGGCTGCGGCCCGATGCCCTCCAGGAAGAGCCGGTAGGCGGGGTTGTCGGTCTCCTCCGAATACGGGTAGCCGAGCGCCTCGAGCGCCTGCGCAAAGGCCGCGCGCTCGGACGGCGGCACCTGGATGCCGGCCAGCACCCGCCCGAAATCGGCGCCGTGGTTGCGGTAGTGGAACAGGGTGATGTTCCACTCGGGCCGGAGGCTCTCGAGAAAGCGCAGCAACGCGCCGGGCCGCTCGGGGAATTGGAAGCGGCACAGCACCTCGTCGGCGAGCCCGCCCGAGCGCCCGCCCACCATGTAGCGCACATGGAGCTTGGCCATCTCGTTGTCGCTCATGTCCAGGACCGGGAAGCCCTCGGCCCGCAGCAGCTCGACGATCTGCTGCTTCTCCCGCCCGCCGTCCCGCAGCTCGACGCCGACGAAGATGTGGGCGGCCCGCGGATCGGCGTAGCGGTAGTTGAACTCCGTCACGGCCCGGTTGCCGAGGAGCTGGATGAAGCGGCGGTAGCTGCCCGGCCGCTCCGGGATGGTGACGGCGATCAGCGCCTCGCGGCCCTCTCCGATCTCGGCCCGCTCGGCGACGTGGCGGAGCCGGTCGAAATTGAGGTTGGCGCCGGAATTGATCGCCACCAGCGCGCCCCCGCGGCCGCCGCCGTCCCGTCCGGCATAGGCCTTGAGCCCGGCCAGGGCGAGCGCGCCGGCGGGCTCGGCGATCGCGCGCGTGTCGTCGAAGATGTCCTTCATGGCAGCGCAGATCGCGTCCGTGTCGACCGTGATGACCTCGTCGAGAAGCTCCCGGCACAGCCGGAAGGTCTCCTCGCCGGCCTGTTTGACCGCGACGCCGTCCGCGAACAGCCCGACCTGGTTCAGCACCACGCGCTCGCCGGCCGCGATGGCGGCCTTCATGGAGGCCGCGTCGTCCGGCTCGACACCGATCACCCGGGTCTCGGGTCGGAGAAAGCGCACGATGGCCGCGACCCCGGCCGCGAGGCCGCCGCCGCCGATGGGCACGAACACGGCCTCGATCGGGTCGGCATGCTGGCGCAGGATCTCCAGCCCGACGGTGCCCTGGCCGGCGATGATGGCCGGATCGTCGAACGGGTGGATGAAAACCGCGCCGGTCTCGGCCTCGATCCGTCGTGCGTGCCCGTACGCCTCGTCGAACGCCTCGCCGTGCAGGACGACGGCGCCGCCCCGGGCCCTCACCGCGTCGACCTTGATGGCCGGCGTCGTGGTCGGCATCACGACGGTGGCCTTCACGCCCCGGCGGGCGGCCGCGAGCGCCACGCCCTGGGCGTGGTTGCCGGCGGAGGCGCAGATCACCCCGGGGGCGAGCGCCTCGGCGGACAGGCCGGCGATCTTGTTGTAGGCGCCCCGGATCTTGAACGAGAAGACGGGCTGCAGATCCTCGCGCTTCAGCAGAACCGGAATGCCGAGCCGCCCCGAAAGCCGGGGCATCGGGTCGAGCGGGCTCTCGATGGCGACATCGTAGACGCGCGCCGTCAGGATCTTGCGGACCGTGTCGTGCATGGTCGCGTTGTGGTGCAACGGGCCCGGGCGGGCAAGCGCCCTCGGGGCGGGGCTCCCGCCCGGCCAATGCGGGCCTGACGCTCCCGGTGCGGAGGCTGCCGCCGCCCCCCCGGGGCGCGGGCTGCTGCCCCGGCCTGACGCCGGACGCCTCAGGCCTTCCGGCCGGGCGCCAGCGACGCGGGCGTCTCGAACGCCGCGAGACGGCCGCCTCCGGGCCCGACCTCGCTCCACTCCTCCACCGGCAGGTCGATGGCCGCCACCGAGGCGGGCGGGTAGCCCGCGTGCATGCGGGCCAGGGCCTTCGGCTCGCCCCCGACGACAAGCGCGTGCGCCAGCTCCTGGAAGGCCGGGTTGTGGCCGACCACGACCAGGCACGCCACGTCCGGGCCGGTCTCCTGCACGACCTCGAGCAGCGTCTCGGCCGACGCCTCGTAGATACGGCCGTCGTGCAGGACCGGCACGTCCGGCAGCCCGGCGAGGCTCCAGGTCTCGCGCGTCCGGGCAGCGGGAGACACGAGCGCCAGGTCCGGCTTCCGGCCGGCCGCGGCGAGGTGGCGCGCCACCGCCTGCATCTGCTCGCGGCCGCGCGGCGACAGGACCCGGTCGATGTCGTCGGACAGCTTCGGGGCGGCCTCCGCATGCCGCAGGAGGATGAGGCGTTTCATGCCCGAGCTATCCGGGGCGTGGTGTCCGCGGTCAATGTCGCTCCTCCGGCCCTCAGCCCGGGCGGGCCGCGTCGCAGATGCGCAGCTCGACGCGCTCGCCCCCGCCCCAGCGGTCGAGGCAGAGCGTCCCGGCCACGTGCAGGGTCTGGCCGACCGAGCCGAGCAGCACCTGCCCGAGCGGCTTGTCCGCGGACCTGAACGCGATCGCCCGCAGGGTCGCTCCGTCGCCGGACCGCAGCACGGCCCGGACATGCCCGGTGCCGATCTGGCGCGCCTCGACCACCCGGTGCCCGCCGAAGGCGAAGACCGGCTCCGGCTGACCCTGCCCGAAGGGTCCGGCATTCTCGACCGCCCGCACCGTCTCGACCGTCGCGCCGCCGGCCGTCAGGGCGGCATCGATGTCGAGCGGCTCGAAACGCGTTTCGGCGCCCCGCATGGGCAGCTCGGCCTCGAGCGCGGCCCGGAAGCGGTCGAGCTCCGAAGCCAGGATGGTGGCGCCGGCCGCCATGGCGTGGCCGCCGCCCTTCGCGGCCGCGCCGGCCTCCACGGCCGCCCGAACCGCGCGGCCGAGATCGGCACCCGGGACGGAGCGGCCCGACCCGGTCGCCGTGCCGTCCTCGCGTCCGGCGAAGGCGAAGACCGGGCGGCCGAACCGCTCCTTGAGGCGGGCCGCCACGAGCCCGACGATGCCGGGGTGCCAGTCGGGCGAGGACAGAACCAGCGCCCGCGCCTCCGGGGTGCCGTCCAGGATACGGTCGCCCTCCGCCTCTGCCTCCTCGACGGCGCGCGCCTCGATGGCGCGGCGCTCCTCGTTCAGCCGTTCGAGCGTCGCGGCGATGGCGGCCGCCTCGCCCGGATCCTCCGTCATCAGGAGACGGGCGCCGAGCGAAGAATCGCCGATGCGGCCGCCGGCATTGATGCGGGGGCCGAGGCAATAGCCGAGATGCCAGCATTCGGGGGCGGTTTCGACGCGGGCGGCGTCGACCAGGGCCGCGAGGCCGACGCGCCGCCGGTTGCGCAGAATCGCGAGGCCCTGGCGCACGAAGGCGCGGTTGAGGCCGACGAGCGGCACCACGTCCGCGACGGTCGCGAGCGCGACGAGGTCGAGCGCGGCCAGGAGGTCGGGCTCGCTCCGCCCCGGCTGCCAGAAGCCGCGCCGCCGGAGCTCGCGCGACAGCGCCACCAGGGTCACGAAGACGATGCCGGCCGCGCACAGATGGCCGAGCCCGGACAGATCGTCCTGCCGGTTCGGATTCACGATGGCCCGGGCGGGCGGCAGCATCTCGGGCGCGCCGTGGTGATCCAGCACAACGACGTCGACCCCGAGGCGCGCCGCCTCCTCGAGCGGGACCTGCCCGGCGGTGCCGCAATCCACCGTGACGATCAGCGCGGCGCCGGATTTCGCGAAATCCCGCATCGCCTCGACGTTCGGGCCGTAGCCCTCCGTGAGCCGGTCCGGGATTCGGATCTCGGCCGCGACCCCGCAGGCCCGCAGGTAGTCGGCCAGAAGGGCGGCCGAACAGGCGCCGTCCACGTCGTAATCCCCGAAAATCGCCACGCGCTCGCGCCGCACCACCGCATCCGCCAGGCGGGCGGCGGCCGTGTCCATGGCGGCCAGCGTGCTCGGATCGGGCAGCAGGTCGCGCAGCCGGGGCGCCAGAAAGGCCGGCGCCGCCTGCACGGATACGCCGCGCCCGGCCAGGACGCGGGCGACGATGTCGGGCACGCCGTGCGTCTGGGCGATCGCGGTGGCGATCAGCCCGGAGGCGGAATCGAGGCGGTCGGTCCAGGCGCGGCCGCCGACTGAGCGCGCGACGCCAAAGACGTGACGCGGTTCGGACGCCGCGAGGCGCGATTCGGACATCGGGCAAGTCTACCCGACCGGGAGGCCCGCGTCAGGGGCCGCGCCGCCGCTCCCAGGCCGGCCGGGGAGGCGTCAGAGCAGCTTGCGGTACTGGATGAAGCCCGGCCGGTCGGCGAGCGTGTCATAGAGCGCCCGGGCCGGGGCGTTGGTGTCGTGCGTGAGCCAGTGCACCCGGCTCGCCCCGGCCGCCCGTGCTTGCCCGTAGACGGCCTCGATCAGCGCGCGCCCGGCGCCGCGGCCGCGGGCCTCCGGGGCGGTGAACAGGTCCTGGAGGTAGCAGTAATCCCCGACCGTCCAGGTCGAGCGGTGCAGGACGTAGTGGACGATCCCGACCAGGCGCTCGCCGTCGAAGCACCCGAACGCCCCGATCGGCTCCGCCGGGTCGTGGAACCGCGACCACGTCGTTTCCGTGGTCTCCGGCGACACGCTCGTCCGGTAGAAGGCGAGGTAGCCGGCCCAGAGCGGCTCCCAGGCCGCGCGGTCGGCCGGACCGAGAGGCCGGACGGCGAGCGGGTCGGCCCCGGATCCCACGGTGCCGGTCATGGCGCCGCGACCGCGCGCGGCCCCGGCAGCTCGGGCGCGAAGCGGAACCCGACGCCGATGCGGTTCCAGGTGTTGACCGCCCCGATCGCGGCGGACAGGTGGGCGAGCTCGGCCTCCGAGAAGATCTCCCGGGCGTCCTCGAAATCCCCATCGTGGACGCCCAGCGTGAGCTCGGTCAGCGCCTCCGCCCAGGCGAGGGCGGTGCGCTCGCGCTCCGTGTAGGCGTCCACCTCCCGCCAGGCCACCAGCAGATCGAGCTTTTCGCGCGCGACCTGCTGCGCCCGGGCCGCGTTGAGGTGGTACTGGAGGCAGAAGGCGCAGCCGTTGATCTGGGATGCGCGGAGCTTCACGAGCTCGAGCAGGGCCGGTTCGAGCCCGGCCGCGACCGCCGCCTCGTCGATGGCCCGGAGCGCATCGACCACCGGCGAGGCGAGACGCTCGAAGGCTTTGCGGGTGAGGCGCGGTTCGATGTCGGGCACGGCCGGCTTCTCCCGTTCAGTCGACCACGTTGTTCTCCACGCGGTTGTCCGTCGCGTGGTCGCCGTTGTCGGCCGAGCTGCCGAACGGATAGCCGGCGTCGTCGCCGCAATACAGGTTCCAGCCCTCCCGTGCACCCACGTTGATCGCCGGCAGGTGCAGTGGAAACGAGTAGGTGAAGCGGTTGCCCGCGATGACGTTGAAGGAGGGCGTCTGGTGCCGGATGGTGCCGCCCTCGCCGCAATTGCGGTACAGGTAGATGCCGCCGCGCCAGCCGATGCGGAAGCGGTTTGCCGTGATCCGGTTGCCGGCCGAGCCGTCCACGGCCACGACCTCGCGCCCGGTCTCGATGGCGAAGTCGTTGTTCTCGATCCTGTTCCGGCCGCTCTCGGCATCGAGATAGACCGCGATGGCGACCGCCCGTCCGGTCACACGCGAGCCGGTCAGCGCCGTCTCGGTCACGCCCGGCCCGAGATACAGCGGCGTGCCGCCCGAGGCGTGCAGGGTCGATGCTTCGATCGCGATGCGGGTCGGGGCCGCCGCTTGCGCGCGTTCGGTGTGGCCGAGGGACCGGGACGACAGCCTCACGGCCTCGCCCTGGCCGTTCATGCCCATGCCCCAGATCCGGATCGGCCCCATGACCGTGCAGTTGCGGATGGCGATGTCGGAGGGCCGCTCCCAGTCCGTTCCGCCGTTCGCGGCCTGGCGGGCCGCGGAGCGGATCTCGATGGTCGGGTTGGGAAAGGACGGCTGCCGGTCGGCGAGCCCGACCCGGCCGCCGCCGCAATCGAGCTCGACGCCGCTCGCCCGCCGGCCCTCGAGCAGGATGCGCTTGGTCACGACGTCGCCCGGCCCGAGCCGCAGGCTGCAGGTCAGCCGGACCGCCTCGTCCGGGCCGGAGGCCGGCGCGAGCGCGGCGGCCCGCATCTCGGGCGAGCAGGCGGGCGCGGCCGCGGCCAGCGACGCCGCCAACGCGAGGGCGATCACGAATCTGCCGGGTGTCGGGCCGGGGCCGCCGCCGAGCTAGCCGCCGGCGGCCGCGATCTTCGCGGACATGTCCACGACCGGAGCGGCGGCCGCCTCGCGCACGAGCGCGATGCCCCGCTCGCAATCGCCCCGGTGCTCGTAGGCCTCGGCCGAATCGGCGACCACGTTTCCGTTCTGCACCCGCAGGCGCCAGCGCCAGCCGCCCGTATGATCCTTGTAGAGTTCGAAGCGCATCCCGGTCTCCCTGTGCAGGAGCCATAACGCCGAACCCGGCCGCGCGTTCGGGCGCCGCGGGACCTTCCGCCAGGAAGGCCGCGCGGTCGTGCGACCGCGGGCCCGGCCCGAGGCTAGGCCTCGAGGTGGAACTTGGCGACGTTGCGGTGCTCGGCCCTGATGCGCCGCACGGTTCCGGTCGCGGACCGGTACACCAGCGTGTCGGTCTCGATCATGGTCGGGCCGAACTTGACGCCGGACAGCAGCGCGCCGTCCGTGACGCCGGTCGCCGCGACCACGACGTCGCCGCGCGCCAGCTCGTCCACGTTGTACTTCTTGTCCGGATCGGCCACGCCCATCTTCCGGGCGCGCTCGCGCTTCTCCTCCGTGTCGAGCACGAGGCGGCCCTGCATCTGGCCGCCGATGCAGCGCAGCGCGCCGGCCGCGATGACGCCCTCCGGGGCCGCCCCGACCCCGAGATAGATGTCGATGCCGGTCTCGAGAGGCATGGTGGTGAAGATCACCCCCATGATGTCGCCGTCCGTGATCAGCCGGATGGAGCAGCCGAGCGCCCGCACCCGGGCGATCAGCTCCTCGTGCCGCGGCCGCTCCATGATGAGGGCCGTGATCTCCTTGGGCTCGACGCCCTTGGCCTTGGCGAGAGACCGGATGTTGTCCTCGGGCGACCAATCGAGATCGACCGTGCCCTGCGGGTACCCGGGCCCGATGGCGATCTTGTTCATGTAGACGTCCGGGGCGGCCAGCAGCGTGCCGCCTTCCGCCATCGCCATGACGGCGATGGAGCCCGGCATGTCCTTGGCGCAGAGGGTCGTGCCCTCCAGCGGGTCGACCGCGATGTCCACCTTGGGACCCTGGCCGGTGCCGACGCGCTCGCCGATGAACAGCATCGGGGCCTCGTCGCGCTCGCCCTCGCCGATCACGACGGTGCCGTCGATCGGAAGGGTGTTCAGCTCGCGCCGCATGGCGTCGACGGCCGCCTGGTCCGCCGCCTTTTCCTGGCCGCGGCCCCTCAGCCGCGCCGACGCGACGGCCGCCCGCTCGGTGACGCGGACAAGCTCGAGCGTGAGGATGCGCTCAATCAGAAGGCTCGGTTTTGCGGGGTTCGTCTCAGCCATTGGGGGTCCGTGTGATCGCCGAACGGTCGAGGCCCGTCCGGACGGCGAGCGATTGAACACATTTCCGGCCCCGACGCCATTGCGGAACCGCCCGCCCGGCAACGGCGACGCGATCGAGGGGCCGTTCGGATGCTGACACCGCAGACTAGCCCGCACGGGGTGCGGCGCCATTCGGAATGGCGGCTAGGCGGTCTCGTCCGAGACGAGCTGGTAGAGGGAGACGCGCTCCTCGTAGTCGATGAGGAGGTGGCGAAGGTTCGAGCTGACCACCGCGGCCTCCATGTCTTCGCCCACGAAGGCCCGGAGCGCGGCGGGGGAATCCCAGCGGGTTTCGATCAGGATCTCGTAGGCGTCCCCGATCTCCCGCATGGCGAAGGAAAGGCCCCGGAAGCCCGCAACCGCCCGCAGCTCAGGCGCCAGCACCATCTCGACGTCCCGGTGCACGGCCTCGAGCCCGCTCAGGCTGCAGCGCGCGCGCCAGAGACGGATGAGCTCGGCCGGCTGCGCCGACTGGCTCATTCCCGCTCGATCCGGATCAGCTGCGGGTCCTCGGAGACGAGCCCGTCCGCCGCGATCTTGTCGAGCGCGCCGCGGATCGCCCCCTCGCTCGCCGCGTAGGTGATGAGCACCAGCGGCACGGGCTCGCCCGAGCGGCCGTGCTTGTCCGGGGACGGCACGCTGCCGGGCGGGCGCTTCTGCAGGATCGACTCGATCGAGATGTTGGCCTCCGCCATCCGGGTCGCGACCCCGGCGGCGACGCCCGGGCGGTCGTGCACGGTGAGCCGGATGTAGTACCCGCCCTCGTGGCGCTGCATCGGCGCGCGCTCGGCCTTGTCCAGCCGGTCGACCGGACGGCCGAAGGGCGCCCCGATCATGCCGGAGGCGACGTCGGCTATGTCGGCCACGACGGCGGACGCGGTGGCGTCGCCGCCCGCGCCCGGCCCGATGAGGGTCAGCTCGCGCACCGCGTCCGCGTCGATCGTGACCGCGTTCGTGACGCCCATCACCTGCGCGATGGCGGAGGATTTCGGCACCATGGTGGGATGGACGCGCTGCTCGATCCCGGCCGCGATGCGCTCGGCCACGCCGAGCAGCTTGATGCGGAAGCCGAGCTCGTCCGCCATCCTGAGATCGAGCGGGGCGATCCGCTCGATCCCCTCCACGTAGATCGCGTCCGCGTCGACCTCCGTGCCGAACGCCAGCGCCGTCAGGAGCGCGAGCTTGTGGGCGGTGTCGAAGCCGCCAATGTCGAAGGTCGGGTCGGCCTCGGCATAGCCGAGCTACTGCGCGGCCGCGAGGCACTCGGCGAAGCCGATGCCGTCGCTCTCCATGCGGGACAGGATGTAGTTGCAGGTGCCGTTCAGGATCCCGTAGAGCCGCGTCACCTTGTTGCCGGCCAGTGCCTCCCGGAGCGTCTTGATGACCGGGATGCCGCCCGCCGCCGAGGCCTCGAAGGCGAGGGCGACGCCGTTCGCCTCCGCCCGGCGGGCGAGGTCCAGTCCGTGCCGGGCGAGCAGCGCCTTGTTGGCCGTGACCACGTGCTTGCCGCAATCGAGCGCGGCCTCGACCACCGCCTTGGCCGGCCCGTCCGCGCCGCCCATCAGCTCCACGACGCAATCCACGTCGCCGGACCGCGCCAGCGCGACGGGGTCGTCGAACCAGGCGTAGCCGGAGATGTCGTGGCCGCGGTCGCGATGGCGGTCGCGTGCCGATACGCCGGTCACCCGGATGGCGCGGCCGGACCGCTCCGTCAGGGCGTTGTCCTGACGGGCCAGAATGGTGAGAACGGACGCACCGACCGTGCCGAGGCCGGCGACGCCGACGCGAAACGGCTGCGGATGCATGCTCTGTCCTGGGCGGGGTAACGAAGGCCGCTTCTTAGGCGGGGCGACCGGCCCTGTCGAGGGCGAGGCGTCCGTGCGGTCGGCGCGCCCGGGCCCCCCCGCAACCGTTACCGCGCCAGGAACTCCGCGATCGCCGGCCCGGCTGGCGCGATGTGCAGGACGCCGTTCAGGTGGCCGTTCGGGCCGGTGATCTGCAGGGTCTCGACCGCCGTGCCGTTGCTCCGGATGGCGGCCACGGTGCGGTCCACCCAGGCCGGCGGGAAGACCAGGTCGGTCGGCGTGTTGATGATCAGCGCCGGCACCTTGATCCTGGCCGGATCGGCGGCGGCGAGCTGGTTGGCCCGGACGAGATACAGGAAGTTGTTGGCGTCCGAGCCCGCCGCCCGGGCGGCCCCGCCGGCATTCAGCGCCGCCACGATCTTGTAGTCGTTCGCCAGCGCCCGGCCGGGGTCGCGGCCCTCCGCGGCCGGCGCCGTGCCGAAGGTCGTCTCCGCCCATTCGCCGCCATTGGCGTGCAGGCTCACGACCTTGAGGGCGGCCGCGAGCCCGGCATTGGGCGCCTCCTTGCCGTAATACTCGCCGCCGGCCCATTTCGGGTCGAGCCGCACCGGCTGCGCCCACACGTCGAGCCACGCGACCAGCATGGCGTCCCCGCCGGCGGCGCCGATCACCGGGACGATGCGGTCCACCATCTCCGGGTAGGCGAGGGCCCATTCATAGGCCTGCAACGCCCCCATCGAGGGGCCGACCACCGCCTTCAGCCTGCGGACCCCGAGGCTCTCGACGAGGGCCTTCTGCACGTTCACGAAATCCCGCATCCCGACCACCGGAAAGGCCGGGCCCCAGGGCTTGCCGGTGTCCGGGTTCACCGAGGACGGGCCGGTGGTGACGACGTTCGGCGTGTTCGCGTTGAGGTTCACGAGCGTGTCGGACGAGATGACGTAGTATTTCGTGGTGTCGATCGCCTTGCCGGGACCGATGATCGCGTCCCAGTAGCCCGGCGCCGCGTCGTCGGCCTTGTACTTCCCGGCCGCATGGCTCGTTCCGGAAAAGAAGTGCGTGACCAGGATGACGTTGGAGCGGTCGGCGTTCGGCTGGCCGTAGGCCTCCCAGCCGATCCTGACGCCCTTGATCGTGGCGCCCCCGACCGTGGTGTAGGAGGGCAGCTCGAAGACCTTCTTCTCGACGATCATGCCGCTCTGGCCGACCGCGGGCGCGGCCCACAACCCGGCCGCCGCGGCGACCGCCGTCACGATCCCTCTCATGCGTCGCTCCCGTGGGCCGCCTTCGGGGCCTCCCGGTGATTAGACCTCAGCCCGGACGCCGACGGAAGGGGAATTGTCGGGGCCCGACGGGCGCCGTATCGTCCGGACGTCGCGGCCCAAGACCGCGCGATCCGCCAGGGAGCGGGCATGAGCTTTCGCATTCTTGCGCTCTCGGGCGGCGGGTTCCTCGGGCTGTTCTCCGTGCGGCTGCTGGCCCACATGGAGGCGGCGCTCGGACGCCCCATCGGCCGCAGCTTCGACCTGATCTGCGGCACCTCGGCCGGCGCCATCACGGCCCTGGCGCTGTCGCTCGAGATTCCCGCCAAGGAGATCGAGCGCACCTTCATCGAGCAGGGGCCGCGGATCTTCCCCCAGACCCGCGGCCGCTTCCGCGAGCTCAAGCGCACGATGGCGTTCTTCCGCTCGCTGCGGGAGCCGAAATACGCGGCCGACCCGCTCCGCGAGGCGGCCGCGAGCCTGATCTCCGAGGGGCAGACCATGGCGTCCGCCAAGCACCGCCTGGTGCTGCCGGTGGTCAACATGACCACGGGCCAGATCGAGGTGTTCAAGACGCCCCATTCGCCCGAGTGGACGCACCATGCCGGGCTCCCGATGGTGGACGTCGCGGTCGCGGCCGCGGCCGCGCCGATCTACTTCCCGCTCGCGGA
>JAQGJJ010000002.1 GCA_028290695.1 Enterovirga sp. | reverse complement strand
ACGTGACGGGCCCGGGCGGCACGGTCAGCGCTGTGCCGTTCCTGATGAGGCACGGCAGCACCGACGCGCTCGGGTTCCGGTTCGGGCCGGTCGGTTATGCCCCGGACGTCAGCCACATGCCGGCGGCAGCGGTAGAGCAGCTTCGCGGCCTCGATGTCCTGATCCTGGACGCGCTTCGCTATGCACCGCACCCAACACATTTCTCGGTTTCCGAGGCGCTGGCCTTCGTCGCCGAGGTGAAGCCGCGCCGTACGGTGCTCACGAACCTTCACAGCGACATCGATTTCAACACGCTCGCCGCCGAGCTGCCGGAGGGGGTCGAGCCGGCTTTCGACGGCATGAAGATGTCGTGGCAGGCCCGAGGGCCCGGAACCTGGCCATGAGCTTCAGTTCCATAATATATCTTATGCGAATGAGGTTTGTGGGTAGGCCTCTCTCCCCCTCGCCGTGTCGGACCGCTACGAACAATCCAAGGCTTCGCATTGCGAGTGCGCTGCTTTGAGCCGCTCTGACAAATTCAACCCGGCTGCCTCCGGCGATATCGCGATGCTGCTCGCGATCATGGCCTCGCTGCGGACGCCGGGCTCGGGCTGCCCGTGGGACCTCGGCCAGAGCTTCGAGTCGATCGCCCCGTACACGATCGAGGAGGCGTACGAGGTCGCCGACGCCATTGCGCGCGGCCATACGGACGATCTGCGCGAGGAACTTGGCGACCTTCTGCTCCAGGTGGTGTTTCACGCCAGGATTGCCGAGGAACGCGGATTGTTCGATTTCGGCGGCGTCGTCGAAGCGATCACCGCCAAGCTGATCCGCCGGCACCCGCACGTCTTTGGCGATGCGACGGACCTGTCTCCGGAGGACGTGAAGGCGCTCTGGGACGAGATCAAGCTGTCCGAGAAGCGTGCGAGATCGGGCGGCTCCGCTACGCCGAGCGTTCTGGACGGCGTGCCGGTTGCAATGCCGAGCCTCACCCGTTCGGAAAAGCTGACCCGAAAGGCCGCCAAGGTGGGCTTCAGCTGGCCCCATCTCGACGGCGTCACCGCGAAGGTCGAAGAGGAACTCGCGGAGGTGCGGGAAGCCGCATCACTAGGGTCGTCGGACCACTTGGCCGAAGAGGTCGGCGATCTGCTGTTCACCGTTGCCAATCTCGCTCGCCACCTGAATGTCGACCCGGAGGCGGCTCTGGCCGCGGCCAATCGTAAGTTCGAGCGGCGGTTCCGGGCGGTCGAGTCCGCCCTTGCCAGGGCCGGGAGGACGCCTGATCAATCCAATCTGGCGGAGATGGATCGGCTCTGGGATCAAGCGAAGCTGGCCGAGCGCACGGGCGGGGCGGGCGCCGGACCCTAAACCACCTTCTCGGCGCTCGGGAAGCGCTTGCGTAGCCGGGGCTCTTTCTCAGGCGCGATCCGGACCGTAAGTTCGATCCGACCGCCCTCGCCCGCCTCCCGAGCCAGTATCTCTGCCTCCTCGTGAAGCCAGTTCGACGCGGCCCCATCCGCCGGCTCGATGCTGATGTGAAAGGTCGGGCGCCCCTTCGCGATGCGCTCCTCGATTCCGGCCAGCAGCGCGTCGATGCCGTCGCCGGTTGCGGCAGAAACGAGGCTTGGTCGGTCTTCGGGCTCAGCCCGCTCGACCACTCCGGCGAGCCGCGTCCGTTCGCCCTCATCGAGCAGGTCCGACTTGTTCCACACCTCAATCAGGCGCGAGGTCTCTCCAGGGTCGATGCCGAGCTGGCGGAGCACGTTCTGAACGTCCGCTGCCTCGGCTTCGGTCTCCCCGTGGGAAATGTCGCGCACGTGCAGCAGCACGTCGGCCTCGATCACGTCCTCAAGCGTCGCCCTGAACGCTGCGACGAGCATCGTCGGGAGATCCGAGATGAAGCCCACCGTGTCCGACAGGATCGCGTTCTCGCCGTGTGGGAGGCGGATGGCGCGGGAAGTCGGATCGAGGGTCGCGAACAGGAGATCCTCCGCGAACACCTCTGCGGCGGTCAGGCGATTGAAGAGGGTCGACTTGCCCGCGTTGGTGTAGCCGATCAGCGCCACGATCGGGTACGGCACGCGGCGGCGGCTGGCCCGGTGGAGCGCACGGGTCTTCGTGACGGTCTCGAGATCGTGCTCGATGCGCCGCATGCGGTCCTGGATAACGCGCCGGTCAGCCTCGATCTGCGTTTCGCCCGGGCCCCCAAGGAAGCCGAAGCCACCGCGCTGCCGCTCGAGGTGCGTCCAGGAACGGACGAGCCGGCTTTTCTGATAGGCTAGATGGGCGTGCTCGACCTGAAGCGTGCCCTCCTTTGTCCGGGCCCGTCGACCGAAGATCTCGAGGATCAGCCCGGTTCGGTCGATGACCTTGACGCCCCACGCCTTCTCCAGATTTCGCTGCTGGACCGGGGACAGAGCACCGTCCATCACGACGAGGTTTATCTCCTCGGCGGCCACGATTCCTGCGATCTCGTCGACCTTCCCTGTCCCGATGAGCGTCGCGGGGCGCGGGGTGCTCACGGAGATGACCGCATGATCGACGACGTGAAGGTCGATGGCACGCGCGAGACCGACGGCCTCGTCCAGCCTGGCCTGGGGCGGTCGCGGATTCGCAGGGGGATCGCTCGCCCCTGCCCTGCCCTTTATGCTTCGCGTCAGGTACGGGCCGAGGACCAGGGTGCGGGTCCTCGCTGCGAGGTCCCGCTCGGGCTGCTGTAAGCGCTTGAGACGCTGTTCCGCCGCCGGCCCTGGTTCAGTCACGCGTGTCCTTACGGTTTGGTGTCGACCTCTTCCGGCTCGAAGAGCTGAATCGGGTGCCCTGGCATAACGGTCGAGATGGCGTGCTTGTAGACCAGCTGGGAATGCCCGTCACGTCGCAGCAGCACGCAAAAGCTGTCGAACCATGTGACGATGCCCTGCAGCTTGACTCCGTTCACGAGAAAGATGGTGAGTGGGACTTTGTTCTTCCTGACGTTGTTCAGGAACGTGTCTTGTAGGTTTTGGCCGCGTTCGCTCGGCATAGTTTGGCCTCGTCAGCCCACGCGGCCGGCCATCGCCGGGCTGCCCTGTTTTCGTTGATCGCGGAAGCGAGCGTGCTTCCGACCGGCATCCCATTACATGGGGTCGCCGCCGCTTTCGCAAGCCCTGTTCGCGGGTGCAGCGTCGCGGACGGGCTACGCCCCAATGCCCAGCAGTTTCAGTTTTCGGTGCAGGGCCGACCGTTCCATGCCGATGAATTCGGCTGTGCGGGAGATGTTTCCGCTGAACCGTGCGATCTGCGCCACGAGATACTCCCGCTCGAAGATCTCGCGGGCCTCACGGAGGGGCAGGCTCATCAGCCGCTCGCCGCCCTCCCCGTTCGGGGTCGACGGGACGAGCGTCCCGATCTCCGAGGGAAGCATCTCGGCCGTGATCTCGGCGTCCGGTTCTCCGGTCGCGAGGATCATCAACCGCTCGACATTGTTGCGGAGCTGGCGAACGTTTCCCGGCCAGTCGTGTGACTGGAGGACCGCCATCGCCTCCTCCCCGATCCTTCGGCGCGGCAGACCGGTGGTCGACGAGATTTGGTCCTGGAAGAACTCGATCAGCTCCGGAACATCCTCCCGCCGCTCGGACAGGGCGGGCACGCGAATGGCAACCACGCTCAACCGGTGAAAGAGATCCTCCCGAAACGTTCCCGCCGTGATCTCGGCCGGAAGATCGCGGCTGGACGACGAGATGATCCGCACGTCGACGTGGACGCGTGTGGAGCCCCCCAGGCGCTGGAAATTCTGCTCCACGAGAACGCGGAGCATGCGTCCCTGCACCTCGCGCGGCAGGTCCGCAATTTCGTCGAGGAACAGCGTTCCCCCATGCGCCTCCTCGAGTGCCCCCGTGCGCCTCCCTCGCTCGCCGCTCGCCTCGATGCCGAAGAGTTCGGCTTCCATGTTGTCTGGCGTGATCGCGGCCGCGTTGATCGACACGAACGGCCCGGAGGCGCGCGTGGACTGGGCGTGGATCGTACGGGCCGCGAGTTCCTTTCCGGCGCCCGGTGCGCCGGCGATGAGGATACGGGCATTGGTCGGGGCGACGCGGTCGATGGCCTGCCTGAGTTGGTTCATCACCGCGGACCGGCCAGCGATGCGGCTTGCGGTGACCGAGCGGGCCCTGAGGTCCTTCACCTCCCGCTTGAGGCGCCAGGTCTCGAGCGCGCGATCCGCCACCAGGACGAGGCGGTCGGCCTTGAATGGCTTCTCGATGAAATCATAAGCACCCGCCTTGATGGCCGAGACGGCGGTTTCGATGTTGCCGTGCCCCGAGATCATGACGACCGGCAGATCCGGGTGCTCCGTTTTGATCAGGTCAAGGACCTGCAGGCCGTCCAGGCGGCTCCCCTGGAGCCAGATGTCCAGGAACACGAGATGAGGCCGTCGCGCCTGTATCGCGGCGAGTGCCTCATCGGACGACCCCGCCTTTCGGGTGCCGTGCCCTTCGTCTTCGAGAATGCCCGCTACGAGTTCGCGGATGTCGATCTCGTCGTCTACGACCAGAATATCCGTGCTCATGCCGGCACCCGCCGTTCGAGTCCGGCAACGCGCCCGTCGCGGCTGACGACGTCAGCCTCGTTCAGATTTCGTGGAAAGCACATCCGCACCAACCCGCCGCGACCGGCTGGGTTGTCGAGCAGCTCGATTCGCCCACCGTGGTCCTCAAGTATCTTGCCAACGATCGCGAGGCCGAGACCCGTGCCTCCCTCGCGAGTCGTCATATAGGGCTCGAGAAGGCGCTGCCGCCCCTCGGTCGGAAAGCCCTTACCGGAATCGCCGACGTCGACCACCACGTCGGCGGCCTCGACCCGGATGCCCACACGGATCTCGGGCTGCCCGCGATCCGACTCGGGAACGGCGGCAATCGCCTCCGTTGCGTTTTTCACGATGTTGGTGACGGCCTGAGACAGCAACCTGCGGTCGAAGCTCGCGTGAACCGGCCCTTCAGGGAACGCCTCGTAGAACGTGATGTCCGGGTTCCCGATCCGCATCATGAAGACGATCTGGCGGACAGTGTCGACGACATCGTCGGTTCCGATCGCTGGTTTCGGCATGCGAGCGAAGGACGAGAACTCGTCGACCATGCGCTTGATGTCGTCGACCTGACGCACGATCGTGTCCGTGCACTGGTCGAAGACCTCGCGGTCAGTGGTGATCAGCTTGCCGTATTTTCTGCGGATGCGCTCGGCCGAGAGCTGGATCGGGGTCAGCGGGTTCTTGATTTCATGTGCGATTCGCCTAGCAACGTCTGCCCAGGCTGAACTCCGCTGGGCCGTGACCAGGTCGGTGATGTCGTCGAGCGTCACGATGAACCCTTTATCCTCCCCAGGCGCTTGCTCGCTCGTTACCCGGATATTGAGGGTGCGCTCCTGTCCATGGCGGGAGATCAGGATCTGCTGCTGCGCGAGCCTGAGGCGGCCCGCCCTCGCCTCTTCGAACAATTGGGCGATTTCGGGGAGTACGGAGACGATCGGCTGACCCACGAGATCGTTCCGCCCGGAGTTTAGCAACGTTTCCGCGGACGGGTTCACGATCGTGATCAGCCCGTGCGCATCGATTCCGATCACGGCCGCGGATACGCCCGAGAGGACGGCCTCCATAAAGCGCCTCCGTCGGTCGATCAGATCGCTTGCAGCCGTCAGCCCATCGTGTTGCCGGCGCAACTCCGAGGTCATCTTGTTGAAGGTCTCACCGAGATGGGCAAGGTCCCCTTCGCGCCCTCGCACGGGGACCTGCACGTAGAAGTTGCCAGTCGCGACCTGATCCGTGGCGTGGATCAGACGCCGGATCGGCGCGACCAGCCGGTTGGAAAAATTGAGCCCGAACCAAACCGCCGAAAGCAGTACGATGAGGGCGATCAGGGCGAACATGGAGGCGAAGGCGACCT
>JAQGJJ010000001.1 GCA_028290695.1 Enterovirga sp. | reverse complement strand
ACCCGGACGGTCGCGCCGAAATGGGCGAGCATGCGCTCGGTATGGTCGCGCGTCGCCTGCCGCTCGATCACGGTGGTCAGGCCCGGCGAGTTGAGGCCGGCGAGCAGCACCGCCGACTTGATCTGCGCCGATGGGGCGGGGGTCTGATAGGTGATCGGGATAGTTTCGCGCGGGCCGCGCAGAGTGAGAGGCACCCGGCCGCCCTCCGCTTCGGACACCACGATCGTGCCCATCCGGACAAGAGGATCGAGAATGCGTCGCATCGGCCGGCCGCGCAGCGACGCGTCGCCGTCGAAGGTGACCTCGATCGGATGCGATCCGGCGACGCCCATCATGAGCCGAGAGCCGGTTCCGGCATTGCCGAAATCCAGCACGCCGGCCGGCTGTACCAGGCCGCCGATGCCCGCTCCGATCACACGCCAGCGCCCGTCCCCGTCGCGTTCGGCGCGTGCCCCGAGAGCCCGAACGGCCACCGCTGTATTCAGCACGTCCTCGGATTCGAGCAGGTTCTCGATCCGGGTCTCGCCCGTGGCCAAGAGCCCGAACAGGAGCGCCCGGTGGGAAATCGACTTGTCCCCGGGCACGCTGAGGCGCCCGCGTAGCGGAGAGCCCGGCCGCGAGGCGGAAGGCATGGGGGCGGCGTGGCTTGCAGACACTGGAAAGCTGGGGTGTACCGGAGCGAGCGGTCGTTACCATGTGCCCACCGCGACGTCATCCGGCCTTGAAATCCGTCCGTGCACCCCGATTTGACACCGTTGGCACCCGCCGTTAACGGGGCCGCTTCCCATCGCCCAGGAAATCTGCACGTGGCTAGACCAGAGCTCGGCACGAAGCGCGTCTGTCCGACGACCGGCCGAAAGTTCTACGACATGAACCGCGATCCGATCGTGTCGCCCTACACCGGTGAGGTCCTCGCCCGCTCCGCGCTCGAGCCGCCCATGAAGGCGGCTTCCGCACGGGCGCGCTCCGAGGAGACCGAAGACGACGACGTCGACGTCGCAGCGGCAGGCGCGGAGGTCGTATCGCTCGAGGACGTCGCCGAAAGCGAGGACGCGGCCGCGGCCGTCGAGGACGATGCGGCTCTCGAGGAAGAGGCCGGCGCCGAGGACACTTTCCTGGAGGAGGAAGAGGAAGGCGCGGACGACGTTGCCGATCTGATCGACGGCGACATCGAAGACGAAGAGGAAGCGTGACCGTTTGGACACATGCCGGAGCTTGAGTCCTTCGGCGAGGGTCCGTATAGAAAGCGCGGCTGCTTCGCGCGGCACCGTTTGCGGCATCCCAGGCCGCTAAGCGTTTTGGGGCCATAGCTCAGTTGGGAGAGCGCGTGAATGGCATTCACGAGGTCAGCGGTTCGATCCCGCTTGGCTCCACCACGCTTCAAGTTCCTTCACAGACATACGCCCCCGGGCCCAGAGCGGCGTAACGGCGATCTCCGCGCCGAGCCGATGGCCCTTGCGGACGTCAGAGCCCAGAGCGGCCGGTGAACCCTTCGACGCACGGGCGGGCGGCATTTGATCTGCGGCAGGGCGCGCGACCCGGCTGAGCGGTGCCCGCACATCACGGTCGACCGTCAGTCCAGCGATCCCATGCTCATCGAGCCCCAAGGTCGATCCCGAGAGTTGCAAACCGGCATTTGAGCCGCTGAATGTCGAGGATGATGCCCGTCTTGCCGTCGGCGACACCATCGAGGACCTCGACCGGGCGGCCGCTCCGGTTTTCGCGCCCGAAAGCGGGCGGCTCCAGGAGGCGACGATGATCGGGCGTTCTGCGAGTTCGGCGCAGTTGTCCCTGGCTGCCGCGCTGGACCAACTCCTGCGTGGTCGCAACCCCGTCCGGCCCTGCCGGCTGCCGATTCCGTCCGCCCTGGGCTTCAACGCCGCCGAGACGATCTGCGCCGGGGTCGACCTTCCCGGCCGAGTCGTTGCGTCGCGGGACGGCTGGGCCGTGTCCTTCGTTGCGGTGGCGGGCGCCTCTCACGCCTCGCCGGTCGTTCTCGGCTCGGCGCCGACCTGGGTGGAAGCCGGCGAGGCGTTGCCGGGGCCGACGGACACGGTGCTGCCACCAGACGCGATCGAGACCGGCACCAGCCGCCATGTGATAGCCGATGCCGCGCCCGGCGACGGCACCCTGGAGGCCGGGGCCGAATTGCGGGCCGGAGACGTCATCGTAGGCACGGGTGAGCGCATCGGCCCGCAGCACCTCCTGGCTCTCGCCTGTACCGGCCTGCAGGAAGTCCCGGTCCGGGTTCCGCGCGTGGCACTTCTCGCGACGGGCGGCGAGCGCCGACGCAACGCGCTCGGGCCGGCGCTCGCGGCGCTCGTCTCGGGTTCCGGCGCCGTCGCATTTGCGGCCGGGCCGGCTCCCGACAGTCCCGACGGCACGGCCGAAGCGATCAGAACAGCGGCCGAGACCGCCGACGTCGTACTCGTACTCGGCGGCACCGGGCTCGGTCGCGGCGACGGGAGCGCCGCCGCCCTCGCTTTGGCGGGAACACTGTCGGCCCATGGCCTCGCGCTCCGACCCGGCGAGACGGCGGGCTTCGGCCATGTGGACGAACGGGCCGTCCTGCTCCTGCCAGGTCGGCCGGACGCGGCCCTCGCGACCTTCCTGGCGCTCGGCAGGCCCCTTCTGCACCGCCTGTCGGGGCTGCGTGAGAGCGACGCAGGTCCGACGCTCCGCCTGGGTCGGAAGATTTCCTCGAGCATCGGAGTAACCGAACTGGTCTTCGTGCGCAGGGTCGGAGCCGGAATGGAGCCGCTCGGCGCAGAGGGCATTCCGCTGCGTCTCCTCCTTCAGGCGGAAGGCACGGTTTTGGTTCCGCCGGAACGGGAGGGCTATCCAGAGGGCACCACAATCGAGATGATGCCGCTGTGGACGAGCCGGTGAACGGGTTGCGTGACGGGTTCCGGGAGCGCCTCGCCCGCGCGTCGCGCCAGGAGCAGTTCCTGTCCGTGGTGACTCGCGAGGAGGCGATCGCGCGCTTCCGGGCGGCCGTGCCCCACAGGCCGCTGCAGCCGGAGCCGGTCGCCCTCGCGGATACCCTCGGGCGCGTGCTCGCGGCCGACATCGCTTCCGTCGTGGACGTCCCCCCGTTCGATCGCGCCTTGGTGGACGGCTTCGCGATCAGGTCGTCGGATTCCCGCAGCGCGACGGCGGCGGCCCCGGTCAGGCTCCGCCTCAATCCGGAGATTCTCGCCTGCGGCGTCGCGCCGAGGCTTGCCGTCACAAGCGGGACCGCCACGCCGATCGCCACCGGGGGCGTGCTGCCCCGGGGAGCGGACGCTGTCGTCATGGTCGAGGCGACCGACTTCGTGCCCGAGGAGGACGCGATCGACCTCGCCGAGGCCGCATCGCCTGGCCGCTTCATCGGCACGGCCGGATCCGACATGGCGCAAGGCGAGACGGTGTTGCGGCGGGGCACGCTGGTAACCGCCCGGGAGATCGGCATGCTGGCGGCCTGCGGGCTCGCGAGCCTGGACGTGGTGCGCAGGCCCCGCGTCGCCGTCCTGTCGACCGGAGACGAGCTGGTCGCCCCGGGCCAGGCGCTCCCGCCCGGCCACATCTACGATTCCAACGGCGCAATCGTCGCCGCCTCGGTGCGGGAGAACGGCGGCGAGCCGGTCCCGTTCGGAATCGTCGCCGACAACGAGGCGGCGCTCGAGGCCGCGATCCGAGCCGCGCTCGAGACCTGCGATCTCGTCGTGCTGTCCGGCGGCACCTCGAAGGGAGCGGGGGACGTCTCGCACCGCATCCTGTCCCGCCTCGGCCAGCCCGGAATCCTGGTCCACGGTGTGGCGCTGAAGCCCGGAAAGCCGCTCTGCCTGGCGGCGGTCGGAAGCAAGGGCGTGGTGGTCCTGCCGGGCTTTCCGACCTCGGCCATGTTCACCTTCCACGACAGCGTGGTGCCGCTCGTCCGGGCCATGGCGGGGCTGCCGGAGCGGGACCAGGAGATCGTGTCGGCGACGGTTGCCGCACGGGCGCCGTCCGAGCTCGGCCGGACCGAGTTCGTGATGGCATCCCTGTCGCACGGGCCGGACGGTCTGGTGGCCCTGCCCCTCGCCAAGGGCTCCGGCTCGGTCACGGCCTTTTCTCAGGCCGACGGCTTCTTCGCGATCCCGGCCGAGCGCCCCGCCCTTGACGCGGGCGACGCCGTGACCGTGATCCGGCTCGGCGCCGGATCCCGCCTGCCGGATCTGACGATCGTCGGGAGTCATTGCACGGGCCTCGACCTCGTGGTCGGGAGACTGGCCGAGAAGGGCGTCGTCACCCGCACGATCTGGGTCGGCTCGGCCGGGGGATTGGCTGCGCTGAGGCGGCGGGAATGCGACGTCGCCGCCATGCACCTCTTCGATCCGGAAAGCGGGCGTTACAACGCCCCGCTGCTCCTGCCCGGCATGGAGCTGGCAGAGGGCTGGCGCCGCCTTCAAGGCGTGGTCTTCCGCCCCGGGGACGCGCGCTTCGAGGGCCGACCGGCCGGGGATGCGGTGCGGGCCGCCACCGCCGATCCCGACGGCGTGATGGTTAATCGGAACACGGGCTCGGGCACGCGCCTGCTCGTCGACGGCCTTCTCGGGGGAGCGCGGCCACCCGGGTTCTGGAACCAGCCCCGGTCCCACAATGCGGTCGCGGCCGCCGTGCGGCAGGGACGCGCGGATTGGGGCGTCGCCATCGAGAGCGTTGCCAGGGCCTATGGCCTCGGCTTCCTGCCCCTCACGGAAGAACATTACGACCTGGCCCTCTGGTCCGACCGCCGGGATGAGCCTGCCATCGCCGCACTGATGGCCGTGCTGCGCGAGCCGGCCACCCGGGCCGGGCTCGCACAGCTCGGTTTCAGGGACGCCGCGATCCCATGACCGACCGGAGCGGCATGCGGGTGATCGGCCTCGCGGGCTGGAGCGGAGCCGGCAAGACGACGTTGCTGACGCGGCTCATTCCCGTTCTGGTGGAGCGCGGAATGCGGGTCTCGACCGTCAAGCATGCCCACCACGAGTTCGAGATCGACAGGCCCGGCAAGGATTCTTTTCTTCACCGCCAGGCCGGGGCCACGGAGGTGATCGTGTCCTCCGCGCGTCGCTGGGTGCAGATTCGCGAAGGGCGCGGAGAGGCCGAGGCGCGGCTGCCGGACCTCCTTCGGCGACTCTCCCCTTGCGACCTCGTCGTGGTTGAGGGGTTCAAGCGAGAAGCGCATCCCAAGCTCGAGATCTACCGGGAGGGCAACGGCCGCCCGCCCCTGCACCCGGGTGATCCGCGCATCGTCGCGATCGCGAGCGACCGGCCTTTTCCGCAGGCCCGGGTGGAGGTCGTGAGCCTCGACGACGTGGCGGAGCTCGCAAAGCGGATCCGGGACTGGGCGGAGCCGATCGACAGCGTGTTGGAGAGGCTCCGTGGCGCAGCTGAGTGACGATTGCTTCGCCTTTGGCGGGCCGCTCCTCTCGGTCGAGCAGGCGGTGGCCTTGATCGGCGATCGCTTGCCCATCCTGGCGGAGGCGGAGGCTGTCCCGTTCGGGGAGGCGGATGGCCGGATCGCGGCAGAGGACGTCGTCGCCCGGATTGATCTCCCACGCTTCGACAACTCGGCGGTGGACGGCTACGCCGTTCGGCACAGCGACCTCCGGCCGGATGGGGAGACCGTCCTGCCGATCGGCGGTCGGGTCGCGGCCGGTGAGGCGCCGGGCGATGTCGCCCGGGCGACCGCGATCCGCATCTTCACGGGTGCGCCGATGCCGCCCGAGACCGACACCGTGTTCATGCAGGAGGACGTGCGGCTCGCAGACGGGCGCGTTGTCCTCCCGACAGGCTTGAAGAAAAGCGCCAACCGCAGACTCGCCGGGGAGGACACGCGCCGTGGCGAGGTGATCATCTCGGCGGGGCGTCGCCTTCGGCCCCAGGACCTCGCGCTCGCGGCCGCGGTCGGTATCGACCGGCTTTCGGTGCGGCGGCGGCTCCGCGTCGCGGTGTTCTCCACCGGGAACGAGATCGCCGAACCGGGTGCGGCCCTGAGACCGGGCGCCGTGCACGATTCGAACCGCGTGATGCTGCGGGCGCTGCTGGGTCGGCTCGGCGCGGAGGTGCGCGACCTCGGCATCCTGCCGGACGACGTGGACGAAGTGGCTCGGCAACTCGCCGCGGCCGCGCCTCATTGCGACCTTGTCCTCACCTCGGGCGGCGTGTCGACCGGGGAGGAAGACCACGTGAAGACGGCGGTCGAGCGCGTGGGCCGCCTCGTTTTCTGGCGCCTGGCGATCAAGCCCGGCCGGCCGGTGGCCATGGGCCTCGTCGACGGAACGGCTTTCGTCGGCCTCCCCGGCAACCCTGTCGCCGCCTATGTGACGCTGCTGTTCCTTGTTCGCCCGCTTCTTGCCCGGCTCGGAGGGGCCAATGACGAGGCGCCGCTCGCCATCCCGGTCCGGTCCGCCTTCCGGTACGGCAAGAAGGAGGGCCGTCGCGAATACGTGCGGGCGAGCATCCGCCCTGCCCCGGACGGTCAGCTGGACGCGGTGAAATTCCCACGCGAGGGCGCCGGGATTCTCACCTCGCTCACCGGCAGCGATGGGCTTGTTGAGCTGCCGGAGGCGACGACGCGCGTGAGCGAAGGCGAGATCGTGCGGTTCTACCCGCATGCGCTCCTGTGGTGAGGATGAACCGCCCGCGCTCGACGGGCGGGCCCGGCCGGTCCCCGGTTATCCGCCTAGAGGTCCCAAAAGCCGGTCAGGACCGGCCCGCGCCTGCGGCGTTTGGGAAGAAGAGCTGCTGCCCTTCGATCTTGTAGTCGGCCACCGCGCGTTGCCCGTCCGGCGACACGACCCAGTCGACGAAAGCCTGGCCGTCCGCGGCCTTCACGTGCGGGTGCTTGGCGGGGTTCACGAGCATGACGCCGTACTGGTTGAACAGCCGACGGTCACCTTCCACCAGGATGGCAAGCTCGCCGCGATTCTTGAACGAGAGCCAGGTGCCGCGGTCGGTCATCACATAGGCGTTCGATGCCGACGCGGTGTTGAGGGCGGGACCCATGCCCTGGCCGATCTCCCGATACCAATCGCCCCGGACGGCTGCGAGATCGACGCCGGCGTCGCTCCAGTACCGCAGTTCGGCCGCATGCGTCCCCGACCTGTCCCCACGCGAGATGAAGGGCGCCTTGGCGGCGGCGATCTTCCGCAGCGCGCCGAGCACGTCCGCCCCGCGGGTACCGGCCGGATCGGCGTTCGGTCCTGCCAGGATGAAGTCGTTGTACATAACCTCGTGCCGGATTGTGGCAAAACCCTCTGCCACGAACTTCTCCTCGGCCGCCTTGTCGTGCACGAACACGACGTCGGCGTCCCCGCGCCGGCCGACATCGAGCGCCTGGCCCGTCCCGAGAGCCACCACCTTCACCTCGATCCCGGACTTCGCCGTGAAGCGGGGCAGCAGGTGCTTGAACAGCCCGGACTGCTCCGTGGACGTCGTGGACGCGACCGTGATCGCGCGCGGCGACTGGGCCAGGGCCGATGCGGCCGTGAGGCCGAGGAAGGCGAGGCTCAGGAGACTGCGGCGAAGGACGTCCATGGGAGCTCTCCGTTGATGTAGGCCCGGGCTTCGGGCGTTCGGGGATTTGCGAGCACACGGTCCACGGCACCGTGCTCCACGGCTCGCCCCTTCCAGAGGACGAGCACGTCGTCAGCAATCCGGGCGACCTGGCCTAGGTTGTGTGAGACGAGAACAACCTTGGTGCCCGCGCGCGCCATCGCGGCCACGAGTTCCTCGATCTCCTCCGTCGCACCGGGATCGAGGTTGGCGGTCGGCTCGTCGAGCAGCAGGAGCTCCGGTTCGGTCACGGCGGCCCGTGCCAAGGCGAGCCGCTGCTGCTCGCCGCCCGACAGCTTGCCGGCCGGATCGCCCGCCCGGTCGGCGAGGCCGACCTTGCGGAGCGCAGCCTCCACGCGGTCGCGGACCTCCGAGGATCCGAGCCGCGCCGGAATGAGAGCCAGCCCGACATTGCGGGCGACGCTCGCCCGGACAAGGGCCGGCTTTTGGAACACGAGCGCCCGCCGGACGGATTGCGTGGGCCGCAGGCCGAAGCGGACCGCGCCGCCATCGGCCGGGACGAGACCGTCGACGACGCGCAGCAGGACGCTCTTGCCGGCCCCGTTCGGGCCGATCACGGCCGTGACATTGGGCCGGGAGAGCGTCGCATTCAGCCCGTCGAGAACAGGGCGGCCGCCGAGGCGCGCCGAAAGGTTGTCGAGCACGATCGGCAGGATCGCGCTCATCCGTAGGCCCGCATCGCGTGCCAGCGCAGCCCGGATGCGGCCGCGTTCACGGCAAGCACGATGGCGATAAGAACGAAGCCCAGGGCGAGCGCGAGAGGGAGATCGCCTTTCTGGGTCTCGAGCGAGATCGCGGTGGTCATGGTCCGGGTGTGGCCCGCGATGTTGCCCCCCACCACCAGCACCGCACCCACCTCCGAGACCGCTCGACCAAAGGCGGCGAGAACGACAACGGCGAGCGAAAATCGAGCGTCGAATGCGAGGATCCGCGCCCGCTGCGTCGCCGTCAGTCGGAGCGAGCGAAGCTGTTCGCCGAGTTCCCGGTCCGCATCCTCCACGAGCTGGCGCGTCAGGGCCGCCATCAGGGGGGTGATCAGGATGGTCTGAGCGATGATCATCGCACTCGGCGTAAAAAGCAGGCCGGCGGCGCCGAGGGGACCGGAGCGCGAGAGCAGGAGGTAGACGACGAGGCCGACAACCACCGCCGGCAAGCCCATGAAGGCGTTCAGAACGGCGATTACCGCCCCTCGGCCGGGCATCCGGACGACGGCCACAAGCGCGCCGAGCGGCACCCCGATCAACCCGCCGCAGAGCACGGCGCAGACGCTGACCCGGAGAGACAGCGCAGCGATCGACAGCACGTCCCCGTCGAGACGTCCGATCAAGGCGAAGGCGCTCACGATCGTATCGAGCATCGTGGCAGGACATGCTACGGGACTACTTGCCACTTCAATAGGAAACACACTTCATATGGCGGTGGGTACCCTGTGGGTCGATGGGTCGGTTCAGGTCGGCAGCGTCGCCTTGCCCGTACGCCAGACGGCAGCGCTGCTCGCGGCCATCGACGACGAGCGTTCGCTCCGGGCGGCTGCGGAGCGCCTCGACCTGTCCTATCGCTCCGTCTGGGGCCGGCTCGTTCTGCTGGAGACGGCACTCGGCCGTCCCGTTGCGAGCAAGACGAAGGGGCACGGGAGCGTGCTCACCCCCGCCGGTCTCGCGCTGCGGCACGCGCTGTGTTCCGCCGCTGCCAGACTCGATGCCGTCCTGGCCGAGGAGGGTCGTCTGCTGGGAGAGCGCCTGCGCGAGCTGACGGCTGAACCTCAGCCGGTCTGCAGGATCGCCTGCAGCCACGATCCGATGCTGGTGGAGGTCCTGGCCGACCTTCCCGGCTTCGCGGTCGCCGTGGTGGGCAGTTCCGAAGCGGTGCAGCGGTTGCTTGCGGGCCGGGTGGATGCGGCGGGCTTTCACGTCTGCCCGGGACCGGATGGAGCCGAGCGGATGCCCACCGGACTCGACGCGGCGGAGTTCACGATCCACCCGCTCTTCCGCCGGGAGCAGGGCCTCATCGTCGCGGCCGGCAATCCGCTCGCCATTTCCTCCCTGGAGGACCTGACACGCCCCGACGTGAGTTTCGTCAATCGGCAAAAGGGGTCCGGGACCCGCAGCTGGATCGACCACCTTCTCGCGAGGGAGGGCGTGCGGGCGGCGGCCGTGCGCGGGTACGAGACGGAGGAGTTCACTCACTTGGCCGTGGCGGCCACGGTCGCGTCCGGGATGGCGTCCGCCGGCATGGGCGTGCGGACGGCGGCTGAGAGACTCGGCCTCGGCTTCGTCCCCTTGGCGGAGGAGACCTATTTCCTGGCCGCCCGGCGGCCCGAGAGTCACCCGGCCGTGTCGACGCTGCTCGACCGGCTGGACACAGAGGCCCACCGCCCTCGCTAAAGGCCGCCCGGTTCCCTGCGGCGGCCTGACTGCCGAGCTGGGCTCAGCGCGGCGTGTTCGGCTGGAAGAACTTGAGGTCGAGTGCGGCGAGAGCCAGGAGCGTCACCGGCATCGCGACGCCGGCCCTGCGCAGCTCTTGAGCGGCTGCCCGGCAGCCCGGAATATCGTTCGCGCCGGCGGCCGCCTCGACCTTCTCGACCTGGGCCGGTGTCGGCTTCGGCGCCCCGGCCGGTGCGGTTGCGGCCGCTGCAGCCACGGGACGCTGCTCGGCATGGGCGGCGCTAACCGGCTGGCCGGGAGCGGCGACGGACGAGCCCCCGGGCGGGGAGGCCGCGGGAGTTCCGGCAGCGGCGGGTGTCCCGGCCCCCGGAGGCGGCGCGGACGCGGCCTGAATGGCCGGGTTGGGGGCCGCAGCCGGAGAAGCGGTCGGGGCGGCCGGAGAAGCCGCTGTCGCGGCCGCTGCCCCACCGCCTTGCTGGCCGGAGGGCGACCCGGCTTCCTGCGCGACGCCCTGCGGACCGGTTGCCCCGGGCCCGGCCGCCGCGATCTGACCGCTCATCCCCGAAGTCTGCTGAGCCGCTCCGCCGGCGGGCGGCTGGGCCGTGGCGCCCGCCTGCGCCGGCGCGGGTGCCTGCACGGCGGTTGCG
>JAQGJJ010000177.1 GCA_028290695.1 Enterovirga sp. | reverse complement strand
CGTCATCTGGAGCGGCGGCTATCTGAAGAAGGCCGGCCAGGAATCGCCGCTCGAAACCTGGCGCCGCACCTTCGCTCCGGACGCGACCGGCGCGGAGGTGCCGGGCGGCCATTTCGTGGCCGAGGAGTTCCCGGCCGAGACGCTCGCGGCCTGGACGGCCGAATAGGCGGGCCGTTTCCTCTCCGGCGCGCGTCGAGGACGAGCGACCAGGCCCCGGCTCAAGCCTTCCCGACTGCCGGCAGGCCCCGGATCGCCCGCGCCTCCCCGGCGGAGGCGTGCTCCATGTTGAGCTCGTGGATGATCCGCACCGTGCGCTCGACCAGCATCTCGTTCGTGGCGAGCGTGCCGCGGGCATAGTAGTTGTTGTCCTCGAGCCCGACCCGGACGTGGCCGCCGAGCAGGATGGCCTGCGTGGTGGCCGGGAGCTGGGCCGGCCCGATGCCGGAGACGCAGAAGATGGATTGCGGCGGCAGGAGCTTGATCATCGCGGCCAGGATGTCGTGCGAATACGGCATCGCGCCCTGGAAGCCGCGGTCCGCCCCCAGCACCATGTTGATGTAGTAGGGCGGCTTGTCGTAGCCCTTCTCGATCAGCCGGGTGACGTCCTGCAGGATGTGCTGCGGCCCGAACACCTCCCATTCCGGCTTGATGCCGCGCTCCTGCATGCGCTTGGCCAGGAACTCGCAGCGGGACGGCGTCGTGACGACCAGGATCTCCTTGCCGCCATGCACGTCGGCGAAGGTCATGCCGTCGAAGGTGGCCATCTCGGCACCGGCGTCGCAGCCCTTCAGGCGCTCGTCGAAATTCGACTCGTAGAGCCCGTCCGGGCGCGGCACGAGCATGTCCCCGGACGAACCGCCGCCGGTCGAGTTGTTGATGATGATGTCGGTGGTCGCCCGGATGCGGGCATTGATGTCCCGGTAGATGGCGTCGTTGCAGGTGGCCTCGTCGTCGGGCCTGCGCGCATGCAGGGCCGCGATGGCGGCGCCCGCCTTCCAGGCCTTGTGGACCGACTCCGCGATCTCGGCCGGCTGGGTCGGGAGGTTCGGGTTCTGCGCCTTGGACGCCATGCCGCCGGTCGGTGCCACCGTCACGATCACCTTGGACATCGTTCTCTCCCTGTCTCGTGGTTGTGCCCGCGGCGGATCCGGCATCAGGGCAGGTTCCGCGCCTCCGCCTTCGCCCGGATCAGATCGGCTAGCAGCCGGTCGCGCTCGCGCAGCATGGCATCGCGGTCGACGGGCGCGAGCTCGTCCTCGAGGCCGGCGACGAGCGTCGCCTTCAGCTCCGGCGTGAGGCGCGGGTCGCCGAGGTCGGCCCACATGCGCTCCATCAGCGGCCCGAGATGCTCCAGCGTGTGGGCGAGCCCGCCCGGCCCGCCGGACAGATGGTTCAGGAGGCAGGGCCCCATCATGGCCCAGCGCAGGCCCGGCCCGTGCGCGACCGCGGCATCGACCTCGGCCACCGTCACGGCGCCGATCTCCACGAGGTGGAAGGCCTCGCGCCAGAGGGCGGCCTGCAGGCGGTTCGCGACATGCCCGGTCAGCTCCTTGCGGATCCGGATCGGCGTCTTGCCGACCGCCGCATAGAAGCCCATCGCGGCCGCGACCGCATCCTCCGCCGTGGCATCGCCCCCCACGACCTCGACCAGCGGAATGAGATGCGGCGGGTTGAACGGGTGGCCGACGAGCACGCGCTCCGGACGCCGGCAGGCGCCCTGGAACACGCCGGGTCCGTAGCCGGACGAGGAGGACGCCAGGATGACGTGATCCTGTGACGCCGCGTCCATCCGGGCAAACGTCTCGCGCTTGGTCTCGGCGCGCTCCGGCCCGTTCTCCTGCGCGAAGTCGGCCTCGGCGACGCAGCTCTCGATGTCGGGCGCGAAGCGCAGCCTGCTCTGCCCGGCCCCGGCCGCGAGGCCGCCCGCCTCCAGGATGGGCCAGGCATCGGCCACCGCCGCGCGCAGCCGCGCTTCCGCGCCGGGCGCCGGATCTGTCGCGACCACGTCGAGGCCGCGAGCCAGGAACCAGGCCGCCCAGCTGGCGCCGATGACGCCCGTGCCGACCACGCCGATGCGCCTGATCTCGCGCGCGTCCATCGCTCCTCCCGGGGTGCTTCGGCTCGCGGAGGCCGATTGACCCGTTCCGATTGTTATATCACATTACAATTGTCGGCCCGGCAACCCTGTTCGGGCGAGGCCGCACCAGGGAAGCCGGTTCAACCGGTCCAGGGGAGGACACGATGTCGGGGGCAAGCACCGGCCTGTCGCTGCCCGAGCTGCCGGCCTCGCTGCGGGCCCGCCGCGAGGGTGCCGTGCTGGTCGTGGAGCTCGCCCGGCCGGCCAAGCGCAATGCGCTCGACGACGAGACCGTGCTCGGCCTCGAGACCCTGTTTCGCAACCTGCCGGCGGACGTGCTCGCCGTTGTGCTGGCCGGGGAGGGCGAGCATTTCTGCGCCGGCCTCGACCTCGCGATGCTGCGCGGGCGCGACGCGGCCGAGGGCATGCACCATTCCCGGCTCTGGCACCGGGCTTTCGGCGAGATCGAGTTCGGCCGCGTTCCCGTGGTGGCCGCCCTGCAGGGCGCGGTGATCGGCGGCGGGCTGGAGCTGGCGGCCGCGGCGCATATCCGGGTGGCGGAACGCTCGACCTTCTACGCCCTGCCGGAGGGGCAGCGCGGCATCTATGTCGGCGGCGGCGCCTCCGTGCGGCTGCCCAAGCTCATCGGCGTCGCCCGCATGCGGGACATGATGATGACGGGCCGGATCTACGGGGCGGCCGAGGGCATGGCGATCGGGCTGTCGCAGTACCTGGTCGAGCCCGGGGACGGCCTGGCCAAGGCGGTCGAGCTCGCGGCCCGGGCGGCGCAGAACGCCCCGCTCACCAACTACGCGCTGATCCACGCGCTGCCCCGCATCGCGGACAGCGACCCGGCGGCCGGGTATCTCACCGAATCCCTGATGGCCGCCATCGCTCAGAGCGACGCGGAGGCGAAGCGGCGGCTGGCGGAATTCCTCGAGAAGCGGGCCGGACGCGCGAAGCCGGGCTGACGAGCGGGAGCGAGCCGCGGAAGACGGCCGCTCGGTGCACCATCGAACGGGAGGACGAGATGCTGAGCTTCAAGACCATTCTGGCCGCCGCGGGGCTGTCCGCGCTCGCGGCCGCGCCCGGCCTCGCGCAGGGGAAGCCGATCCGGATCGGTGTGCTGAACGACCAGTCCGGCGTGTTTGCCGATTATCAGGGCGAAGGATCGGTCATCGCGGCCCGGCTCGCGGTGGCTGATTTCGGCGGCAAGGCCGGCGGTGTGCCGGTCGAAGTGGTCACCGCCGACCACCAGAACAAGACCGACATCGGCATCGCGATCGCGCGGGAATGGTTCGACCGCGGCGGCGTCGACATGATCGTGGACGTGCCCAACTCGGCGGTCGCGCTCGGCGTCAACACGCTCGCCCGCGACAAGAACAAGGTGTTCCTCGGATCGGGCGCGGGCACGGCCGAGCTGACCGGCAAGCAATGCTCGCCCAACACGGTTCACTGGACCTACGACACCTGGGCGCTGGGCCACGGCCTCGCCAGGGCGCTCGTCGCCAACGGCGGCAAGAGCTGGTTCTTCATCTCGTCCGACTACACCTTCGGCAAGGACCTCGAGGGCGCCGCCGCGGACCAGGTGAAGGCGGATGGCGGCACGGTGCTCGGCGCCGCCCGGCATCCTCTCGGCACGTCGGATTTCTCGTCCTACCTGCTCCAGGCCCAGTCCTCCGGCGCCCAGGTGATCGGGCTCGCCAATTCCGGCGACGACATGTCGAACACGGTGAAGCAGGCGGCCGAGTTCGGGATCAGCGGCAAGCAGCAGCTGGCCGGCCTCATCCTCAACGTCACCAACATGCCGGCGCTGGGGCTCGCGGCGACCCAGGGCGTGTACATCCTGACCTCGTACTACTGGGATCTGAACGACGGCTCGCGCTCCTTCGCGACACGCTACATGGCCCGCCATCCCCGCCACGATGCGCCGAACGACATGCAGGCCGGCACCTATTCGGCCGTGCTCCACTACCTGAAAGCCCTCGACAAGCTCGGCGGCAAGGCCGAGGACGGGCGCGCCGTCGTGAGCGCGATGAAGGCCATGCCGACGGAGGATCCGATCTTCGGGCCGGGCTCGATCCGGGAGGACGGACGCAAGCTCCACCCGATGTACCTGATGACGACCAAGAGCCCGGCCGAATCGACCGGTAAGTGGGACGTGTTCAAGCTCGTCCGCACGGTTCCGGGAGCCGAGGCGTTCCGGCCGCTGGCGGAGGGCGGCTGCCCGCTGGTGAAGGGGTGAGGGGAGCGACGCGCCTCTGTTCTCCCCGTCGCACGGCGAGAGGGAGAGGAGGTCCGTGACGGCTCCGTTCCGACCTGTCCGGCTCGGCGTCGACGCGCATCACGTCGACATTCGCCCGGACGGCACGACCTACATTCGCTGCCGCGAGCCGCTCGGTCCCTATCCGGAGCGGGTGACGGATCGGCTCGTCCACTGGGCCCGGACCGCGCCCGGCCGCACCTTCGTGGCGAAGCGTGGCCCGGACGGAGCCTGGCGGCGCCTGACCTATGCCGAAACGCTCGCCCGGACGGAAGCCATGGGCCAGGGGCTCCTGGCGCGCGGATTGTCCGCTGAGCGCCCCCTCGTGATCCTCTCCGGCAACGACCTCGACCATGCGTCGCTGGCGCTCGCCGCGATGCATGTGGGCATTCCCTATGCGGCCGTTTCGCCTGCCTATTCCACGCTCGGTGGCGGTTATCAGCGGCTGCGCGACATCCTCCGCATCCTCACGCCCGGCCTCGTCTTCGCGGCAGACCTGAACGTGTTCGGCCCCGCGATCCGGGCCACCCTTCCGCCCGACGTACCCGTGATCGCGCCCGCAGGGTGCCTCTCCGATTTCGGAGTGACCTGGCTCGAGAACCTCGCGGACGAAGGAAGCCCGGCCCAGGCCCGGGCGGCGCACGCCGCCGTCGGGCCGGACACGATCGCCAAGTTCCTGTTCACGTCCGGCTCGACCGGCCTGCCCAAGGCCGTGATCACCACCCACCGCATGCTCTGCGCCAACGCAGCCCAGCTCGAAGCGAGCTTCCCGGTCTTCGCCGACGAGCCGCCGGTGCTGGTGGACTGGCTGCCCTGGCACCACGTCTTCGGCGGCAGCCACAACTTCGACATCGTGCTCTTCAACGGCGGCACGCTGTATATCGACGACGGCCGGCCGACCCCGGCGCTGATCGGCGAGACGGTCCGCAACCTGACCGAGATCGCGCCCACCTGCTATCTCACGGTGCCGAAGGGCTTCGAGGCGCTCGTCCCGCATCTGCGCGGGAACCCCGCTCTGCGCGACAGCTACTTTCGCCAGCTGAAGCTCACCTTCTTCGCCGCAGCCGGCCTGCCGCAGCCGGTCTGGGACGCGCTCGACGACATCGCGGTCGCCCATTGCGGCGAGCGCATCGCGATGCTGACCGGACTCGGCGCGACCGAGAGCGCGCCCTTCGCGCTCGTGTGCCGGCCGGACGCGTGCCGCTCCGGCCGGGTCGGGCTGCCGGCCCGCGGCGTCGAGCTGAAGCTCGCACCGGTCGCGGACAAGCTCGAGGCGCGGGTGAGGGGGCCGAACATCACGCCCGGCTATTGGCGCAACGACGCGATGACGGTCGCCTCGCGCGACGAGGAGGGTTTCCACCGCTTCGGCGACGCGCTCCGCTTCGTGGATCCGGCCGAGCCCGGGGTCGGCCTCTCGTTCGACGGGCGGCTGAACGAGGATTTCAAGCTCACGAGCGGGGTCTGGGTCAGCGTCGGGCCGCTCCGGGCCAGCCTCTTGAACGCGGCGGCACCCTATGCGCGCGACGTCGCGGTGGCGGGCGAAAACCGGGACGACATCCGGGTCTTGATCGTGCCGGATCTCGAGGCCTGCCGCGCGCTCTGCGGCGAGGCGGGCACCGCCGCGTCGGCCGCGGCCGTCCTGGCGCACCCGGCCGTGCGGACGCGGTTCGCCCGGATCCTGTCGTCCCTGGATGCCGCCGCGACGGGCGGTTCCAACCGCGTCGTCGCGGCGCTCCTGCTCGAGGAGCCGCCCTCGATGGATCTGAACGAGATCACGGACAAGGGGTCGATCAACCAGCGCACCCTCCTCGGCAACCGGGCGGCCCGCGTGGAGGAGCTCTACCGCGAGCCCTCGTCGGCGGACGTCATCACAGGATCACGGGATCACGGCTGACCCATGGACGGTTTCACCAACACGCGCCGGCTCACGGTCGAATGGGGCCATTGCGACCCCGCCGGCATCGTCTTCAACCCGCGCTTCTTCGAGTATTTCGACTACTCGACGGCGCTGCTGCTGGAGGTGGCGCTCGGCCTCGGCAAGCAGGCCATGATGGACCGCTACGGGCTGGCCGGCATTCCGATCGTCGAGACCGGCGCGCGATTTATGGCGCCATCCCGCTTCGGCGACGTCGTCGAGATCGAATCGTGCGTCGTCGAGCTGAAGCGGACGAGCTTCGGCCTGCGTCACCGGCTCACCCGCGCCGGCGTCCTGTCGGCGGAGGGGCGAGAGACCCGCGTCTGGGCCGGCCGGCACCCGGAGGATCCGGCCCGACTGACGTCGAAGCCCATCCCGGACGAGGTCGCGGCGACGCTCAGGGGCGGCTGATCAATCCGGGTCGGGTTCCGGCTCGCGGCATGCCTCCTCGACCGCGGCCAGGAGCTTCACGAGCCGCCTGCGGTCGGCGTTGCCGATCGCTGCCGCGACACGCCCTTCGAGCGCCGCCTCGCGCCGCTTGAGCTCGGCCAGCAGCGTCCGGCCGGCCGGCGTGAGCCGCAGCGCGTGCGAGCGGCGGTCGGCCGAGGCCTTGGCCCGCACCAGAAGCCCCCGCGCCGCCAGCCCGTCGATGAGCGGCACGATGTTGGCGCGCTGGATGCCGAGCGCGGCGGCGAGGTCCGATTGCTTGATACCCGGATTGGCCTCGACGAGCGTCAGCATGCCGAGTTGCGTCGGCCGGATGTCGAGATCGGCGAAGCCGCGCGCGAAGCTGCGGAAAAAGGCGATCTGCGCCCGCCGCAGCGTGTAGCCGACGAGATCCGGCAACGGGCCGAGATCGACGCCCTGCCGCGGCGCGGGTTCGCCGGACGGCGCGGCGCGTGCATCTCTCGCCGCCGACAATGCTCTCTCAGACACGGTTTCCCCCGGATCGGCCGACGATGCGGGGCAAAGGGCGCCGGGGCAAGAGCGGGCCGCGGCCCGGCGTCTCGGACGCGGCGCCTCGCGACGGGGCGGGCGTTCGGCGAAGGACGCGGGCTCGGGCCGCGCCCGGCGGCTCATTCCGACAGGGACCGGAAGCCGGGGCCCATGGTCTTGAACTTCGTCACCACGCAGAAACCCTTGCCGGTCCCGGCGACTTGGCCGTCCTCGCACCAGCCTCGGCCCGCCGGGCCGATCGGGGATGCGCCAGCGGACGCCGCACCGGCCGGCGCGATCGACCCGGTCGGCATGTTCTGGGTGCCGGGGCGCTCGTCCCCGACCGCTCCGGCATCGGGGGACGGGCGGGGGGCCTCGATCTTGGGCTGCGAAGCCAGTGCCGCAACCGGGGGCGCGAGGCCGAGGCCGGGAGCCGGGCGGCTCGTGGCCGCCGCGCCGGGTTGGGCCGCCGCCAGGACCGCCACCGCAAACACTCCTGCGCCGATGTACTTCATCGCCCCCTCCATGTCGGCCCGCACCGTACCGACGAGAGGTGAAGCGTTTGTTCGACGATTGCGCTCAGCTTGTCCGAAAGCACCGTCCCGAGGCGGCGCTCGGTCGCGCCGGCCGCTAACGTTAAGTCTCGCGACGGAGCGACATGCGCAACAATCTCCAGTATTCGTCAATCATCCCGCCCGCCCCCTCGCCGGCCAGTCAGACGATGCTCGATGCGCGCGTGAAGGACTGGACGTCGGAGGAGCACGGGGCTGCGGTCGAGCGGAGCTACCGATCGCTTCTCGCCTCCTTTGCGGTCTTCTGCATGGCCGTCGCAGCCGTCTGGCTGGTGCTCTTCGGGCTCTACAAGGCGTTTCCCTACGCCCAGAACGGATCGCAGGCCCTGGCCGACGCGAAGCGCGCGCTGGCGGGGCAGCCGAACCTGTTCCCGCCCGGAGCCGGAATCCGCGTCCTCGCCTTCGGCAACAGCAAGACCCTCGCGGGATTGCAGCCGGGCACGTTCGACCGAACGGCCGGCCCGGGCGTCGTCTCCATCAATTTCGCCATTCCGGGCGAGGTGCGGTTCCTCGACCTTCTCGAGGCGACCCTCGCGGCCGGCAATAGGCCGACCCACCTTCTGGTGCAGCAACTGCCGATCGAGAACGCGCCGACGCCGCTCGATCTGATCAAGCGCGACAAGGCGATCGCCAACTGGCTGTTCCCGTTCCGCGGCTTTGTCCGGGATCTCGTCGTCTTCGCGTACGAGTCCCGGCGGACCGGGGGAGTGAGGGCTCTCTACGCCGAGAACGCCGCGCAGGTGGCGCAGGCGGTGCGCGACCGCGGCTACTTCTTCATCGCGTCGCAGAGTCACTATCCCGGCCACAGGCTTCCGGCCGATTACCGGCTGCCGACGGACGCTCCGGGAACCGTTCTCGAGCGTTCGCTCCGCACCGAGGCCGACGATTTCCGCCGCCTGGTAGCCCTGGCGGAGGCCTACGACTTCCAGGTCGTGCTCGTCCCGGCCGCCTATCGGAGCGGCGAGTTCGCGGAGCCGCCCGCCGCCGACGACGGAACGGCCCGCCGCCTCTCCGCCTTTCCGAGGATCCATGTGGTCGGCCCCGCCTACTGGACCTATCCCCCAGGCGAATTCTCGGATCCCGTCCACCTGAACGGCCCGGGCGCGGCCCGGTACACGCACCAGCTCGCCGAGCTTTTCGCCCGGTGGCGGGCCGGGGTGCCCTGAGATGCTGTTCAACTCGTTTCAGTTCGGCATCTTCTTCGTCACGTTCCTGGTCCTGTTCTTCGGGACGCCGCGGGCCGGCCGACCCGTCCTCCTCCTGATCGGGAGCTACATCTTCTATGCGGGGTGGCGGCCGTCCTACCTTCTGCTGCTCCTGTTCACCACGCTGGTCGATTACGGCGCCGCACGGCTGATCGACTCGACCGCCGACCACCGGCTGAGGCGGATCGGGCTCGCGGCCTCCCTGGTGGTCAATCTCGGCCTGCTCGGGACCTTCAAGTACCTGGATTTCGCGCTCGCGAGCGTGGTTGGCACGGCCGGGTTCTTCGGGGTGGAGCTGCCGCCGGTGGCCGTGAACCTCGTCCTGCCGGTCGGGATCTCGTTCTACACGTTCCAGTCGGTCGGCTACATCATCGACGTGTACCGGCGGCGCTTCCCGGCGGAGCGCAGCCTCCTCTTCTACGCCCTCTACGTCGCGTTCTTTCCCCAGCTGGTTGCGGGCCCGATCGAGCGCGCGTCGCACATGATCGCGCAGTATCGGGCCCAGCGCCCGACCTCGCCCGAGCGCGTTGCGACCGGCTGCTGGCTGATTGGATGGGGCCTGTTCAAGAAGATCTGCGTGGCGGATCTCGTGTCGCCCTTCGTCAACGGCGTCTATGCCGACCCGGGGGCGTTCAACGGCAGCTTCACGCTGCTCGCCACGGTCCTGTTCGCGCTGCAGATCTACTGCGATTTCTCCGGCTACTCGGACATCGCGATCGGGGTCGCCCGGATCATGGGGTTCGACCTCATGATCAATTTCCGCCAGCCCTATTTCGCCACCAGCCTGACGGAGTTCTGGCGGCGTTGGCACATCTCGCTGTCGACCTGGTTCCGCGACTACCTGTACGTGCCGCTCGGGGGCTCCCGCACCACGACGCCGCTCTGGGTCCGCAACACCCTCCTCGTGTTCGCGGTCAGCGGCCTGTGGCACGGGGCGAACTGGACCTTCCTGGTGTGGGGGCTGCTGCACGGCCTGGCGCTGGTCGGCGAGGGGCTGATCCTGCGCATGCGCAATGCGGCCGCGGCCGGGTCAGGATCGGCGCGGCGGCCTGGGTTCCCGCTGGCGGCCCTCGGCTCCGCCTACACCCTGGCGGTCGTGCTGGTCGGATGGGTGTTCTTCCGGGCCAGGACCATGGAGGATGCCGTGCAGGTGCTCCGGTCCTGGGCCAGCCCCGGGCCGCTCAGCTACGGCACCTTCAAGCTCCTCGATCTGCCGAGCGTGGAACTGCTGGTCCTGGCCGGCCACGTCGGCGTGCTCGTCGTCGTCGACGGCCTCCTCGCCCGCCGCCCGGATCTGCTCAGGCGCATGCGGCGGAGCTGGATTGTCGCAACGCTGGCGGCCGTGGCGCTGTTCTACGACATTGCGCTGTTCGGAGTGTTTGGCAGCATCGACTTCGTGTATTTCCAGTTCTGACAAGCAGACAGGCAGCGCCGCGCTTCCAGGCGCCGTGCGGGCCCCGCCGCTCCGGCCGAGAGGTATGCAACGATGAACGTCCGGGCCGACGCCGGCAGCCTGTCGACCTCCCGGACCCAGGACGCCCTCAAGGTCTCGTGGGAGATCGCGGCGTTCGGCGCCGGGCTGGTGCTGCTGGCGATCGTCCAGCTCGCCCTCGGCGCCGACGCGCTCGTCCTGGCCCTCAGCCTGTCCTCGATCGTGATCGGATTCACGCCCATCCTGGCGATGGGGCGCGACCTCTACACCGTGCTCTGCGCCCTGTTCGCCTTCCGCTACACGGGCGGGGCGTTGCTGGTGAAGGTGCTCTACCTGCAGCCGATCGACCAGCACCTGGAGGACCCGCTCGTCGCCTATGGCCTGGTCAACCTGCTGATGGCGCTCGAGGTCGGGCTCATCCTGCTGGCGCGCCGCCTCGATCGCGGCCGGACGATCTTTCCGAAGCTCTGGCGCGTGGAGGACCTGCGGGTGATCGGCCTCATCTGCTTCCTGCTCGGCATCACGGCCGGGGCGATCGTGGGTGTGCTCGGCGGCCGCGGCGACGTCGAAGGCGTCGAGAGCGGGGCGGCCTTTGTGATCGCTTATGCGCTCATGAGTCTCCTGTTTCTCGGCTTCTCGGCCGAGGTGGTCGCCACGGTCCGGATGACCCAGGGCCATGAGTTCGTCAGCCGCCGGGTGGCCATGATGCTCGGGCTGGTGGTTGTGCTGTCGCTGTTCCTGAACGCGCGCGCGCTCGTCGTGAACGCCGTTCTTTGCGTGTTCCTCGCGGCCTTTCTCCTGAAAGCGATCGCGGTGCGGCACCTCGTGGTGGCGGGCTTCGCCATGTACCTGTTCAGCGCCTACCTGTCCCCGGTGGCGCTCGAGCTCCGGACCGTGCGGGACCAGATGAACGCCTCGCAGTTCCTCGACCATGCACTCACGACGGCGGTTCGGGCGGTGACCGAACCCGAATACGTCGCGCAGCTGCGGGCTCAGGAGAATTTCCGGGCGAACTACGAATCCGGGATCACCACCTACGATTACTTCGGAGACAACTTCAACATCGGCAACCGGCTGTCCTATGTCGCGCTTCTCGACGCCGTCGCGGCCCAGACGAAGGTCGTGGCGCCGCTCGGGTTGGAGCCGCTGGACCAGGTGATGGAACGCGTGAAGCCGAGCTTTTTCGGCGACAAGGAGTATTTCGACTACGGCTACGGAGACTGGCTGTTCTGGCAACTCGGCATGATCGAGCACGGCCGCATCGCCTTTCTCAACTTCGCCCTGCCGATGGAAGGGCTGGCGCTGTTCGGCCTGCCGGGCTTCCTCCTGTTCCCGGTGGTCTTCATGTTTCCCGTTCTCCTGCTCTGCGGCCGCATTTCCAGCCTGCGGTTCCCGAGTGCGCCGAGCCTGTTCCTGATCGGGAGCCTCCACTGGAGCCTGGTCGAGGGCACATCGGACGTGTTCCTGTCCATGCCGATCCGCACCATTCCGCTCGCCGTGATCCCGGCCTACGGCCTGTACTGGTTCTGGGCCCAGCGGCGGCCCATCTGAGCGTCCGCTCTGGAGGCCGGGCCGGGTATCGCTTAAGAGCAGCGCCGTAACCCAGCACGGGAAGGCGAGGCATGTACCCCAAGGTCGATCTGCACATCGCGGGTGAGTGGCGCGGCGCGCGCTCGGGCAAGACCATGCCGATCGTCAACCCGGCCACCGGCGAGGAAATCGGCCGGCACCCGGTGGCCGGCATCGCGGATCTCGACGAGGCGCTCGAGGCCGCCGAGCGCGGCTTCAGGATCTGGCGCAAGGTCTCGGCCTTCGAGCGCTCGAAGATCATGCGCAAGGCCGCGAACCTGATGCGCGAGCGCGCGGACGACATCGCCCGCATCATGTCGGTCGAGCAGGGCAAGCCGCTGGCCGAGGCGAAGGGCGAGACGCTGGCGGCCGGCGACGTGATCGACTGGTTCGCGGAGGAGGGAAAGCGCGCCTATGGCCGCGTCATCCCGGCCCGCGCCGACGGCGTGATGCAGATCGTGGTGCGCGAGCCCGTGGGGCCGGTCGCGGCCTTCACGCCCTGGAACTTCCCGATCAACCAGGCGGTCCGCAAGGTCTCGGCCGCCCTCAGCACCGGCTGCTCGGTGATCCTGAAGGGGCCGGAGGAGACGCCGGCGAGCTGCGCCGCCCTCGTGCGGGCCTTCCTGGACGCCGGCGTGCCGGGCGACGTGATCGGCTTCGTGGTCGGCGTGCCGGCCGACATCTCGGGCTACCTCATCCCGCACCCGGTTATCCGGAAGATCTCGTTCACGGGCTCGACGGCGATCGGCAAGCAGCTCGCCGCCATGGCGGGCCAGCACATGAAGCGGGTCACGATGGAACTCGGCGGGCACGCCCCGGCAATCGTGTTCAAGGACGCGGACCTCGACAAGGCGGTCTCGATCCTGTCGGCCAACAAGTTCCGCAATGCCGGGCAGGTCTGCGTCGCGCCGACCCGCTTCCTGGTCCACGAATCGGTGAAGGAGGACTTCGTCGAGCGCTTCACGAAGGCCGCGCAGGCCATCAAGGTCGGCGACGGGCTGGACCCGGACACCCGCATGGGACCGCTGGTGCACGACCGGCGCATCACCGCCATGGAGGGCTTCGTCTCGGACGCGCAGGCGAGCGGGGCGACGTTGCGCACGGGCGGCAAGCGCATCGGCAACCAGGGCTACTTCTTCGAACCGACGGTGTTCGACGACGTGCCGCTCACGTCCCGGCTCATGAACGAGGAGCCCTTCGGGCCGATCGCGGCGATCCGCTCCTTCGCGGAGGACGACGAGGCGTTCGCGGAAGCGAACCGCCTTCCCTATGGCCTCGCCGCCTACGCCTATACGCGCTCGGCCGACACGGCCGAACGGGTCGCCTCCCAGGTCGAGTCCGGCATGGTGTCGATCAACCACCACGGACTGGCGCTGCCCGAGGTGCCGTTCGGCGGCATCAAGGATTCCGGCTACGGCAGTGAGGGCGGTTCGGAGGCGATCGAAGCCTATCTGAACTCGAAGTTCGTCACGACCGCGCGTGCGTGAGCGCCGGGCGGGGGAGAAGGGGCGGCCGGTCGGCAGCCCCTTCTGCATCTAGGCCGGAACGGCCCGGAGCTTCGGTGCCGTCCCGCTCCCCCGGATCATCAGCACCGCCATCGCGGCCAGCATGCAGGCGGCGCCGGCGGTGTAGAAGGCCGGCAGGTAGCTCGCGAAGGCGTCGCGGCTGAGGCCGGCGCCGAGCGCCGCCGTTGCGGCGCCGAACTGGTGGCCCGTGAACACCCAGCCGAACACCAGCGCCGCCTTTTCGCGCCCGAATTCCTGGCCCGCGAGCTTCACGGTCGGCGGAACGGTGGCGATCCAGTCGAGGCCGTAGAAGACGGCGAAGATCGACAGCCCATAGAACGAGAAGGTCGACATGGGCAGAAACAGCAGCGACAGCCCGCGCAGCCCGTAATACCAGGCGAGCAGCTTGCGGTTGTCGTAGCGGTCGGACAGCCAGCCGGACAGAACGGTGCCGACGAAGTCGAACGCGCCCATCATGGCGAGCACGGAGGCGGCCTCGACGTTCTTCATGCCGAAATCGATGCAGAGCGGGATGAAGTGGGTCTGCACGAGCCCGTTCGTGGAGAGGCCGCACACGAAGAACGAGAAGAACAGAATCCAGAACGCCGGCGAGCGGGACGCTTCCCGCAGCACCACGAAGGCGTTGACGAAGGCGTTGTGCGTCGGCCGCGGCGGGGGCGGCACCACGCGCGTCTCGCCGAAGGACGGCAGGTTCAGCTCGGACGGGTGGTCGCGCCCGAACAGGAACATGAGCCCGGCCGCCACCGCGCAGACGATCGCGACCGGGATGACGGCCATGCGCCAGCCCTCGGTGTCCGCGATCCAGGCGGCGAGCGGCAGAAAGGCGAGCTGGCCCGTCGCGGAGCTCGCCGTCAGGAGGCCGAGAACCAGCCCGCGCTGCTTCACGAACCAGCGGTTCGCGACGGTCGCGCCCAGCACCATCGCGGTGAGCCCGGTGCCGAAGCCGATCATCACCCCCCAGAACAGCCACAGGTGCCAGAGCTGGGTCATGAACACGGTCGAGAGCCCGAGCCCGGCCACGATCAGGCCGAGCGCGGCCGCCACGATGCGGCGGATGCCGTAGCGCTGGATGAGGGCGGCTGCGAACGGGGCCATGAGCCCGAACAGGAGCAGGCGCAGCGCCAGGGCGGCCGAGATCGAGCCGGTATCCCAGCCGAACTCCTTCTGGAGCGGGACCAGGAAGACGCCGAGATTGCCCATGGCGGCAGCCGTCGACACCATCACCAGGAAGGTGGCCGCCACCACGACCCAGCCGTAATGGATGTCGCGCCGCGCCAGCGCCGCCGCGAGCCTGTCCGAGATCATGGGTTGTCTCCGATGTTCGTGGGCGAGGCCGGGAGGGTGAAGTCGCAGGCGTTGAGGCCGGCCAGCGTTTCGCGAAGCCGCAGCGCCTCCTCGGCGCCGTAGGCGGCCTCGAACTGGTCCTGCGCGGCTCGCCATCCGGCCCGTGCGGCGCGCAGGCGCTCGAGGCCCGCCGCGGTGAGCGCCAAGGCACGCCGGCGCCCGTCGGACGGGTCGGCCGTCACGGACACGAGACCGTCCCGCTCGAGCGGCCGGATGGTGCGGCCCATCGTGGTGCGGTCCATCTGCAGTTCGGCCGCGAGCTCGTTGATGGTGCGGGGCCCGAGATGGCGCAGCCGCATCAGCACGGAATATTGCGTCACCTTCAGGCCGACCGAAGCAAGATGGCGGTCGTAGAGCTGCGTGACGTGGCGCGCCGCCTTTCGGATGGCGAGCGCGTTGCAATGGTCCATGGTGAAGCTCGGGCTGATAGCGGCGGCCGGTCCGGGACTTGTCCTGGCCGATATAGGTGCATATACGCCTAAATGGCAAGCTCGGTATTTGACACCGGGGGAGCGGATCGGACGTGCCGCATGAACGAGATCGGCCAGCCTGCCACCGAACGCCGGCGCACCGTCACCTGGTCGGACCCGACCCGGGCCGCACGGGCGGCGCGCGGGCTGGCCGGCATCGAGCACCTGCGGGCCATGATGTCCGGGGAGCATCCGCCGCCGCCCGTGATGGCGCTGCTCGGCATCGCCCTCCTGTCCGTCGAGGCGGGCGCCGTCCGCATGTCCATGAGCGCCGGCGAGTATCTCTACAACCCGATCGGCAGCGTGCACGGCGGGATCCTCGCGACCCTGCTCGATTCGGTGATGGGCTGCGCGGTGCATTCCACGCTGCCCGCCGGACGCGGCTACACCACGCTCGAGATCAAGGTGAACTACATCCGGGCCGTGACGGACCGGACCGGAATCGTCACCGGCGAGGGCCGGGCGGTGCATGTCGGCCGCAACACGGCCGTGGCGGACGCCCGGCTCGTCGACGAGGCCGGCAAGGTCTACGCCACCGCCTCGACCACCTGCCTCGTGTTCGATGTTCCGCCGGCCGGAGCGCCGACGTGAGCGCCGCGATCGCCCTGTCGCCTGAGCCGGTCCGGCCCGAACCTGCGCCCACCCTCGATCCGCGCACCCGCGCGCTGCTCGACGGACCGATCCTGCCGACGCTGCTCCGGCTCGCCTGGCCCAACATCCTGGTGATGCTGGCGCAGGCCTCGACCGGGCTGATCGAGACCTACTGGGTGGGCAAGCTCGGCACCGATGCGCTCGCCGGCATGGCGCTCGTCTTTCCCGGTGTGATGCTGATGCAGATGCTGTCGGCGGGCGCGCTTGGCGGCGGCATCTCGTCGGCGGTCGCGCGCGCGCTCGGCGGCGGACGACGCGCCGACGCGGACGCGCTGCTGCTGCACGCGGTCGTCATCAACGGCCTGATCGGGGCCGCCTTCTCGGTCGGGGTGCTCCTGTTCGGGCGCCTGCTCTACGGCGCCCTCGGCGGGGAGGGCGCTTCGCTCGAGGCTGCGCTCGCCTATTCCAACGTGGTGTTCGCCGCGAACGTGCTCACCTTCGTGATGAACGCGCTGGCGAGCGTGCTGCGCGGTACGGGCAACATGCTGGTTCCGGCGCTGGTCGTGTGCGGCGGCGTGGTCCTGCTCGTTCCCCTCTCGCCCGTCCTGATCTTCGGCTGGGGCCCACTGCCCGGATTCGGGGTCGCGGGCGGGGGCCTGGCGCTCGTCGCCTTCAACGTCGGCGGGCTTCTCGTGCTCGGCTGGTACATGCTCTCCGGCCGGAGCGTGGTGCGGCCGCGCTGGACCCGGCTGCGCTGGCCCCTGACGCGCGACATCCTGCGTATCGGTGCCGTCGCGGCGATCTCGTCGGTGCAGACGAACCTCGTGATCGGCGGTGCGACCGCGCTCGTCGGCCTCTATGCCGGGTCCGCTGCGCTCGCCGGGTTCGGCACGGCCGCCCGGCTCGAATACCTGCTGATTCCGCTGATCTTCGGGGTCGGCGCGCCGCTCGTCGC
>JAQGJJ010000164.1 GCA_028290695.1 Enterovirga sp. | reverse complement strand
GCGGATCGTCCATGGTCGGCCTGCGCCGGCCTTCCGGGCGGCCCGACGCTCCTCGCGGGCCCTCGACCACGGAAGACGCAGCATGGCCCGCGAGACCGGTTTTCAGCTGCTGCGTCGGCGGCGCTTCGCGCCCCTGTTCTGGACCCAGGCCTTCGGGGGCTTCAACGACAACCTGTTCAAGCAGGCCATGGCGCTGTTCGTCGCCTACAGGGCGGGCGGAGCGTCGGGGTTGGATCCGGCTTCGCTCACGGCACTCGCGGGCGCGACCTTCGTGGCGCCGTTCATCGTTCTGTCCGCCTATGCGGGCTCGCTGGCGGACCGGATGGACAAGGCCGTGCTGGCGCGCCGGCTGAAGCTCCTCGAGATCGGCATCATGGCGGTGGCGGCCGGCGCGCTCGTGAGCGGCAGCCTCGCCGCGCTCTTTGCCGTGCTGTTCGTGCTCGGCTGTCAGGCGGCGGTGTTCGGCCCGGTCAAGTACAGCCTCCTGCCGGCTCATCTCCAACCTGACGAACTGGTCGACGGCAACGCCCTGATCGAGGGCGCCACCTTCATGGCGATCCTGCTCGGCAGCATCCTGGGCGGCTCGCTCATCGGCCTCGACGACGGCACCACGGTCGTCTCGGTCGTGATGCTGGTGACCGCCGTGCTCGGTTTCGCGTCGTCCCGCTTGATCCCGCCGGCGCCACCGGTCCTGTCGACGGGTGGACCGGCTCACGGCTTCGGGACGCTGGCGGTGCTGCGGGAGGCGCGGGCCAACCGGACCGTGTGGCTGTCGCTTCTCGGAATCTCGTGGTTTTGGGCGTTCGGGGCGACGCTTCTGTCGTTCGTTCCGGCGCTCGCCCGGGATCTGCTGGGCGGCGACGAGGCCGTCGCGAGCTGTCTGCTGGCCGTGTTCTCGGTCGGCATCGCGGCCGGCTCGCTCCTGTGCGCCCGCCACCTCCAGGGCGAGATCACGCCCCGCCCGGTGCCCTGGGCGGGGCTCGCCATGTCCGGTTTCCTCACATTGTTCGCGTTCGCGACCGCCGCGCTGCCGGCATCGGACGGTGTCGGACGGCTGCTGCTCGAGGTGCTGGCCTCCCCCGGCCCGTGGGTCGTGGCCGGGATCCTGTTTCTGCTCGCGGTGGCGTGCGGCTTCTACGCGCTGCCGCTTTTCGCCCTCATGCAGCACGCCGCCCCGGCGGACGCGAAGGCCCGAACGATCGGGGCGAATAACGTCGTCAACTCGCTGTTCATCGTGGCGGGCGCGGGTGCCATGGCGGTGCTGTCGTCGGGGCTCGGCTTGTCGGTGCCGACCCTCGCGCTGGTTCTGGCCGGGCTGAACCTGATCGCGGCGGCGCTCATGCTGAGGGGCTTGTCAGGCAGACCGACGGATCGTCTGGACTGACACGTTCCTGTGACGGTCAAGGACTGGAGAGTCGGCAGGACGAACGTCGAACGTCCCATCCGGTCGCCTCCTTGCTTCCTCCCTTGGCCTCTGTCCTCCCGCGTAGCCGCTACCGTCCGCCTTCCAGCAGCCGCGATACGACCCGGGCGGTGAAATCCACCATCGGCACGATGCGGGCGTAGTTCAGGCGTGTCGGCCCGATCACCCCGACAGCCCCCACGATGCGCTGCTGGCCGTCCCGGAACGGGGCGGCGATCATGGAGGAGCCGGACAGCGAGAACAGCCGGTTCTCCGAGCCGATGAAGATGCGGACGCCTTCGCCCTCCTCCGACCGGGTGAGGAGGTCGATCACGTCCGTCTGCGTTTCGAGATCCGCGAACAGGAGGCGGATGCGGTCGAGGTCCTCGGCGGCCCGCAGGTCCTCCAGCAGGTTCGCCTGGCCCCGCACGATGAGCTGGCGCCCGCTCGGCGACCCGACGCTCGTGGCCAGCCCGGCCTCCACCAGCCGTGCCGTGATCTCGTCGAGCTCGCGCTCCATGTCGGCCCGGCGCGTTTCGATCTCGGCCCTGACCTCGCCGAGCGTCCGGCCCGTCACGCGTGCGTTCAGGAAGTTGGACGCCTCGACCAGGGCGGACGCCGGCAGCCCCGGCGGCAGGTCGAGGAGGCGGTTCTCGACCGATCCGTCGTCCGACACGAGCACCACGAGGGCCCGGACAGGATCGAGGCGCACGAACTCGATGTGCTTGAGGCGGGCGTTCGACTTGGTGGTCACCACCACGCCCGCGCCCCGGGAGACACCGGACAGGAGCGCGGAGGCTTCGGCGAGCGCCGTGTCGAAGGTCTGGCGCGTGGCGGCGGCCCGCATCTGCGCCTCGATGCGCTCGCGCTCGTCCGAGGCCACATCCCCGATCTCCAGCAGCGAATCGACGAAGAAGCGCAGCCCGGTCTGGGTCGGCAGGCGGCCGGCGCTCGTGTGGGGCGCGAAGATGAGGCCCGCGCCCTCGAGCTCCGCCATGACGTTGCGGACGGAGGCGGAGGACAGCGTCATCGGGATGATGCGGGCGATGTTCTTCGATCCGACGGGCTCTCCGGTCGCGAGGTAGCTCTCGACGATCTGGCGAAAGATCTCGCGCGAGCGCTCGTTGAGGTCGGACAGGGCGCGGCTCGGCCGCTGCGGGGCGATCGGCGCATTCATGGTGGGATTATGTGCCGACCGGGCCGACGCTACGCAAGCCCGCCGGGTTGCCGCAGGCCGGGCCAGCCCCTATCAGCGCCGCTTCCCCACAGGAGTGTGACTCATGCGGCCCTCGAAGCGCCGGTCGGACGAACTCAGGCCCGTGACGCTGGAGCGCGGCGTCGCGCGCTATGCCGAGGGCTCCTGCCTGGTGGCGTTCGGCAACACGCGCGTGCTGTGCACGGCCTCGCTCGAGGACCGGCCTCCGCCGTGGCTGCGCGGCTCGGGCAAGGGCTGGGTGACGGCCGAATACAGCATGCTGCCCCGCGCCACCCACGAGCGCACGCGCCGGGAGGTCACATCCGGCAAGCCGTCCGGCCGCACCCAGGAAATCCAGCGCCTGATCGGCCGCTCGCTCCGTGCGGTCGTGAACCTGCAGGCCCTCGGCGAGCGCCAGATCACGCTCGATTGCGACGTCATCCAGGCCGACGGCGGCACCCGCACCGCCTCCATCACGGGCGCCTGGGTGGCCCTGCACGACTGCCTCGCCTGGATGCGGGCCCGCTCGATCATCTCGGTCGACCCGCTGAAGGACCACGTCGCGGCCATTTCCTGCGGCATCCATGCGGGCACGCCCGTCCTGGACCTCGATTACGAGGAGGATTCCGCGGCCGAGACGGATGCGAATTTCGTCATGACGGGCTCGGGCGGCATCGTGGAGGTGCAGGGCACGGCCGAGGGCAAGCCCTTCTCCGAGGACGAGTTCCTGCAGCTGCTGCGCCTCGCCAAGGCCGGCGTCGCGGATCTCGTCGAGAAGCAGAAGGCCGCCATCTCCGGCTAGGCGGAGCGGCGGCCGCAACACCGGGCAGACCGGCGCCCGGCCCGCCGGCGGGCCAGGCACCTGCCCACGCGCCGTCCCTCCCCGGCCCGGGGTCTGGTGGATCTGCCGAGTCAAAGAGCGGGTGAAACCAAGCGAGGGGCGTGGGACGCCGAAACGCTCGATCTAGTTTTTTGTGAGAGCCTTTCGGCGTCCCCGTGATGCTCCTCCCGCGTGGTCTCCGGGCTCGGCCCGAGAACCCCGACAGGACGACCACCACGTCCGGCCTTGCGGCCGGCACGGGCGGCGATTTCGGACCGGACCTGCCGCTCGTTACGGAGCAGACTTGGCGACGGGGG
>JAQGJJ010000131.1 GCA_028290695.1 Enterovirga sp. | reverse complement strand
AAAGCTCCTGCTGGCCGGGGACACGCCCGGCGTTGCGTTGCGATCCGCTCTCGCGACCGGCTCTGCAGCCGGCGGAACGGTTCTGATCGTGGAAACGAAGTACCGGCCGGTCACGGGCTTCTTCGGCGGCGACAACACCCTCGCAGGGTCGCTCGGCGGCTTCTCGATTGGGGCCGGCCTCGACGCCAACACGCTGCTCGGCCTCGGCGAGACGATCTACATCCGGGCGTTCGGCCACCCCGGCGGCAACGATTCCACGGGGTACGGCAGCCTCGTCGGGGGCGAGCCCCGGCTCCGCACGCTGTCGGTCGGCGGCGTGGTCCCGCTCGGCACGGACGGCCTGACCTTCAACGTGGAGGCAACGGAAAGCCGCACCACGCCACGCCTGCAGAACGGCATCCAGACGGCGAGCGTGTACGACCGGCTTTCCTTTCGGCTCCGCTATCCGTGGCTTCGGACCCGCCTGTACAACCTGAGCAGCGAGGCGATGTTCGACGTCACCTCGGAGGATCTGCGCCTGCTCGCTCCCGGGCTCTCGCTGCCGCTGTCGCTCGACCGGCTGCGGATCTTCCGCCTCGCAACCGACGGCGACATGCGGTTCGACGGCGGCGGCGTTCTCTCCGGCCGGGCCCTGCTGTCGCTCGGCATCGACGGGCTCGGCGCCCGCAACGCCGCCAGCGCGACCCCGCTTCTGCCGCTGTCCCGCTTCGGCGCGGATGCCGAGTTCCAGAAGCTCGAAGGCAGCGTGACCTTCGTCCAGCCAATCGTCGAGCACCTCGTCGCGTCGATCTATGTGCGGGGGCAGACGTCCTTCGGTCAGGTTCTGCCGCGCAGCGAGCAGATCGGCTTCGCGTCGTTTCTCGAGCTCTCCACCTTCGATGCCGGAACCCTCGGCGGGGACAGCGGCTGGGTGGTGCGGGGCGAGTTGTCCTCGCCCTGGACCGTGCCGGTCGGCTCGACCCCGGTTTCCGTCGCGCCCTACGTGTTCGGTGCCACCGGCCAGCTCTATCTGGAGCAGCCGACGATCTTCGAGCGCTCCCGCCTGAACGTCAGCGCGGTCGGCGTCGGCCTGCGGCTCGCGGCGGCGGTCGAAGAGCTGGCGCAGGCTTCGCTGACGCTCGAGTTCGGGCGGCGGTTCCGCGACGATTTCTTCCCCGACGGCAATCGCTTCACCGTCGTGGGATCCATCCGGTTTTGACGACGTGACGGCCGAGCCGTTGTGAGGTCCGTGCTTCGATGACGCGCCTGAGCTCTCGTCTCACCTTCGGCCTGCTGGCCGGCACGGCGCTGTGCGGCGCCCTTCAGGCCGTGGCGGCGGAACTGCCGACCGGGCCCAGCGTCGCCTACGGCGCGGTCAGCGTCGGCACGCCCCGGCCGAACGCCATGGCGATCCAGCAGACGTCCCAGACGGCGATCGTCAATTGGCAGGGGTTCTCGATCGGCACCGGCGCGCGGGTCGACGCGCAGCAGCCCTCCGCATCCGCGACGCTCCTGAACCGGGTCACCGGCTCCACGCCGTCCACCATTGCCGGGCAGCTCAACGCAAACGGCCGGGTCTACCTCGTGAACCCCAACGGGATCGCGATCACGCCGACCGGGATCGTCCGGGCGGCCGGGTTCGTGGCCTCGACGCTCGACATCGCGGACGAGGATTTCAAGGCGGGCCGCCGCAGCTTCGCGGGTCACGGCCGCTCCGCCGCCGTTGTCAACGCGGGCACGATCGACATCGGGGCGGGCGGCTATGCGGCCCTGATCGGCGGACAGGTCGAGAATTCCGGCCTCGTCAACGTGCCCATGGGCAGGGTCGGCTTCGGCGCGGGCGAGAGCGTCACGCTCGACGTGTCCGGCGACGGCTTTCTCCAGGTCTCGGTGCCGTCGGAAGCGGGCGTCGGGACGGATCGCGCCCTGATCCGGCACAGCGGCACGATCCGGGCTCCGGGCGGACGGGTGGAGATGCAGGCCGCGAGCCTCCGGGAGGCCGCGCGTCAGACCATCAACCTGTCCGGCGTGGTCGAGGCGCGCAGCATCGGCGGCCGGTCCGGCGCCATCGTGCTGGGCGGCGGCGGTGGCGGAACCGTCACCGTCTCCGGCAGGCTCGACGCCAGCGCGACCCAGCGCAGCCGCCGGCCCGGGGCGACGGCCCGGAGCCGCGCCGCACGCGGCGGCGACATCACGATCACGGGCGATGCCGTCCGGCTCACGGGCGCGACGCTCGACGCGAGCGGGGCGACCGGCGGCGGCACGATCCGGGTGGGAGGCGAGTACAAGGGCGGCGGCACGCTTCAGCGGGCCTCGACCACGACCGTCGGCGCCGCCACGACGATCCGGTCGGACGCCACGGTCCGGGGAGACGGCGGGCAGGTCGTGCTGTGGTCCGACCAGACGACGTCCTTTGCCGGCCTGATATCCGCCCGCGGCGGGCCGCAGGGCGGCAACGGCGGCTTCGCGGAGGTCTCGGGCAGGTCCGTTCTGGCCTATAACGGCACGGCGGATCTTTCGGCCGCGGCCGGGGCCTTCGGCACGCTCCTACTCGACCCCTACAACGTCACGATCTCGAGCGCTCCCGACAGCGGCACCACAACGGCGCCCGGCACGCTCAACACCCCCATCGGGCCCCAGACCGGCACGCAATTCACGCCGAACGCCGACGATTCCAACATCAACGCCGCGACGCTGCTCAATGCGCTGGCGAGCGCCAACGTCATCGTGACGACCGGAACGGGCGGCTCGCAGACCGGCAACATCACGGTGCTGGCGCCGCTCAGCTGGACCGCGCCGACCAACCTCGCCCTGAACGCCGCGGGGGCGATCGTGGTGGCGGCGCCGATCACGGCCTCGGCCGGGAGCCTGGCGCTGCAATCGGTGCTCGGCCTCTCGATCAACGCGCCCGTGACCCTCGCGGGCGGATCGACGGCCTTCGTGACGGGCGGCAACATGAGCATCGCGGCCGACGTGTCGGTCCGGAACGTTCTGTTCGTCAGCGCCGGGAACACGAGCTCCAACCCGGGCCTCCCGGCGATTGGTACCGTGTCGGCCACCGGAGCGGTCAGCGCCGGGGCCTTCCAGCTCAACCGCGGCAACTGGGTCCAGAACGCCGCGGCGCTGCCGGCCTTCAGGGCCGGCACCTTCACGGTCGCGACCGGCACCGCGAGCTTCCTGCGGGCGCAGGGCGGCGACGGCTCCGCGGCATCGCCCTTCCTGATCGCGGACGTGTACGGGCTGCAGGGAATGGGAACGAGCGCGGCGCTGCTGGCCGGCAATTACGCGCTCGCCAACGACATCGACGCCAGCGGCACGGCCTTGTGGAACGGCAACGCCGGATTCGTGCCGATCGGCTTCCAGACCGGCTTCACCGGCTCGCTGGACGGACGCGGTCGCGCGATCGACGGTCTTGCGGTGAACCGCCCGGGCAGCGGCGGCGTCGGCTTGTTCGGCACGCTCGGCGGGACGGTCGGCAACGTCCGGCTGACGAATGTCAGAATGGCCGGCAACGACCCGGTCGGCGCGCTGGCCGGCGTGCTGTCGGCCGGCGCGACCGTGGCGGACAGCGCGTCCAGCGGCTCCGTGTCCGGCGTCACGGCAGTCGGCGGCCTGGTCGGCTCGAACAGCGGCACGATCGCCAATTCGAGCTCGAGCGCCGCCGTTTCGGGCACGGGCAACGATGCCGGCGGTCTCGTCGGGGAGAACCGCGGCGGAACCATCACCGGATCGAGCGCCTCGGGCCCGGTCGGCGGCAGCGCCTTTCACGTCGGCGGGCTGCTCGGGCACAATTACGACGGAACGGTCACGAACTCGTCCGCCTCCGGCACGGCCCAGTCCACCAACACGGCCGGCGGGGCGGGCGGTCTCGTCGGGGAGAACGACGGCACGGTCACCCTCTCCTTCGCGACCGGTGCGGCGACGGCGCCGGTCGATGCAGGCGGATTGGTCGGCACCAACACCGGCACCATCTCGCGCTCCTATGCGACGGGCGCGGCCACGGGCAGCGGCTCCGGCTCGAGCGCGATCGGCGGCCTCGCAGGGTCCAGCAGCGGCAGCATCGCGGATGCCTTCGCGAGCGGCGCCGCGGCCGGCGGCAGCGGCGTCGGGGGACTGGTCGGGCGGCAGACCGGTGGAAGCGTCGCCAGGAGCTATGCGTTCGGCAGCGTCGCCGCCCCCGCGGGCGCGGGCGGGCTGATCGGCACGAGCACCGGCACGCCGAGCGTGACGAACTCCGTCTTCGACACCCAGGCGACCGGGCAATCCGCGAGCGCCGGCGGGGCCGGGGCGGTCGGGCAGACGACAGCCCAGATCCAGGCCGGGCTCCCGGCCGGCTTCTCGCCGAACGTCTACGGCAGCGGCATCGAGGGCCGGCTCAGCTACCCGTTCCTGCTCGGCCTGCCGATCCCGGCCAGCATCCTGGCCTCGACGACGAACCCTGTCAGCGCCCCGGCGCAGGGGCCGGTGCCCGGTGCGCGCGACGTCGCGGCGGTGTCGCCGACCCTGTCGCGTCAGCTGCCGCAGAGCTTCGCCTCCGTGAACACCGTGCCGGCCCAGATCGACTTCGCGCTGGTCGGTGGCGGCGGTGCGGGAGCCGGCGGAGGGCCGAGCCTCGGCACGGGCCAGGGCTCCGGCTCCGGGACCACCCAGACCGCGCGCGAGACGCTGTCCTTCATCCAGCGCTCCTCGGCCAACCTCGATCGCCGCATCGCCGAGTGCGAACGGCGCGGGGCGGGCGACTACAAGAATTGCGTCGGCGGCGCATTGGGCCAATATGCGACGGACCTGGAGAGCCGCATCCTCCAGCTGCCGCCGCCGCTCCGGGCGGTGACGGCCGTGATCCGGGCGGCGGCCCGGCAGGTCCAGGCCGCCGGAACGGTGGCGGAAGCGCGGGGCATCGTGCGGGCGGCCGTCGCGGAGGTCCGCAAGGCCATCGCGCTGATCCGGGCGGACGAGCCCGCGGTGGCCCGATTGCAGGTTAGGCAGGGCAATGCGATTGCAGGTGCGCTTCAATCGGTCGAGACGCGGCTCGCGCGGGCAGTGGGCCTTTAGGGCACTCTGCCTCCGCGCGGCTGCACTGCTGGCGCTCACGCTGGCGGCAGGCCTGATCGGGCAGGCCTCCGCCCTGGCGGAAAAGCGGGTCGCGCTCGTGATGGGCAACGGGAGCTACCAGGGGCTCCCGGTCCTGAAGAATCCGCTCAACGACGCGAGCGACATGGCGGCGGCCCTGAAGGCGCGCGACTTCGAGGTGATCGCAGGCGCGGATCTCGGGCTGGCCGAGATGAAGGAGTTGGTCGCCCGCTTCGTCCGGGCGGCCCGGACGGCCGATGTGGCCCTCGTCTACTACGCCGGGCACGGCTTCCAGCTCTCCCAGCAGAACTATCTCGTGCCGGTCGACGCCAGGATCCGCAGCCGCGACGACATCGCCCAGCAGACGCTCAGGCTCTCGGCCGTCATCACGGACCTGGAAAAGGTGCCGGCGCTGAAGATCGTCTTCCTGGACGCCTGCCGCAACAACCCGCTGGCCAAATCGGGCGACGCACCCTCGGAGGGCCTGGAGAACGGCCTCGCCCGGGTCGGCAACGCCGCCGGCTTCCTGATCTCCTACGCGACCCAGCCCGACAACACGGCCTTTGACGGTGGCGGCCGGAACTCGCCCTTCGCCAAGGCCGTGCTCAGCCACATGGCGACCCAGGGCCAGGACGTCGCCTCCATGATGATCTCGGTCCGAAAGGACGTGCTGGCCGCCACCGGCGGCTACCAGGTGCCCTGGGAGAACTCCTCCCTCACGCGGCAATTCTACTTCGCACCCGGCCGCGCGGTCGCCGCCTCGCCCGAGACGCAGCTCTGGCAGCTCGCGGCGGCAGGGCGCGATCCGGCGCTGCTGCGCATCTACCTGCAGCGCTTCCCCGAGGGGCCGCACGCCGCCGAGGTGCGGGCCATGATGGGAACGCAGGTCGCGTCCCTGTCCGGCGAAACAGGCGCCCTCCGGAGCACGCCCGAGAACCCCTCCGCGTCCGACGACCGCCTGTGGGACCTGGCCCAGCGCTCCCGGATGCGGCCGCTGGTGGAGTTCTACCTGACCCGCAATCCCGACGGCCGGCACGCGACGGAGGCGCGCGACCTGCTCGCCTCGCTGCCGGAGGTCGACGACGTCAATTCCCCGCCCGACCAGCTCTGCGAGAGCATGGCGACCCATCCGCGGGACGCCACCGCCAACGCGGCCGGAACGCCGCTCGCGGATCTCGCCCGCAACGCCGAGGTGGCGATCAACGCCTGCCGGCGGGCCACCTTCGTGCATCCGGACATGCCCCATTACACGGCGCTGCTGGCCCGTGCCCTGGCTGCGGGCGGGCGGCGCGAGGAGGCGATCAAGTTCTATCGGGAGGCTGCCGGGCGAGGGGATCTGCGCGCCATGGTGAGCCTCGGGCTGCTGCTGGAATCCGGCGACGGCGTTGCGAAGGACCCGGTCGCGGCCGTGGCGCTCTACGAGCGCGCCGCCGCCAAGGGGAGCCCGGATGGAGCGATCAACCTGGCGGTCGCGTCCATGCAGGGGGTCGGAACGGCCCGTGATCCCGCACGCGCCGTGGAACTGCTGACCCGGGCGGCCGCCGCCGGCTCGGCCATCGCCACCTACAACCTCGGCGTTCTCGCCCAGGACGGGGCCGCGAAGGTGCCCGGCAGCGCGCTCGAGTACTTCAGAAAGGCCACCGAGCTGGGCGATCCGCGCGGATACATCCCGGCCGCGATCCTGCTCGACGAGGGACGGGGCGTCCGCAAGGACCCGCAGGCGGCGGGCCGCCTGCTGCTCCAGGGCGTCGCCTCCGATTCCGGCGAGGCGTCGCTCGAGCTGACCGACCGCGCCGCGAACTGGTCGGCGGACACCATCAAGGCGGTCCAGGCCCAGCTCAAGAAAAGCGGGTTCTACAACGGGCCGGTGAACGGGCGCGGCGGCAAGGCCCTGGCCGATCCCCTGCGGCAATGGCGCCGCTTCGGCAGTCTCGACACGATCGTCCGTCAATAGCGCCACCGACCGGGACGCCCGGCCCGGTCGCGAGCGGCGTCGCGAGACCTCGACCTTCGGTCGCGGGGAGCTGCCTAGAGGATTGCGGCGCTCCCGCCCACGTTTCGCGCCCCGGCATGGTACGGGTTTCGCCCACGACCCTTGGACGGGCGGGTGCGCCCCCTATACGACGAGACCATGCACGGGCTTCTCCAGGACATCGCAGTCTGCACCATCGCGGCCTGGGCGCTCGGCGTTCTGGCGAACCTGACGCGACAGCCCATCATCCTGGCCTATCTGGTCGCCGGCTTCGTGGTCGGGCCCGCCGGCCTCGCGCTGGTGCAGCAGCAGGAGAACATCGAGGCCATCTCCGAACTCGGCCTGATCTTCCTGCTGTTCATGATCGGTCTCGAGATCGACCTGAAAAAGGTCCTGAGCTCGGGCAGCACGATCCTGGTCAGCGCCGGCGCGCAGATCCTGGGCGGCAGCGCCCTCGGCGTGCTGTTCTTCCTCGCGCTGGGCTACGGGATCGGCGGCGGGCGCTGGGATGCGCTCTACCTCGCGCTCGCGGCGGCGCTCTCCTCGACCGTCATCATCGTGAAGGTCCTGTACGACAAGCGCGAGCTCGACACGCTCCCGGGCCGCATCACGCTCGGCATCCTGGTGCTGCAGGATCTGTTCGTCATCCTGTTCCTGGCGGTGCAGCCGAGCCTCAACGAGCTTCGGCCCGGAATCCTGGTCATGTCCCTCGGACGGGTCGGCGTTCTGGTGGCCACCATGCTGCTCGTCAGCCGCTACGTGCTGCCGCACATCTTCGTGCGGGTGGCGCGCCTGCCCGAGCTCGTGCTCGTGGGCGCGCTCGCATGGTGCTTCCTCGGCGGAGAGCTGGCCGCGCAGCTGCACCTGTCGCGCGAGATGGGCGCCCTCGTGGCCGGCGTGTCGCTCTCGACCTTCCCGTACGCGCTCGACGTGACCTCGAAGGTAACCAGCCTGCGGGACTTCTTCGTGACGCTGTTCTTCGTGGGCATCGGCATGACGATCCCGATCCCGGACTGGAACGTCGTCGCCCTCGCGCTCGCACTCTCCGCCTTCACGATCGTGAGCCGCATCCTCACCACGGTGCCGCCGCTCTACTGGATGGGCCAGGGCATCCGGGCGAGCCTCCTGCCGGCCATCAACCTCGCTCAGGTGAGCGAGTTCTCGCTCGTCCTGATGCAGCTCGGCGTTGCGGCGGGCCACATCTCGGTCGAGACCAAGAGCGCGACCTCCGTCGCGTTCGTGCTCCTCGCCATCCTGTCGACCTTCGCGATCACCAACTCGAACTACATCTCCCGCCCGACCGTGCGGCTCCTCAAGCGCTTCGGCCTGCGCGACCTCGATACCGGCGACCCCGAAGGGGATGGGCAGAAGCCGCCCCGGATCATGCTGCTCGGTTTCTTCCGCACGGCGAGCTCGTTCATCGCCGAGCTCGAGCGCGAGGACCGGGAGATGCTCGACGACATCAAGGTGATCGATTTCAACCCGGTCGTCCTCAAGGGCCTCGGGGACCGGGGCATCCGGGTGCAATACGGCGACATCAGCCAGCGCGAGACGCTGGTCCATGCCGAGATCGCCAAGGCCGAGATCCTGGTCTCGACCGTGCCGGACTACCTCCTGAAGGGTGTCACGAACGAAAAGCTCGTGCGCCAGCTGCGGTCGATCAACCCGAAGGCGATCATCATCGCGCATGCCGACGTCATCTCGGACATCGAGCGCCTGTATGCGGCCGGCGCCAACCACGTCTTCGTGCCCCGCCTGATCGCCGGCAGCGAGCTGCGCCGCGTTCTTCACGCCGCGCAGGACGGGATGCTGGCCCACGTGAAGGAGGACGTCGACCGCTGCGTCTCGGACCGTCGGGAGATCCTGGGCTGAGCCTGCCACCGGCGCCATCGCGGCCCCGCCACACGGCGTCGTGCCGCCTCTTGACTTATATTCCTAGTTGAATTACATGACGCCTGCCCTTTCGTCGGGAAGGCTCGTTTGATTGCCGGATCGTTCGGGCGGATGGGTGCGGTGGGTTCCGAGGTCTGCGCCGGCAGCGCGGGCTCCCGGACGGCGGCGCGAGGCTTCGGCTGACGCGCCGGATGACAAGACCCCGCAAAGGACGGCCTCG
>JAQGJJ010000119.1 GCA_028290695.1 Enterovirga sp. | reverse complement strand
GCCGCGCCGGCCTTGGCGGTGCCGCCGGCGATGGCGGCCTTCACGTCCGCCTGCACCACGCGGCCGTGCGGGCCGGAGCCCTGGATGACGCCGAGATCGAGGCCACCCTCCTTGGCCATGCGGCGCGCGAGCGGCGAGGCGAACACGCGCCCGCCCTCCCCGGCCGGCGCCGCGGCCCCGTTCGTCGTCGGCGACGGCTGCGGCCCGGATGCTCCGGCCGGCTTGGCCGGACCGTCCGGCGCCACGTTCGCGCGCGCATAGGCGGGCTGCACCTCCGCGGGTGCGACCTTGGCCTCGGCGGCCGGCGCGCTCCCCTTCGGGGCGGCAGCAGCCGGAGCCGCCTCGCCCAGGTTCTTCGGGTCCTCGCCCTCGGCGGCGATCACGCCGATGATCTGGTTCACAGGCACGTCGGCCGTGCCGTCCGGGACGGTGATCCTGGCCAGAACGCCCTCGTCGACCGCCTCGACCTCCATGGTGGCCTTGTCGGTCTCGATCTCGGCCAGGACGTCGCCCGACTTGATCGTATCGCCCTCCTTCTTGAGCCACTTGGCCAGGTTGCCCTTCTCCATGGTCGGGGAGAGCGCGGGCATGAGATTGTTGGTCGGCATGGGTCAGGCCTCGGTCGAGGGCGGCGTGTCGAAGGGGAACAGATCGTCGAGCGGGAACGGGGCAGCATCGAAGGGCCGCACGCGAACCTCTTCGCCCCGCTGGATCGTAGCTTGAAGGAGCCACTGGCGCCCGGTGAGCGCGAATGCTTCGAGTTCGCCCGCGACCGGATCGAGCAACCAGAGATACTCGACGCCGGCTTCCGCATAGACCCGGCGCTTGGCGCCTCTATCGAGCCTTGCCGTCGAGGGTGACAGAACCTCGCACACCCAGTCAGGCGCGATAGCGATGAACGGATCGGCAGGTTCGGCAGATAGCCGATCGCGTCTCCACCCGGCTACGTCCGGCACCACAACATGAGAGCCCAGGTGAAGTTCGGCTTCGATGATGAAAATCCAGCCTCCCGGGCCGCCTTCGCCGTCCTCGAAGCGTGTCGTCAGCCGGGTGCTGAGGCGTCCCGCAGCCCGCTGATGCCGGGGCCGCGGCCGCGGATGAGTCTCCAGCACGCCGTCGATAATTTCGGCGACGAGGTGCTCCGGAACCGCCTCGAGGTCGGCGTAGGTGGCGGCCCTGACCGCACGCTCCGCCACCCTCAGCGCCCCCCGACCGGCGCCGGCTGCGCACCGGACGAGTAGGCGAAGCCGATCGGCATCCAATAGCCCCGCCGACGGGCGAGTCGGTCCGCGACCGTCTCGCCGTTATAGTCCACCGGCTCGGCCGCGAGTTCGTCGAACTCGGGCACGCCGAGGCCGCCGACATTGATCACCCCGATCGGCAGCTCGTCGGGCTGCACGGCAGCCACGTAGGTGCCGCAATTCGCGCAGACGAGGTAGTCGGCCGTGCGCAGGCCGAAGCGGTAGCGGATCAGCGCCTCCGGCCCGACCGCCCGGATCGTCGCGGCACCGTCCGGATCGGAGATGGTGCGGGCCCCCCGTCGCCAGCAGAAGCCGCACTGGCAGGCCCTGACGCGCAGCTCCTCCGGCGCCGTCGACAGCACCAGATCCACCTGGATGGCGGCGCAGTGGCAGGAGCCGGCCGGCAGGAATTCGTACGCCATCGCGCCTACCCGAATGCGCGCGACAGCGCGCGGTCGAGGCGGAAGCGGAGCCGCTGCAGCGGGTTGCGGCAGGCAAACTCGAAACCGGTCGGATCGGCCACGAAGGCCATGCCGACCTCCTCGTGCGGGAGCCGATCGCGGACGATGATCTCGGCGAGCCGAAGGGCGGCGAGGTCGGAGGGCGGGTTCTTGCCGGCCAGGAAGCGCGTCACGTCGCGCTCGGCCGCCATCACCTCGAGGCGCCGGGCCTCGACGCTGGAGCTGTCGCGCGGCCGCGGTTCCTTGAACCGGTCGAGGCGTTTCCTCAGCTCTGCCGCATCCATGGCCCTGCGATCACCGGTAGCAGACGGCCTTGGCGGCCTGGACCACCTCGCCGACGTTCGGCAGCGCGAGCTTTTCCAGGTTCGCCGCATAGGGCATCGGCACGTCCTTGCCGGTGACCCGGGCGACCGGCGCGTCCAGATAGTCGAACGCCGCCTCCATGATGCGCATGCCGATCTCGGCCGTGACGCCGGATTGCGGGAAACCCTCCTCCACGGCGACGCAGCGGTTGGTCTTTCGCACGGAGCGGATCACCGTCTCGATATCCATGGGCCGGATGGTGCGCAGGTCGATCACCTCGGCCTCGATGCCCTCCTTCGCGAGCTCCTCGGCAGCCTTCAGCGCGTAGGTCATGCCGATGCCGAAGGACACGATGGTCACGTCCGTGCCGGCCCGGTGGATGCGGGCCTTGCCGATCGGCAGCACGAAATCGTCGAGCTTCGGGACGGGCATCGACTGCCCGTACAGGATCTCGTTTTCGAGGAAGATGATCGGGTTCGGATCGCGGATCGCGGCCTTGAGCAGGCCCTTCGCGTCCGCGGCCGTGTAGGGCATCACGACCTTGAGGCCGGGCACGTTGGAGTACCAGGCGGCGTAATCGTGCGAGTGCTGGGCGGCGACGCGGGCCGCGGCCCCGTTCGGGCCGCGGAACACGATGGAGGCGCCCATCTGGCCACCGGACATGTACAGCGTCTTGGCGGCCGAGTTGATGATCTGGTCGATCGCCTGCATGGCGAAGTTCCAGGTCATGAACTCGACGATGGGCTTCAGCCCGGCAAGCGCCGCGCCGACCCCGAGGCCGGCGAAGCCGTGCTCGGTGATCGGCGTGTCGATGACGCGCTTCGCGCCGAATTCCTGCAGCAGGCCCTGGGTGACCTTGTAAGCGCCCTGGTACTCGGCGACCTCCTCGCCCATGACGAACACGTCGCGATCGCGGCGCATTTCCTCGGCCATGGCGTCGCGGAGCGCCTCACGCACCGTCATGGTGACCATCTCGGTACCCTCGGGCACCTCGGGCGGGGCGTTGGTCTCGGGCTGTGGCGGCGAAGCTACGGCCGAAGGCGCCTTCGGGGTGGCCGGCACGGTCGCCGGAGCGCCGCCCCCGGCCGGGACCTCGCCCTTGGCCTGTCCGCCGCCGGAGCCGGCGCCCGACCCGCTCCCGGCGGCGTCGTCGACGTTCGGAGCGAGCGACTTGGCATCGGCCCCGTTGGCCTTCGGGGCGGCCGCGGAGACATCCTCGCCCTCGGCCGCGATCACGCCGATCGGCGTGTTCACGGCGACGTTCTCCGTGCCGTCCCCGACCAGGATCTTGGCCAGCACGCCCTCGTCGACCGCCTCGACCTCCATGGTGGCCTTGTCGGTCTCGATTTCGGCCAGGATGTCGCCCGCCTTGATCGGGTCGCCCTCCTTCTTCAGCAATTTGGCGAGCTTG
>JAQGJJ010000106.1 GCA_028290695.1 Enterovirga sp. | reverse complement strand
CGGGCCGGTTCCTCAAGCCGCGCGGGAACGGCCTCCGAGGCGCCCACCGCGAGTCCGCGAGATGAACTACGGCCGCGCGCCTCGCGCGGAGGCCCGGACCGCCCGCGCCCGCTGCGGGGCGCGGCTTCGGACCGGCGCCGCGGCTCGACGTCCGCCTCCGCGAGCGACGGGCCTTCCCAGGTGACCGACTGACCCATCAGGCTCTCGATCGCGGCAAGCGATCGTTCGTCCCCGGGAGCCACCAGGGTGTAGGCGTGCCCCGTACGCCCCGCCCGGCCGGTCCGGCCGATGCGGTGGACGTAATCCTCCGCATGGTGCGGAATGTCGTAGTTCAGGACGTGGCTGACGGCCGGGATGTCCAGGCCGCGGGCCGCGACATCGCTGGCGACGAGAAGCGGCACGGAGCCGTTGCGGAAACTGTCCAGAGCCATCGTGCGCGCGCGCTGGTCCATGTCGCCGTGCAACGCCGCGGCATTGAAGCCGTGGCGGAGCAGCGACCGGTGCACCACTGCGACCTCGCGCTTGCGGTTGCAGAAGATGATCGCATTCTTGAAATCGGGCGCGCTGCGGACGAGCTCGCGCAGCTTGGCGCGCTTCTCGGCATCGTCTCCGCCCGTCGCGAAAAGGCGCTGCGTGATCGTGGTGGCGGCCGTTGCCGGCCTGGCGACCTCCGTCCGCACCGGATTGTGCAGGAAGGTGTCGGCGAGCCGCGTGATCTCGGGCGGCATGGTGGCCGAGAAGAACAGCGTCTGACGGGTGAACGGCACGAGCTTCACGATGCGCTCGATGTCGGGGATGAACCCCATGTCGAGCATCCGGTCGGCTTCGTCGATCACGAGGAGTTCGACGCCGGTCAGAAGCAGCCTGCCACGCTCGAAATGGTCGAGCAGGCGGCCCGGCGTGGCGATCAGCACGTCGACGCCCCGCGTGAGCTTCGCGTCCTGATCGGCAAAGGACACGCCGCCGATGATGAGCGCGACCGACAGATTGTGGTTCGCACCGTAGCGGTCGAAATTCTCGACGACCTGCGCTGCGAGTTCCCGTGTCGGCTCGAGGATCAGCGTCCGCGGCATGCGGGCCCTGGCCCGCCCGTTCTCCAGCAGCGTCAGCATCGGCAGCACGAAGGCAGCCGTCTTGCCGGTCCCGGTCTGGGCGATTCCGAGGACATCGCGCCGGGCCAGAACATGCGGAATGGCCTGCGACTGGATCGGCGTGGGTTCGGTGTAGCCCGCGGCCGAAACCGCCTGAAGCACCTTCTCGCTTAACCCGAGCTCTGCGAATGACATGCGATAGGGTAACCGTGCCGGCCGCCGCGGCGCGACGGAAGATGGGTGGCGAAAGAGGAAACGCCAAAACACGCGCCCGGATCACTCACGGGGGCGCTGCTCGTCAGCCTCACCTTCATCGGTGCAATCGCGCCCGCTGTCAACAACGGGCCCTTGACCAGTACCGTGACCTGCGCTCAGCGCGGGCCGGGCAGCACGCAGGGATCGAGCCGGACGGAGTTCGCCGCGGGCCGGATCGAACCGGTGGTGATCGGATCGTCGAGGGTCCTGGTCGCTGCGGACGCGATGCGGGACAGCGCCCGGTAGTCGAGACTGGGGCCGGACAGCCACACGGACGCGCCATACGCGAGAACCGCCACGGCTCCGGCCATCTTCACGGTGCCGATGAGAATCGAGGGGCGCCTGCCCTCGCCGTCGGACCCGAACATCGCCGCCTCGCCGTTCACTCGGCAGGACCTTCGCCAGTTAACGTAAATGTTCCGTTTCCGGGCATTGCCGACAACGAAAAGGCCCGCCTTTCGGCGGGCCTTCCGTCACGACGCCCGTGGGGACGTCAGATCACATGCCGACTTCGTTGCCGGAATAATCGATCTTGCCGTCCGCGCCCTTCTTCCAGACGTACATGACGTAGTCCGGACGGGTGATGTCGCCCTTCTTGTCGTAGGAGATGTCGCCGATCACCGTCTTGAAGACCTTGCCCGAGTTCATGTACTCGGCAATCTTCTTCGAATCCGTGGACTTCACCGCCTCGGCGGCCTGGGCCAGGATCTGCACGGCAGCATAGCTGTACAGGGTGTAGGCTTCGGGATCGTAGTTCTTCGCCTTGAACTTGGCGACGACGTCCTTGGCCATCGGGTTCTTGCGCGGGTCGGGCGCGAAGGTCATGAGCGTGCCCTCGGCGCCCGGGCCGGCGATCTGGGCGAACTCCTTGTCGGTGATGCCGTCGCCGGACATCAGCGGGGCCTTCAGGCCCTGGTCGCGCATCTGCCGGATGATCAGGCCGGCCTCCGTGTGCAGCCCGCCGAAATAGACGACATCGACGTTCTGCTGTTTCAGCTTGGAGACGAGCGCGGAATAATCCTTCTCACCGGTGTTGATGCCCTCGTAGAGGACCTCCTTGACGCCCTTGGCGTTCATGGCCTTCTGCGTCTCGTCCGCGAGGCCCTTGCCGTAGGGGGTCTTGTCGTGAACGAGGGCGACCTTCTTGCCCTTGAAGTTCTTGGCCAGGTACTCGGCTGCGACCGCGCCCTGCTGGTCGTCACGGCCGCAGGTGCGGAAGGTGTTCCACATCTTGCGCTCGGTGAAGCGCGGATTGGTGGAGGCCGGCGTGATCTGGATCATGCCCGATTCCGCGTAGACCTCGGAAGCCGGGATCGAGACGCCGGAGTTGAAATGGCCGACGATCCACTTGACGCCGTCGGAGGCGAACTTGTTGGCGATGGAGACGCCCTGCTTGGGGTCGGAGGCATCGTCGGCGACCGACAGGGTGATCTTCTGGCCCATCACGCCGCCCTTGGCGTTGATGTCCTCGACCGCCTGCTCGGCACCGTTCTTGAGCTGCATGCCGAAGGCCGCGTTGGCGCCCGTGATCGGGCCGCCCACGCCCAGCTTGATCTGCGCCTGCGCCGTTCCGGCCAGGGCGAGGCCGAAGCCGAGCGCGAGCCCGGCCAGGAGTTTCGTCTTCATGCCGTCAGTCTCCCTGAAGGGTCATCGCCGGACCTGCCGTCCGTCGACCGGCGACACACGCCGTCACCTGCAATCTTGCTTGTTTCGACGTGCTTGTCACCGGGGCCGCACGGCGCAAATCGGCGTCACGCCTGCGCCTTTTCGCGCCAGCCGAACGGGCCGGCCCGCTCGTAGAGCCAGCTGTACTGGGTGGTCATCTGCCGGGCCCGCCGGAAGCGGTAGCTCAGGCACGCGATGGCGGCAACGACGGCAAGATCCACCAAGTAGAAGCGAAGGGACAGCAGCGTGCCGCCGAACAGCGCGAAGTGGATGAAGCGGACCGCGAGGCCGAGCGGCAACGACCAGACCAGGACCTGCCAGAAGGGGCGCCACGTCCCGGCGATGGCCCGCCCGGTCATCCAGGCGGTCCAGCCCCCGAGCACGACCGTCACGAGAAGAAACAGCCAGGCGGAGGGCTCTTCGTAGAGGATGCCCTGCATGTCAGTGCCGCCCCCCTTCAAGATAGGCGGCCTGCACCTGCGGGTTGGCCAGGAGTTCCGTCCCGGTGCCGGAGAGCGTGATGGTGCCGGTCATCATGACGTAGCCGCGATGGGCGAGCTTCAGCGCGTGGTAGGCGTTCTGCTCCACCAGGAACACGGTCATCCCCTCGCTCCGGTTGAGGTCGCGGATCACCCCGAAGATCTGCTTCACGATAAGGGGCGCAAGGCCGAGCGAGGGCTCGTCGAGGAGCAGCAGGCGGGGGCGCGCCATCAGGGCGCGGGCGATGGCCAGCATCTGCTGCTCGCCGCCCGACATCGTCCCGCCGCGCTGGTACAGCCGCTCTTTCAGCCGCGGAAAGATCGTCAGCATGCGTTCGAGGTCGCTCTCGAAATGCGCGAAGCCGTCGAGCGAGGCGCCCATCTGCAGGTTCTCGTAGACGGTCATGCGCGGGAAGATGCGCCGCCCCTCGGGTGATTGCGCGATCCGCAGCCTGGCGATCTCGTGCGTGGCCAGGCGGGTGATGTCCTGCCCGGCGAAGAGGATCTGCCCGGCCCGGGCGCGGGGATTGCCGCACACGGTCATCATCAGGGTCGACTTGCCGGCGCCGTTCGCGCCGATCAGCGTGACGATCTCGCCTTCGTAGACGTCCAGGTCGACGCCCCTCAGCGCGATGATGTTGCCGTAATAGGTTTCGACGCCGCGCACGGACAGGAGCGGCGCACGCCCGGCATCCTGGATGGCACGGGTCTCCTCGACCAGGACGTTGATGCCGGCGACGCTCAAACCCGCACCTCCACGCCGACCTCGGCCTCGACCTGCGCCACCTCCTCGTCCTCCACGCCCAGATAGGCCGCGACGACGCGCGGGTCGCGCTTGACCTCGTCCGGCGGGCCGTCGGCGATCTTCACGCCGTAATCGAGCACCACCACGTGGTCGGAAATCTCCATCACGACGGACATGTCGTGCTCGATCAGCAGGAGCGACGTGCCGTGCTCGGCCCGGATCGACAGGAGCAGCTCGTTCAGCTCGAGGCTTTCGCGCGGGTTCAGGCCGGCCGCGGGTTCGTCGAGGCAGAGCAGGATCGGATCGGTGCACATGGCGCGCGCGATCTCGAGCCGGCGCTGGGCGCCGTAGGGAAGGTCGCCCGCCGGATCGTCGGCCCGGTCGATCAACCCCGCCTTGTTGAGCCAGAACGTCGCCTTCTCGATCGCCTTCGCCTCCGCCCGGCCGTAGCCGCCGAGCCCGAGGATTCCGAGCACGGTGAAGCCGGAGGCCCGCATCAGGGAATTGTGCTGCGCGACGAGCAGGTTCTCCAGCACCGTCATGCCGGAGAACAGGCGGATGTTCTGGAAGGTGCGGGCCACCTTCGCCTTCCAGGTGATGCTGTGGCCGGGCAGGCGCTCGAGCAGAAAGGAGGCCCCGCCCGGCTGGTTCAGGCGGATCATGCCCTCCGTCGGACGGTAGAAGCCGGTGATGCAGTTGAA
>JAQGJJ010000087.1 GCA_028290695.1 Enterovirga sp. | reverse complement strand
AGGTCAATGAGCACGCTCGTCCGGCCCTTCCCGGAGCGCCCAGGCTCAGGGGTTGTCACCCGCCCGCGCCTCCTTGCGGAAGTGTTCGATCTCCTCCGGCTCGCGGTCGTCGAGCCCGGTCAGGGCGTTGCGGGCCTTGCCGTGGACATGGAGCAGTTCGTCCAGCTTGGCGTGCATCGCCTGCGTGTCCCGGTGCTCGGCCCGCTGGATGAACAGCGTCATCGTCCAGGTCGCCAGTGTCGCGATGCCATGCCAATCGAAGGTGTGCGGCTCGAAGATCAGCCAAAGCGCGCCGTAAACGAGCACTATCGCGAAGGCCGCGGGGTGTGCGCTCCAAGTTCCGAAATTGGTGATTGCACGTCGCATCATCGAACCGGTCTCCCGCCCGGCAACGCCGTGGCGCGCCGATCGGTCCCGCTGGCCCGTTCACGAGGGCAGGCCCGCGCGCTCCGAACTCGGAGCGCGGCCGGCGGCGTGGGGTCAGGCGACCCCGGCCCGCAGGAGGTCGTGCAGGTGCAGGATGCCGACCGGTCGACGGTCCTCGACCACGAACAGCGTCGTGATCCGCATCCGGTTCATCATCTCGATGGCCGAGCTCGCGAGGAACTTCGGCCCGACCGTGATCGGGTCGGGGGTCATCACGGCCTCGACGCTCTTTCCGAGCAGCACGTCGCTCATGTGCCGGCGAAGGTCGCCGTCCGTCACGATCCCGGTAAGCTGGCCGTCCACGTCCAGGACGCCGACGCAGCCGAAGCGCTTGCCGGCAATCTCGAGCAGCACCTCGGACATCGCGGCGCCGTGGCCGACGAGCGGCACCTCCTCGCCGGCGTGCATCAGCTGCTCGACGCTCTTGAGTCGGGCGGCGAGCTGACCGCCCGGGTGGAACACCTTGAAGTCGCTTGCCGTGAAGCCCCGGATCTCAAGCAGCGCCATCGCAAGCGCGTCCCCGATCGCGAGCTGCAGGATGCTGGACGAGGTCGGCGCGAGGTCGTGTGGGCACGCCTCCTTCACCTTGGGCATCATCAGAACCACGTCGGCCGCGATCGCGAGCGTGCTGCCGGGCGTGGACGTGATGGCGATCAGCGGCACCGAGAAGCGGCGCGAGAAGTCGGTGAGGTTGCCGAGTTCCACGGTCTCGCCGGACCAGGACAGCGCCAGGATCGCGTCGTCCGAGGTGATCATGCCGAGGTCGCCGTGGCTCGCCTCGGTGGCATGGACGAAATAGGCCGGCGTGCCGGTGGAGGCGAGGGTCGCGGCGATCTTGCGGCCGATATGCCCGCTCTTGCCGACCCCGGACACGATGACCCGGCCCTTTGTGCGATGCATCAGCTCGACGGCCTCGTCGAAGCTGCGGCCGAGATCGCCCACGATCACGTCGGCGAGGGTGTGAAGCGCGGCGATCTCGAGCTGGATGGTCCGCAGCGCCGCGACACGGGCGAGCGATCCGGCCTGCGCGCCGGTGTCACCCTGGGTCTCGGACTTGGTAACGAGCATCAACGGCCTCCCGCACGGTCGCCCGCGGAAGCGCCGTCATAGAGGCATTCGCTCCGGAGTGGAATCCGGGCGGCAGAGTTCGGACCGCTAGCCGATCGTCCACCTCACGACCGCCACCAGGCACCAGGCCAGAAATCCGGCCCAGAGTGCCGTCGCGGCGACCCCGGCGCACACCAGCGCGGTCGGGACGGCGCCGAGAATTCGCGAGGCCGCGCTTTCCCGCCCTTGCTCCGGGCCGGCCGAAAACGGAACGCCCGACCTGACCTGTTTGCCATATTGAGACATGCTGCCCCACTCCGGATCGGTTGGCGCGGCCAGGCGCGCCGTCGACCGGCAGCGCTGCAAGATTCGGGTGCCTCGGGCGCGGTGCCGGCAACCACGCGGACGGGCCAGGCTTGGGGCCCGGCCTGCCACGATGGTAGACGAGTGCGGGGGCACGGCAGGATTGAGCATGACGATGGCAACCGGGGCCGGCGCCGTCACGCCGGTTGTGATGTGCGGCGGGACGGGGACGCGGCTGTGGCCGGTGTCGCGGGCGTCGATGCCGAAGCAGTTCCAGACGTTTTTCGGTGACCGGACGCTGCTTCAGGACACCGCGGTGCGGGTGGCGGGGTCGGGCTTCGCGCCGGCGGTCTTCGTTGCCGCGGAGGCGCACCGTTTCCTGGTGGCGGACCAGATCGAGGCGCTCGGCATTGCGCGCGGTGCCATCGTGCTGGAGCCGGTCGGCCGCAACACGGCCGCGGTGGCGCTGGTCGCGAGCCTGCTGGTGGAGACGGGCGAGCCGGACGGCCTCGTGCTGCTGCTGCCGTCCGACCACCTGGTGAAGGACGCGGCGGCGTTTCGGGCCATGATCGCGGCCGCGGTGCCGGCCGCGCGGGCGGGTTCGATCTGCCTGTTCGGCATCGCGCCCGACCGGCCGGAAACCGGCTACGGCTACATCGCGATCGGCCCGGAGGCGGTGCCGGACCCGGATTCGCCCGTCCGGCGCGTCGGCCGCTTCATCGAGAAGCCGGACCTCGCCACGGCGCGCGAACTGCTCGCGTCGCCGGACAACGTCTGGAACTCGGGCATCTTCCTGTTCGCGGCCTCGACCATGATCCGGGAGGCCGAGGAGCGGCGACCGGCGCTTCTGGCGGCGATCCGGGAGGCGGTCGCGACCGCCTCGGCGGATGCCGAGTTCGTCCGGCTCGGGGCGGCGGCCTTCGCGGCGGCCGAGTCGATCTCGCTCGACTACGCCATCATGGAGGGCAGCGCCCGCACGGCCGTGCTGCGGGCCGAGATCGACTGGAGCGATCTCGGCGCCTGGGACGCCATCCAGGCGGCGCACACGCCCGACGCGGACGGCAACGTGATGCTGGGCCGGGCGCTTGGGCTCGACACCACCGGGACGTTCGTGCGCTCCGAGCGTCAGCTCGTGGCGACGGTCGGGGTCCGGGACCTGATCGTGGTGGCGACCGACGATGCGCTGCTGATCGCCGACCGCAACCAGGCCCAGGGCGTGAAGCAGGCGCTCGACCTCGTGCGGGAGAAGGGGTTCGGGGAAGCCTCGGCCCATGCCGAGGTGCACCGGCCCTGGGGCTCCTACCGGTCCGTCGTGGCGGGCGAGCGTTTCCAGGTCAAGATCATCACGGTCAAGCCCGGCGGGCGGCTGTCGCTCCAGCTCCACCGGCACCGGGCGGAGCACTGGGTGGTGGTGAGGGGCTCGGCCCAGATCACCTGCGGCGAACGCGTGTTCATGCTGTACGAGAACCAGTCGACCTACATCCCGCAGGGCGAGACGCACCGGCTCGAAAACCCCGGCAAGATCCCCCTCGAGATGATCGAGGTGCAGTCCGGATCCTACCTCGGCGAGGACGACATCGTCCGGGTCGAGGACGTCTACGGACGGAGCTGACGCCGAACGCGCCGGCGTGGCCGGTTTCCGCTAACGGCCGAGCGCCGCGGCGCCGCTCCGGCTCAAGCCACCGCATCGATACACGCCGAAGCGATCATCGGACCACGCGTAGTAGATGATGCCGCCCAACGTCCCGCGGTCTGCCAGCTTATCGAAAATCGCGCGCAGCTTTTCGATTCCCTTGGCCTCGTCGGCGTCGCGGGGCGGGCACACGTTGCTGCGAACCTGAACGCCCCATTCGGTGATCCAGCAGGGCCGCCCGTTGTGCTCTCTCGATCCGCAGCGCGACAGGACGCTGCTCTCGAGATGGCGCTCGATCTCCCGGGCCGTGGCGTTGATCCCCGGATAGGTGTGGATGCCGTATGCATCGACCAGCCTGTCCAGGCCGCGGGCCTGAAGGTAATCCAGCGTTGCGGAGATGCTGACCGCGTCGACCCGGTCTGCTCCCGGATAGACGTCCGCCAAGCCCGCCGAGATGATCGGAGTCGTCTTGTTGGCGGCCGACCCCTTGCGGAGTTCGTTCAGAACCTCGAGCGTCCGGAGGTAGGCATCGTAACCGCGAGCGATCGTCCGCCCGAGCGGATCGCTGTCGAGTTCTCTTGCTCCAAGGATCCGGCCCTGCCCTGGAATCGGGAAATCGCCATTGAAAGCGGCCCAGTTTATCTCGTTACCCAGTTCTAGGCCGGCCAGCGTCACGCCGGCCGAGTCGAGACGCTCGAACAGGGGTCCGAACACGGTCCGGAACCTCGCAGGATCGGCTGCGGAAAGCGGCGGACCGGGCCACATCTCCGGAAATTTAGGATTGGCCGGCCGGACGGGAGCATCCGGCCGGAATTGTGGGTAGAGGATCGCCGTGACCTTCGTTCCCAGCGCCCACGCTTGTGTGATGAAGCGCATGGCGGACTCGTAATCCTCGCCGCCCCATGGGGGAGCGAGCGGGACGCGGATCATCTGCACGCCCTGATCCCGCAATTGCGAGAGAACTTGGTCCTGCATCTGCGGATCGAGCCGCTGCGGATTGATGACGTTCACGCCGATCTGCAGTGCGGTGCCCTGAGCCGAGGCCGTCAGGATGAAGGCCAGCCAAAAGGCGCAGCACTGAAAAGCAAGGGCCGACGTGCGCGCCCGACTTCTCGTAAGGGTCGTGCCCGCCGCGGACGTGCCGAGAAGGCGCAGCGCCGCAAAGGTGCGCGAGATCACGTGGGTTTCGGCCCGCATCTGCGTTCGCTCATCCCGTTGTTCTGAGAAACCTCGGATCATCAGCTAGCCGCCGCGGCGTTCGGCCGGCCCGGTAATCTGCTCCCTAGTTCTTCCCGCCCTGGACGTTGTTCTGCGGAGAAGGGGTGCTCTGGACACCCGTCATTGGGGTCACACCCTCGATGACGCGGACCGGCTTGCGTGGGGCGTCAGCCTCGGCGGTGGATGTGGGCGGTGCCGCAGGCTTCGCCTCCGCCGCTCCAGCGGGAAGAACCGCCGTGGGCGCGGGTGCCGTTGGAGTCGCCTTCGGGGCTGCAGGAGCGGGCGCGGGCTTCGAAGGGCGCGACGCGACTGCCTCTCCCTTCTCGGCCCGAGCGGCGGCAGGCCGTTCCGGGTTCACGCCGTAGAGGCCTGGTTGCGATCCGCGGGCTGTCGTGGAGGGGGCTGGGCGGCTCGCCTCGCGAACGGGCTCGGGCGAACGCGGCGGATTGCGGGTCTCCGTGCGGTTCTCGGGTGCCAGCCGTGTATCGGTCGGGCGGGGCGGCTCCGTCGGCAGTCGGGCGAGGGGGGCGGAGTCGATACGGGAGGTCTCGATCGGCCGCGCGGTATCCCGCCGCGATGCGGGGCCGTCGTCCGGCTCGCCGGGTCGGTAGCGCGGCGCGTTGGGCATCTCGTCATAAGGCGAGCGGCCGAGATCTGCGCGTCCCGCAGGCCCCCTGTTCGGGGAAGGGACCTCACGAGGGTCAGGCTCGTCGACCCGCCCGCCGGGATCACCGACGGCCACCCGCTCGAGGATTCGCCCCGTGAACGCGTCCAGCACCAGCCGCACGTGCATGCCGCGCGGGCTCAGCGCCTCCACCATGTAGGTCGAGCCCTGCAGTCTCGGTCGCCCGATGTCCTCGAAGCCGTGATCCTCGAGCCTGTCGACGATGTCCTCCCGGTGGAGAGGGCTCGGGTTGCGGCCATACCCGTAGGGTGGCTCGGGCGCGTTGTAGATGTAGCGGCCGTCCGACGGTCCCCACCATTGCGCCGCTGCGGGCGAGGCAGCCACCCCCACCGCGATTGCGCCGGCGGCCAGGAGATGTCTCGCTTTGCGCATCGATGTCCCTGTCGCGAATGTCTCACCCGACCATCAGGTCGGAATGGGGCGGCGCTGCGGCGGTCCGGTTACATTTCGGTAAGCCGGCTCAGGCAGTCGCCCCCGACTCGGTCCGAGCCGCGGCCAGCAGAGCGTCCACGGAGGTCTCCTCGGTCGCAAAGGACGTGACCAGCCGCACCAGCACTTCCTCGGGGCCGACAGCCTCGCCGGCCGCGAGGGAGAGGTCGGACCAGGGGTGGTAGCTCGCGCCCGCTCTCCTGAGGCGCTCATCGAGCGCGCGCGGCAGGATCGCGAACACCTCGTTCGCTTCCGTGGGCCATGCGGGCCGCACCCCCGGCAGCGCACCGAGACCGCGCGCGAGCCGGTCCGCCATCGCATTGGCATGGCGGGCATTGGCCAGCCAGTGGTCGGCCTCGAGATAGCCCTCGAACTGCGCGGACAGCAGGCGCCCCTTCGAGAGCGTGTGCCCGGAGCGCTTGCGGCGCTGGCGGAGGGTCTTCCGGAGCTCCGGGGCAAAAACCAGGATCGCCTCGGCGGCGAGGCAGCCGTTCTTGGTGCCGCCGAAGGACAGGATATCCACGCCGCGGCGCCAGGTCATCTCGGCCGGCGAGCAGCCGAGCCGCACCAGCGCGTTCGCGAACCGCGCGCCGTCCATGTGGAACCAGAGCCCACGAGCCCGGGCGACCTCCGAGATGCCGGCGATCTCGTCGAGCCGGTAGACAAGACCGCTTTCCGTCGCCTGTGAAATCGAGACGCATTCTGCGGGCATCTGCTTCTCGTGCCTCGGCAACCGGTCCACTGCCGCGGCAACGGCCGGGGCCTCGATCTTGCCGCCCACCCCCGGCAGGCCGACGAGTTTCGCGCCGTGGCTGAAGAATTCGGGCGCGCCGCACTCGTCGTCGATCACGTGCGACTCCGAATGGCACAGGCAGAGCCCCCAGGGTGACAGCGCCGTCGCGAGCGCGAGCGCGTTCGCGGCCGTGCCCGTCGCGACGAGCACGACATCGAGCTCGCACTCAAACAGGGCGGCGAAGCGCTTTGTCAGCCGGGCTGTGATCTCGTCTCCGCCGTAGGCTGGGAGGGCGCCGGCATTGGCCGCGACCAGGGCCTCGATCACCGGAGCGCTCGCGCCCATCACGTTGTCGCTCGCGAAATTCAGTTCGTTCACGGGGTCGGGTCCTTGTGCCCGGATCGGGCGGATGGTGCTTATAAGCAAGGCCGAGGCGAGGGTCCTGCATCATGTCCGCTCTCACCCGCAGATCAGCCCTGAGCGTCGGCGCGATCCAAGCGACCGCCTTCGCGCTCGCCCACCCGGCCATCGCTGCGCAAGCGTCGAAGCGGCAGTCCCCGGCACCCTCGGTCCCGGCGAGGGTGGAGAACCTTCCAAGCGCGATCGAGACGCTCGAGCGGAGAACCGGTGGCCGGATCGGCCTTGCTGTTCTCGACGCCGGGACGCGCGCCCGGGCTGATCATCGCGCCGAGGAGCGTTTCCCGATGTGCGGCACGTTCAAGGTCCTGGCTGGCGCCTTCGTGCTGGCCAGGGCCGATCGCGGCGACGAGGATCTGGAGCGGCGCATCCTGTTCAGCGAGCGCGATCTCGTGCCGCCGTACTCGTCCGTGACCCGCGACCGCGTGCACGGCGGAGGCATGTCCCTGGCCGAACTCTGCGAGGCCGCCGTCGGACTCAGCGACAACACGGCCGCGAACTTGGTCCTGGCGAGTTTCGGCGGGCCGGCGGCGTTGACCGGCTTCACCCGCTCCCTGGGGGACGATACGACCCGGTTCGACCGGACGCTGCCCGAGCTCAACGAGGGCGCGGCCAACGATCCCCGAGATACGACAAGCCCGGCCGCCATGCTCGAGGCGATGCGCAAGATCCTGCTGAACGACGTCCTTGCGCCTCATTCGCGCGAGCGGCTGATCGCCTGGATGCAGAAGAGCCCGACCGGGGATGGCAGCCTCGGGGCGGGCCTGCCGAAAGACTGGCGGGTTGCCGGAACGACGGGATCGGGCGGGAACGGCAGTGCCGCACACGTGGCGGTCGTCTGGCGCATCGGGGAGGTGCCGCTCCTGATCGCGGCCTACATGACCGGCTCCAAAGCCAGCCCGGCGCGCTTAAACGAGGCTTTTGCCGAGATCGGGAGGCTGGTCACGGCTTGGCTGCGCTGAGGGCCCCCGCCCGCCGGGTTTGAAGGGACAACCCGGAGGGCGGCCACGGGCCGCAGCGCAGGATGCGCGCTCCACGCGGGCGCAGTGTCGGTCCGATAAGCCCCGGCGCGGACACTCGGGCCCGCGCCGGGAGGGAGAGGTCAGGCGGCTGCCGCGATCTTGGCCGTGGACACCGACGCCACTGTTTTGAGAACCTGCGAGGCGATCTGGTAGGGGTCGCCTTGCGAGTTCGGGCGGCGATCCTCCAGGTAGCCCTTGTAGCCATTGTTCACGAACGAGTGCGGCACCCGGATGGACGCGCCGCGGTCCGCGACGCCGTAGCTGAATTTGTTCCACGGCGCCGTCTCGTGCTTGCCGGTCAGGCGCTTGTCGTTGTCCGGACCGTACACGGCGATGTGCTCGTCGAGGTTCTTCTCGAAGGCCGCCATCAGCGCCTCGAAATAGGACTTGCCGCCCGTCTCGCGCATGAACGCCGTCGAGAAGTTGCAGTGCATGCCGGACCCGTTCCAGTCCGTGTCGCCGAGCGGCTTGCA
>JAQGJJ010000052.1 GCA_028290695.1 Enterovirga sp. | reverse complement strand
AGGATGAGCGGGTTGGACGTCTTGGCCTTGCGCATCGACTGGATGATCTTGCCGGGCAGCGAGCCGATATAGGTCCGCCGGTGGCCACGGATCTCCGCCTCGTCCCGCACGCCGCCGAGCGACATGCGGACGAACTCGCGGCCCGTCGACTTCGCGATGGACTTGCCGAGCGAGGTCTTGCCGACGCCGGGAGGCCCGACGAGGCACAGGATCGGCCCGGTCATCTTGTTCACGCGCTGCTGCACGGCGAGATACTCGACGATCCGCTCCTTGACCTTCTCGAGGCCGAAGTGATCGCTGTCGAGCGTCGCCTGCGCGCCCACGAGATCCTTCTTGATCTTCGAGCGGCGGCCCCACGGGATGCCGAGCATCCAGTCGAGGTAGTTGCGCACGACGGTGGCTTCGGCCGACATCGGCGACATCTGGCGCAGCTTCTTCAGCTCGCCCTTCGCCTTGTCGCGGGCCTCCTTCGAGAGCTTGGTCTTCTCGATCCGCTCCTCCAGCTCGGCCAGCTCGTCCTTGCCGTCCTCGGAATCGCCCAGCTCCTTCTGGATCGCCTTCATCTGCTCGTTGAGGTAGTACTCGCGCTGCGTCTTCTCCATCTGGCGCTTGACGCGCGTCCGGATGCGCTTCTCGACCTGCAGAACGGAGATCTCGCTCTCCATCAGGCCGAGCACCTTCTCCAGCCGCTGGGCGACCGTCGGGGTGGCGAGCACCTCCTGCTTGTCGGAGATCTTCACCGCCAGGTGCGACGCGATGGTGTCGGCGAGCTTCGAGGGATCCTCGATCTGCGTGACCGCCGAGACGACCTCCGGGGAGACCTTCTTGTTCAGCTTCACGTAGTTCTCGAACTCGGACACGACCGAGCGGGCCAGCGCCTCCGCCTCAACGAGATCGCCCTTGGCGTCCTCGATGGCCTCGGCCTCGGCCTCATAGAATTCCTCCGTGCGCACGTACTTGCGCACGTTCGCCCGGCACGCCCCCTCCACCAGCACCTTCACGGTGCCGTCGGGCAGCTTCAGCAGTTGCAGCACCGTCGCGAGCGTGCCGACGTCGTAGATGTTCTCCGTCGCGGGGTCGTCGTCGGTGGCGTTCACCTGGGTCGCGAGCAGGATGTGGCGGTCGCCCTTGACGACCTCCTCCAGCGCGCGGATCGACTTCTCGCGGCCGACGAAGAGCGGCACGATCATGTGCGGAAACACGACGATGTCCCTGAGCGGGAGCACCGCGTAGGTCCCGACCGTGCCCGGTTCGACAGGCTGGCGTGTCTTCTGGTCTGTCATCGAACGTCCTTAGAAAGATCCGTCGCGGCTTCCCCTCGAACGAGCGGGAACGCGGACGATGACCGGTCGCTCGGGCCGACGGGTGTCGGTCGCGGCCGGTACGCTTGAACGCACCTCGATGGAATGAGCGTGCGCCGCGGGCGCATGCTGAAGGTGGCGAGCGGGGAGCCGGCTTTCAAGCAACGATACGTCGCAGCCGGCCCCGCCACGGGCGCCTCAGGCGCTCGCGGCTGCCGGGGTCGGCTCGCGGTCCGCGTGGATGAAGAGCGGCTTCGTCTTGCCCTCCACCACCTCGGGACCGATCACCACCTGTTCGACCGATTCGAGGCCCGGAAGGTCGTACATCGTGTCGAGCAGGATGGCCTCCAGGATCGACCGCAGGCCGCGGGCTCCGGTCTTGCGCTCGATCGCGCGGCGCGCGACGACCGACAAGGCCTCCTCCTGGAAGGTGAGCTGCACGTCCTCCATCTCGAAGAGGCGCTGGTACTGCTTCACCAGCGCGTTCTTCGGCTCCTGCAGGATGCGCTTCAGCGCCGTCTCGTCCAGGTCCTCGAGCGTCGCCAGGACCGGCAGGCGGCCGACGAATTCCGGGATCAGGCCGAACTTCAGCAGATCCTCGGGCTCGACCTCCCGGAACACCTCGCCGGTGCGCCGGTCGTCGGGCGCCGACACGGCGGCTCCGAAGCCGATCGAGGTGCCCTTGCCGCGCGCCGAGATGATGCGCTCGAGCCCGGCGAAGGCGCCGCCGCAGATGAACAGGATGTTGGTCGTGTCCACCTGCAGGAACTCCTGCTGCGGATGCTTGCGGCCGCCCTGGGGCGGCACGGACGCGACCGTGCCCTCCATGATCTTGAGCAGGGCCTGCTGCACGCCCTCGCCCGAGACGTCACGGGTGATGGACGGGTTGTCCGACTTGCGGGAGATCTTGTCGATCTCGTCGATGTACACGATGCCGCGCTGCGCCCGCTCGACGTTGTAGTCCGACGCCTGGAGCAGCTTCAGGATGATGTTCTCGACGTCCTCGCCGACATAGCCGGCCTCCGTGAGGGTCGTCGCGTCCGCCATCGTGAACGGCACGTCCAGGATGCGGGCGAGCGTCTGCGCGAGCAGCGTCTTGCCCGAGCCGGTCGGCCCGATCAGCATGATGTTCGACTTGGCGAGTTCGACGTCGTTGTGCTTCGTCGCGTGCGCGAGGCGCTTGTAGTGGTTGTGCACCGCGACCGACAGGACCTTCTTCGCGTGGTCCTGCCCGATGACGTAGTCGTCGAGAACGCGCCGGATCTCCTTCGGGGTCGGCACGCCGTCCCGCGAGCGCACCAGCGAGGACTTGGACTCCTCGCGGATGATGTCCATGCACAGCTCGACGCATTCGTCGCAGATGAAGACGGTCGGGCCCGCGATCAGCTTGCGGACTTCGTGCTGGCTCTTCCCGCAGAAGGAGCAATAGAGCGTGCTCTTAGAGTCTGTGCCGCCGGCCTTGCTCATCACTTATCTCCGCTCGGGACCGCGGCCGCACGCAGCCGCGAATCACTCTTGAGGTTAGGTGGCGCCCCGCTAAGAAAAGGTAGCGCCGTTGCCTCCGCTATGGTCGCCGTCACGTTCCGCAGGTGCGGAACGCCCCACCGGCACCGATGCAATCACGCGCGCGGGGCGGATACAACAGGAACAAAGAGGGCCCGGGCTGCTGCATGGACGCAGCCCGGGGCATCAAACTGCGCCCGCCTCGGGGCGCTTGAGCAGGACCTGGTCGATGAGGCCGAATTCCTGCGCCGCCTCGGCCGTCATGAAGTGGTCGCGCTCGAGCGCCCGCTCGATGGATTCGAGGTCCTTGCCCGTGTGCCTCACGTAGATCTCGTTCAGCCGGCGCTTGAGCGCCTCGATCTCGCGGGCATGGATCAGGATGTCCGTCGCCTGCCCCTGGAACCCGCCCGACGGCTGGTGGACCATGATGCGGGCGTTGGTCAGGGCGAAGCGGTGGTCCTTCTCGCCGGCGCAGAGCAGAAGCGAGCCCATGGAGGCCGCCTGGCCGACGCAGAGCGTCGCCACGGGGCAGCGGATGAACTGCATCGTGTCGTAGATCGACAGCCCCGAGGTCACGACCCCGCCCGGCGAGTTGATATAGAAGGAGATCTCCTTCTTCGGGTTGTCGGCCTCCAGGAACAGGAGCTGGGCGACGATCAGCGACGCCGAGTGATCCTCGACCGGACCGGTCAGGAAGATGATCCGCTCGCGCAGCAACCGGGAGTAGATGTCGAACGCGCGCTCGCCGCGATTGGACTGCTCGACCACCATCGGGACGAGCATGTTGTTATAAACAGCGACTGGATCTCTCATCGTCTCGCTTCGCTCCAGGAGCGGCCCGGCCGCGGCTCATTCCGCTCCCGGGCAGCCCCTCCCCGATCACGCCGCGGCGGCGCTCTCCTCCGCCTTGGTCTCGTCCTCGTCGCGGAACAGCTCCTCGCGGGAAACCGGCTCCTCGACGACCTTCACCCGCCCGAGCAGGTGATCAACCGTCTTCTCCTCGAGGATCGGTGCGCGGAGCTCGGCCTTGGCGCCGGGGTTCTTCTGGAAGAACTCCCACACCTGCCGCTCCTGGCCGGGGTATTGCCGCACCCGCTCGACCAGCGCCCGGTCGACCTCCTCATCGGTCACCTGGATATCGGCGCTCGCCCCCACCTGCGCAAGGACAAGCCCGAGCCGGACCCGGCGTTCGGAGATGCGCCGGTACTCGTCGCGGGCGGCCTCCTCGGTCGTGCCTTCGTCCGCGAAGGAGCGGCCGTTGTTCTTGAGGTCGGCCAGGACCTGCGACCACACGGCGTTGAACTCCTGCTCGACGAGGCCGGCCGGGAGCTCGAACGCGTATTTGGCGTCGAGGGCGTCCAGCAGCTCCTTCTTGAGCTTGCGCCGGGCCTGCGCCTCGAAATCGTTGGAGATCGCGGACCGGACGGCCTCCCGGAGCTTGTCCAGCGATTCCATGCCGAAGCCCTTGGCGAGCTCGTCGTCGATCGCGACCTCGCCGGGCGCCTGGACGTCCTTCACCGTGACGTCGAATTCGGCCGCCTTGCCGGCGAGCTCGGCCGACCCGTAATTTTCCGGGAAGGTGACGTTGACCTTGCGGTCCTCGCCGGCCTTGGCGCCGACGAGCTGGTCCTCGAAGCCCGGGATGAACGAGCCCGACCCGATCTCGACGGTGATGTCGCTCGCGGTGCCGCCCTCGAAGGGCTCCCCGTCGATGCGGCCGACGAAGTCGACCACCACGCGGTCGCCCTGCGCGGCCTCGGCGCCCTCGCCCTTCGCGGCAAAGGCGCGGTTCTGCTGCGCCATGCGGTTGACCGCGGTGTCGAGCTCCTCGTCCGTGACCTCGGCCACGAGCTTCTTGACCGACACGTCGGACAGGTCGGCGAGCTCGAAGGTCGGCAGCACCTCCACGGCAACCGTGAAATCCAGGTCGCCGCGGGCGTCGAGCGCCTTTTCGACCTCGGCCTGGTCGCTCGGCATGTCGATCTTGGGCTCGAGCGCCAGCTTGAGGTTGTTGTCCGCGATGATCTTGCGGTTGGCTTCGTTGACCGCGTTCTGCACGACCTCGGCCATCACGGAACGGCCGTAGAGCTTGCGCAGGTGGGCGATCGGCACCTTGCCGGGCCGGAAGCCGTTGATGCGGACCTTGTCCTTGAGCGTCGTGAGCTCGGAGGTGAGGCGTTCCGCCAGTTCGGTGGCGGGCAGCGTCACCTTGTACTCGCGCTTCAGCCCCTCGGATCTCGTCTCGGTCACCTGCATCGAACAAGCCTCATCGCTATTGCGCCGCCGGCAGCCGCATTCGCAGCCAGCCTCGGCGGCTGCCAAATCTCCCGCCGGTCGCGACGGAGTGGTGCGGGCGGAGGGACTCGAACCCCCACGACTTTCGCCACTGGAACCTAAATCCAGCGCGTCTACCAGTTCCGCCACGCCCGCTGCTCAGCCGCGTCGCGGTCGGGTCGGGTCTTCCCATAAGATGGGACTCGCGGCAACCCTGGCCCGCCCGGCGCCGGAACAGGGAGGCGAATCCCGGCATTCTGCCCTATGCTGGGGGCCACATCGAAGACACGCACAGCGACCTCATGAACGATCCAAACGCCGGGCCCACGCGCCGCCTCGTCGCACTCGGCCTCGCCGTTTCCCTCGGCACCCTCACCCCGGCATCGGCGCAGCCCCGCGCCGAGGCCGCCTCCCCCGCGCCCGGCGGGCCGGGTGCCCCCGGCGGCGGGGAGCCCAGGACGGTGCTCCTTGCCCGCCCGTTGAAGCGCAAGCTCCTCCCCGGCGCCGAGGCGACCGAGGAGGCGGAGACCTGGGCCTTTGCGGATGACGGCGCCGTGCCGGTGCTGCGGTTCCGCAAGGGCGAGGAGGTGTCCGTCCGCTTGGTCAACGAGACCCCCTCGCCTCTGTCTCTGCACTGGGGGGGCGTGCGCGGGCCGAACGCGGCCGACGGCGTGGCCGGGCTGACCCAGCCGGCCGTGGCGCCGGGCGCGAGCTTCGACTACCGCTTCACCCCGCCCGATCCGGGCACCTTTCTGCTGCGCCCGCTCGCCCCGGGCCACGCGGGCGAGGCGGCGGGGCGCGGCCTCGCGGGCCTCCTGGTGGTGGAGGAGCCGGAACCGCCGGCCGTCGCGGCCGACCACGTTCTGCTCGTATGGGACCGGCGGCTCGAGCCCTCCGGCGCCTTTGCGCCCTTCGGGGCCCCGGCCGAGGCGGCGCTCGCCGGGCGGCTCGGCAACCGGCTCGCGACCGATGCCGGCGAGGCCCCGAAGCGCATCGAGGTCGCGCCCGGCACCCGCATCCGCCTGAGGGCCGCCAACGCCTCCAACGCCCGCATCATGCGGCTGCGCTTCGACGGGCTGAAGGTGTTCGTGGCCGCCGTGGACAGCCAGCCGGCCGACAATTTCGAGCCCCTCCGGGCCAGCCTGCCGTTTCCCCCCGGCACCCGCTACGACCTGATGATCGAGGCGCCGGCCGAGGCGGGCGCGAAGGGCGCCGTGGTTGCGCTGATCGGTGAGGGCGTCGCGCTCGCCGAGATCGTCGCGGCCGCGCCCTCGGCC
>JAQGJJ010000050.1 GCA_028290695.1 Enterovirga sp. | reverse complement strand
CCAAGGCCTTCCCCGAGCATGATGCGGGCGCATTCACGCGCGCCGTACAGCATCGTGGTCGCCTCGGTGTGATGGTTCAGGCGCTTCTCCGACCAGTAATCCATGACCATGGCGAGATCGAAGTAGTTGGAGCCGATGCGCGTGCCCCGGCTGTCGTTGCCGTCGCCGGCTCGGAGGCCCTTCTCGACATGGCGGCGCGCGAAGATGTGCTCGGCGGCGGCGTCCGAGATCGTGATGGGGGCGGAGCCGGAGGGGCCGCCAAGGCATTTCTGCAGGCCCCCGGTCACCACGTCGATCCCCCACTGGTCGGCCGCGATCTCCATGCCGCCGATCGTGGCGGTGGCGTCGACATAGAACAGCGCGCCGGCCCGACGGCAGAGCCGGCCGAGCTCGGCGAGCGGCTGCGCCATCGTGGTAGAGGTGTCGCCGTGGACGGCCGCGACGACGCTCGGCCCGAACCGCTCGATCGCGGCCGCGACCGCCTCGGGCGGCACAACCTCGCCCCAGGGCGCGTCCACCGTTTCGACCGCCGCCCCGATGCGCTCGAGGATCTCCGTCAGCAGCAGCCCGAAGCGCCCGAAATTGACCACGAGCACTCGGTCGCCCGGCGATACGAGGCTGACGAGCGCCGCCTCGATGCCGGCCCGCGCGGTGCCGTTCACGAGAAAGGTCCAGCGGTTTTCCGTGCCGAAGATCGGCCGGTACAGCGCCATGACCTCGTTCATGTAGGCGGTCATCTCGGGATCGAACTGCCCGAGCAGGTCCGCCGACATCGCCCGCAGCACGCGCGGATGGGCGTTCACCGGCCCCGGCCCCATCAGCAGCCGCTGCGGCGGATCGATCTCGCTGAAATGCTCGCTCATCGAGGCCGCGCTCCCACGGGACGGACGATACGTCCGCAGCCGCCGCTTGCCCACTGGCGGCTCTGACGGCAAGGCGAGTTTCGCGCCACCCCTCTGGGTGCGGCCGGCCCTAGAGCTCCGCCGAGCGCTGGGACAGCTCCATGCGGAGCTGGCGGGCGACATCCGCCAGGGCGGCGTCGCGCCGGCGCCGCGGCTGCGGCAGCCCGACCCGGAGCTCAGCCCCGATTCCGGCCGGGCGCCCGGTCAGCACGATGACGCGGTCCGCCAGGTAGACCGCCTCGTCGATGTCGTGCGTGACGAACAGGACGGTACGTCCCGTGGCGGCCCGGATGCGCAGGAGCTCGTCCTGCAGGCTTTCGCGGGTGAATGAGTCGAGGGCGGAAAACGGCTCGTCCATGAGCAGCACGTCGGGTTCGACCGCGAGCGCGCGGGCGAGGGATACGCGCTGGCGCTGCCCCCCGGAGAGTTGGTGCGGCCAGCGCTGTCCAAGATCGCCCAACCCGACGAGGTCGAGCATGGCCTGCGCCCGGCGGCTCCGCTCGGCCTTGCCGATGCCGCGCCATTCCAGGCCGAACGCCACGTTGGACAGGACCCGGCGCCACGGCAGGAGGCGCGAATCCTGGAACACGAGCGCCATCGGGGACAGGCGGCGGGTTTCCGGGGGCCGGTCCGCCGCGTGGAACCGGACGGTGCCGGCGCTCGGCTTGGCGAGGTCGATGAGGACCCGCAACAGCGTCGACTTGCCCACGCCGGATTCGCCCACGATGGCCACGAACTCGCCGCGCTCGATCGTGAGATCGAGCCCGGCCAGCACCTGCGTGACCTGCCCGTCCCGCTCGTAGGCGAGGCCGAGGCCCCTGATGTCGATCAGGCCCGCCATCGGAGCAGCCAGTTCTGTGCGGCCACGAAGCCGGTGTCGATGACGCCGTACAGCCCCGCCATGGTGAGCATGTACACCAGCACGATGTCGCTGGAGAGCAGGCTGGACGCCTGCATCATGCGCTGGCCGACGCCGGGCACGCCGAAGATCTCGGCCGCCACGACCGCCATCCAGGCTTGTCCGAGCGCCGTCCGGAGCCCGACCATGATGCCGGGCGTCGCGGCGGGCAGCAGGATCTTGATCAGGCGCGCGCCCGCCGACCGGAAGCCGAAGGCGCGCGCCACCTCGACCAGATCGCGGTCGACCCCCCTGACCGCGCCCTGGGTCGCGAAGTACACGATCCAGAACACCGCGATCGAGATGATGAACACCGCCGCGGCAGGCTCGACCCCGAACCAGATGATCGCGAACGGCACCCAGGCGAGGCCCGGGATCGGCCGTACGAGCCGCACGATCCAGGCGGTCGCGTTGTCGAAGATCGCCGACATGCCGGCCGCGATCCCCAGCAGGATGCCGAGGCCCGCCCCGACCAGGAGTCCGGTCGTATAATGCGACAGGCTGGAGAGCACGGCGGTCAGCCAGACGCCGGACGTGATCTCGCGCAGAAAGGCGGGCGGGATCGCCGAGGGCGGCGGCACCAGAACCGGGTTGAGCAGGCCGAGGCGCGGCAAGGCCTCCCAGCCCGCCAGGAAGGCCACGAGCCCGACGGCCGCGAGCGCGGTGCGGGAAACGCTGTTCACGACGGTGTACGGCTCACTTCCGGGCCGCGGCCTTGTCGAAGTAGCTCGGGTCGAACAGCCCGTCGAGCGGGGCGGCCTTGTCGAGCGTCCCGATCGAGACCTGATAATCCTGCATTTTGGCCGTCGCATCCACGATGGCGCGGGGGTCCGCCACGAACCGCGACGCCGGCGAGGTCAGGGCCTTGCGGATCGTCGCGAGGTCCACGATCCCCTTGCCGAGCGCCGCCTCCACGAAGGGCGCGGCCTCGTCCGGCTTCTCCCGGAGAAGGCGATCCGACCGGACGAGCGCGTCGACGAGGCCCTGGACCTCCGCCGGATGCGCCTTGGCGAAGGCCGGGGTCACGGCCACCACGGTGCCGGGCTGCGACGGAAACATCTCGCCGCCGGTGGCGACGAGCTTGATCGCCGGGTTGCGCCCCTGGACGATCGTCAGCGCCGGCTCGCGGATCGCGGCGCCCTCCACGGCACCGGCCAGAACCGCCTGCTGGGTCGCGTCGATGCCCATGGAGACGACCTCGGCATCGCCCTTCTCGGCCTTCGCGACCTGCCACAGCCAATGCTGCAGCGTGGTATTCGGGACGGAGCCGGGCGGCTGGGCGGCCAGGCGGGCGGCCCTGCCCTCCTTGGCCCGGAACGCCTTGAGCGCATGGGCCGGTGCGACGCCAGGACCGAAATAGGGCGCGAGCTTCGGTCCGGCCACGAACACCATCTCCTCCACGGCCGTCGCGGTCACGACCTTCGAGTCGACGCCCTTCGAGCGGGCGACGGCGAGCGGCATGACGCCCGCCACGTAGACGTCGATCGTTCCCGAAGCCAGCGCCTGGATCATGTTGGGCCCGGACTCGAACGTTGTGATCCTGACGTCGAGCCCGGCCTCCTTCGCCCAGCCCTTGCCGCTGGCGACGAAGATCGGCGCCGCCCCGACGATCGGGATCACCCCGACCCGTACCGGCACCGACTGGGCCAGCGCCGCGGAAGCGCCGAGCGTGAGCGCGGCTGCGGCGGCGAAGAAGCGTTTCATGAGAGCCCCCGTGATTGCGCATTCCACATGGGGATCGGGTTCTCGGAATAAAATACCGGATTGAAAACGTGTTTCAATCGGTCCGGGCCTGGGCGTGATAGGCGTGGTTCGGCCGCATATCCACGGCGGAGGCCATCCGGTTCGACATGTTGAAGAACGACGCGACCGCGGCGATGTCCCAGATGTCGCGCGGACCGAACCCGGCCTGCCGGAGCGCGGCGCGGTCGGGCTCCTCCACCGACCATGGCGCGTCCGTGAGTTTCACGGAAAAATCCAGCATGGCGCGGTGCCGTGCCGAGAGCGCGGCCGCCCGGTAGTTCATCACCATCAGTTCGCCCAGAACGGGGTCGCCGGAGAGCTGCCGAAGCGTGGCGCCATGGGCCGTGAGGCAGTAGAAGCAGCGGTTCTGGCTCGACACGACAACGGCGATCATCTCGCGCTCGAGCTTCGACAGCCCGGACGGGGCCAGCATCAGGTCGTTGTACATCGTCGCAAAGGCGTCGAGCTTCGCCCCGTCCTGCGCGTAGGCGGCCAGCACGTTCGGCACGAAGCCGAGCTTCTCGTCGCACTTGGCGAAATAGGCCTCCATCTCGGCCGAAAGCTCGCCCTGCGGAAGGTCCAGGGCCGTGACCCGCTCGTCCCGCTGTCGGGCCGGCCGTTCGCCGACCTCCGGCTTGCCGCCCGGGCGGGCCGCTGCCCTGCCGTCCCGTGCCGCCTCGGCGCCGGACGTCGCCTTTCCTCTCGCCATGCCGATCACTCCCCCGTCTCGTCGTGCTCCCGTTTAGCACGGCCCCCGGGCTTGCCCCACCGGTTCCCGCCTTGCGGAGCGCCGGCCCAGCGGACGCGCCGCCATGGCGTTCCCGATGCCGCCGCAGTAGGATACCGTTCCGCCGTCAGGGATCGTCATGGGCGCGCCGCGTGAGTTCGAGCTGAAGCTGGAGGTCGCGCCGGCCAAGGCCGCATCGCTGGC
>JAQGJJ010000099.1 GCA_028290695.1 Enterovirga sp. | reverse complement strand
AACGTCTCGCCTGGGAGCTGGGGGAGGAACGCGTGCTCCTGTCGGCGGCCGGCGGCCCCGCCGCGACCCCGGTCGCCCTACCGGGTGCGGCGCGGCTCGGGCTGAAGCCCCTGGCGGATGCCGCCCTGCCGAAGCCGCCGGAGCGCGCCGGGCGGATGCCGGGGGGGCTGGCCGGGCAGCTGACGCTGTCGGTTCCGGAGGCGGGTCTCTACCGGGTGACGCTGTCCGCGGAAGCCTGGATCGACGTGGTGCAGGGCGACGCCTATCGGCCGGCCGAGGCGTCCTCGGGCGTGCGAAACTGCCCGGGGATCCGCAAAAGCGTGAAGTTCAGGCTGGAGCCCGGCGCCGCGACCGTGCAGGTGAGCGGGGCCGGGAGCGAAGCCGTCACGGTGGCGGTGACGCGCGACCGGTAGCCTCGAGGGAGCGTCGATGGTCCGCCTGAACGAGATCCGGCCCGGCGAGGTCGCGGTCGAGACGCCCGAGCCGAGCGACGCCGCGCTTGTCTTCATCGGCCGCATCCGCACGCCCTGGACCGACCGACTCGCCTGCCCCCGGCAGGGCCGGCAGGACGGGCCGGTCTGCCGCATCGAGCTGTTCGAACCCTGGTCGGCCGGGCTCGACGGCCTCGCGCAATACGGGGCCGTCGAGGTTCTGTACTGGCTCGACCGATCCCGGCGCGACCTTATCCGGCAGAGCCCGCGCAGCGACGGCACCACGCGGGGCGTGTTCTCGCTGCGCTCGCCCGTGCGGCCGAACCCGATCGGCACCTCGCTCGCGAAGCTCGTCGCGATCGAGGGTGCCACCGTGCTGGTGCGGGGCCTGGACTGCCTGGACGGCACCCCGCTGATCGACCTCAAGCCCGACCGCTGCGCCTTCACCCCGCTCGCCCCGCCGCAGCCGGGCGACTTCCAGGTCGGGCCCTGAAGCCGATCCGGCGGATTACGCCGCGAGCGGCGGGATGCGCAGCACCCAGCCGGGCTGGATGAGGTCGGGGTTCTTCACCGGCGGCGTGTTGGCCTTCACGATCTCGGTGTACTTGGCGCCCTGGCCCTTGCCGTAATGCTCCTCGGCAATCTTCCAGAGCGTGTCGCCCTTCTTCACCGTGTAGAAGGTCGATTCCGTTCCGGGCTGGTCGACCTTCAGGCCGCTCGTGTCGACCTCAGCGACCCCGATGGCGTTGCCGAGCGACAGGATGATCTTCTCGGCCTGCTCCTGGGTCATCGCCTGGCCGGACAGCTTCACCTTGTCGCCCTGCAGGTCGATCTGCAGCTTGGAGGCGTCGAAGCCGTTGTTCTGCACCTCCGTCTTGAGGGCGTCCGCGGTGGCCGCCTGGGCGCCGCCGCCGAACAGCTTCTGGCCGGCCTCCTTGATGAAACTGAACAGACCCATAGTCGCCTCCTCGGTCGTAAGCCGGACAAAGCGTCGGGGCGGCCGTTCGGTTCCGATCTTACATGCCGATGTAGTTCGGCCCGCCGCCGCCCTCCGGGGTGACCCAGGTGATGTTCTGGTTCGGATCCTTGATGTCGCACGTCTTGCAGTGGACGCAGTTCTGCGCGTTGATCACGAAGCGCGGCTCCGGACCTTCCTCGATCCACTCGTACACGCCGGCCGGGCAGTAGCGGGCCGAGGGGCCCCCGAACACGTCGTGCTCCGAGCGCTTCTGCAGGTCCATGTCCCGGACCTTGAGATGGACCGGCTGGTCCTCCTCGTGGTTCGTGTTGGACAGGTACACGGAGGACAGCCGGTCGAAGGTCAGCACCCCGTCCGGCTTCGGGTAGACGATGCGCTTCACCGCCGAGGCGGGCTTCAGGGTCGCGTGGTCGGGCTTGCGGTGGGACAGCGTGCCGAACACGGACAGGCCGGTCAGCTCGCTCATCCACATGTCGAGCCCGCCGAGCCCGATCCCGACCAGCGTCCCGAAGCGCGACCAGAGCGGCTTCACGTTGCGGACCCGGAACAGGTCGTAGCCGATGGCCGAGTTGCGCCACGCGCCCTCGTAGGACGCGACCTCGTCGTGCCGGCGGCCCTCCGCCAGCGCGCTCGCGACGTGCTCGGCGCACAGCATGCCGGACAGGATGGCGTTGTGGGATCCCTTGATCCTGGGAACGTTCACGAACCCGGCCGAGTCCCCCACGAGGCAGCCGCCCGGGAAGGTGAGCTTCGGCACCGATTGCCAGCCGCCCTCCATGATGGCGCGCGCCCCGTAGCCGATGCGCTTGCCGCCCTCGAATGTGTCCCGAATCATCGGGTGCGTCTTCAGGCGCTGGAACTCCTCGAACGGCGACAGCGTCGGGTTCTCGTAGTTCAGGTGCGTCACGAACCCGACCGACACCAGGTTGTCGTCGAAGTGGTAGAGCCACGATCCGCCGCCCGCCCGGTTGGGCAGCGGCCAGCCCATCGAGTGCTGGACCAGCCCCTTGCGGAACTTCTCCGGCTTCACCTGCCAGAGCTCCTTCACGCCGAGCCCGTATTTCTGGTGGTCGGCGTTCTTGTTCAGCCCGAAGCGGTCGATGATGCCCTTGGTCAGGCTGCCGCGCGCACCCTCGGCCAGGATCGTGTAGCGGCCGCGCAGCTCCATGCCGCGGGTGAACTCGCCCTTCGGCTCGCCGTCGCGGCCGATGCCCATGTCGCCGGTCGCGATCCCGACCACCGCCTCGCCCTCGAACAGGATTTCGGCGGCCGGGAAGCCCGGATAGATCTCGACGCCGAGCGCCTCGGCCTGCTGGCCGAGCCAGCGGGCGACGTTGCCGAGCGAGCCGATGAAGTTGCCGTGGTTGTCCATCAGCCGCGGCAGGCCGACCGTCGGGATCTTCACACCCCCGGCCGGTCCGAGGAACAGGAACTCGTCCTTGGTCACCTCGGTGGTCAGCGGCCGGTCCGACGCCTGGCGCCAGTCGGGCAGCAGGTGGTCGAGCCCGATCGGGTCGATCACGGCGCCGGACAGGACGTGGGCGCCGATCTCGGAGCCCTTCTCGACCACCACGACGGAAATGTCCGAGCCCGTCTCGGCCGCGAGCTGTTTCAGCCGGATCGCGGTCGCGAGCCCGGCCGGCCCGCCGCCCGCGATCACGACGTCGTATTCCATCGATTCCCGTTCGGGCAGTTCCATGTCCCTTCCCCGTCCGGCTTCGCGCCGGCTTGCATCCGTTCCAGGCTGCTATGGGCAACGGCCGGTCCGGTGACAAGTTCGCCGGGCGTCCCGAGTCCCGTCCGGGCCGGTGCGACCCCGCGCCACGCCGGCCGCGCCCGGCGCTCACCCGCCCACGCGCCGTCCGTCCCCGGCCCGGGGTCTGGTGGATCGGCCGTGTCGAAGAGCGGGTGAAACCAAGCGAGGGGCGTGGGACGCCGAAACGCTCGATCACTTATTTTTGTGAGAGCCTTTCGGCGTCCCCGCGATGCTCCTCTCGGCGTGGTCTCCGGGCTCGGCCCGAGAACCCCGACAGGACGACCACCACGTCCGGCCTTGCGGCCGGCACGGGCGGCGATTTCGGACCGGACCTGCCGCTCGTTACGGAGCAGACTTGGCGACGGGGG
>JAQGJJ010000195.1 GCA_028290695.1 Enterovirga sp. | reverse complement strand
CGCCGGCCGCCGAATCCTACCTCGTCATCGACAAGATCGTCGAAGCCTGCCGGCAGACCGGCGCCCAGGCGGTCCATCCCGGCTACGGCTTCCTGTCCGAGCGCGAGGCGTTTCCGCGGGCGCTCGCGGCAGCGGGCATCACGTTCATCGGCCCCAATCCCGGCGCCATCGCGGCGATGGGCGACAAGATCGAATCGAAGAAGGCCGCGGCCGCCGCCAAGGTCTCCACCGTCCCGGGCTTCCTCGGCATCATCGAGAGCCCCGAACACGCGGTCACGATCGCCGACGAGATCGGCTATCCGGTCATGATCAAGGCGTCCGCCGGCGGCGGCGGCAAGGGCATGCGCATCGCCCATTCCGCGGGCGAGGTCGCCGAAGGTTTTGCACGCGCGAAGTCGGAGGCGGCGTCCTCGTTCGGCGACGACCGCGTCTTCGTCGAAAAGTTCATCACCGATCCCCGGCACATCGAAATCCAGGTGATCGGCGACAAGCACGGCAACGTCGTCTACCTCGGCGAGCGCGAATGCTCGATCCAGCGCCGCAACCAGAAGGTTCTGGAAGAAGCGCCGTCGCCGCTCCTCGACGAGGAGACCCGCCGCAAGATGGGCGAGCAGGCCGTCGCGCTCGCCAAGGCGGTCGGCTACGATTCCGCCGGCACCGTCGAGTTCGTAGCCGGGCAGGACAAGAGCTTCTACTTCCTCGAGATGAACACCCGGCTCCAGGTCGAGCATCCGGTCACCGAAATGGTGACAGGGATCGATCTCGTGGAGCTGATGATCCGGGTCGCGGCCGGCGAGAAGCTGCCGCTCGGGCAGGCCGACGTGAAGCTGAACGGCTGGTCGGTCGAGAGCCGCGTCTATGCGGAGGACCCGACCCGTGGCTTCCTGCCCTCCACCGGCCGGCTCGTCACCTACCGGCCTCCCGAAGAGGGCACCGTGGCTGGCGGCGCCGTGGTCCGCAACGACACGGGCGTCTACGAGGGCGGCGAGATCTCGATCTACTACGACCCGATGATCGCCAAGCTCGTGACGCATGCGCCGACCCGCCTCGAAGCGATCGAAGCGCAGTCCCGCGCGCTCGACGCCTTTGCGATCGAGGGCATCCGGCACAACATCCCGTTCCTGTCCGCGCTGATGGCGCATCCGCGCTGGCGCGACGGCGCCCTGTCCACCGGCTTCATCGCGGAGGAATTCCCGGACGGCTTCGCCGAGCGCTCGCCGGAGGGGGCTGCGGCCCGCGTCATGGCGGCCGTTGCGGCCGCGATCGACCACCTGATGAACGAGCGCAAGCGCGGCATCTCGGGCCAGCGCCGCCCGAAGGCCGTGCGCTTCAGCCGGGAGCGTGTCGTGATGCTGGGCGGGCAGGCGATTGCCGTCACGGTCGAAGACCGCGACGGGGGCATCGCGATCGCGTTCCCGGACGGGGCGCGGCTCGAGGTCGCCTCGTCCTGGAAACCGGGCCAGCCGGTCTGGACGGGCAGTGTCGGCGGCGACGTCATCGCGGTGCAGGTCCGGGCCATTCCGAACGGCGTGCGCCTGTCCCATGCCGGCGCCTCGGCCGAAGCCCGGGTCTATACCGGCCGCGAAGCCGAGCTCGCCGCTCTGATGCCCGAGAAGGTGGCATCCGGCGCCGGCAAGGCGCTGCTTTGCCCGATGCCCGGGCTGGTCAAGGCGATCAGCGTGGTGGCCGGGCAGGAGGTGAAGGCCGGAGAGCCGCTCGCCATCGTCGAGGCCATGAAGATGGAAAACGTCCTGCGGGCCGAGCGCGACGCCACGGTCGCCAAAGTCCTCGCCAAGGAGGGTGAAAGCCTGGCGGTCGACGCGGTGATCCTGGAATTCGCGTGACTCCAGCCCCGCGTCCTGGCCGCCGGAAGCGGGGCTGATGCCGCTCTACTTCGCCTATGGCTCGAACATGGACCGCGCCCAGATGGCGCTGCGCTGTCCGGCCTCGACGGCCCGCGGGCCGGCAAGGCTGGCGCGGCATCGCCTCGTCATCATGCGGGAGGGCTACGCCTCCGTGGTGCGGGACCCCCGCCGGGAGGTGCACGGCATCCTGTGGGATCTCGCGCTTGCCGACATGCCGTCGCTCGACCGCTACGAGGGCGTCGCTGGCGGATTGTACGTCAAGGCGCAGCTGCCGGTCCTTGCCGAGGCCGGGCCGCGCCGGGCGCTCGTCTATCTCGGCCGCGATGCCGGACCGGGCCTGCCACGTCCGGGCTATCTCGATGCCGTGCTCGCGGCTGCGCGGGCCGCAGGGCTGCCTCCGTCCTACCTCCGTGAGATCGAGGCGCTCGCGCCCCGTGGCGCGCGCTCCGGCACGGGCCGGGGCGCATCCGCCCCCGGCGGCGAATGTCAGGCGGGCCCGTCCCGCGGCGGCCCGGTACCCGGCGTCTCGGCCCGCCGCACGTCGCCTCGCGAGCCCGAGCCGGACCGCCACCGGGGGAGCTGGCACCCATGACCACCGCAACGAAGATCGTCCGGACAATGGTGCGCGGCCAAGTCCAGGGCGTCGGATTTCGGGCCTGGACCCGGCATCAGGCCCAGCTGCACGGCCTGTCCGGCTGGGTCCGCAATCTCCGCGACGGCTCCGTCGAGGCGCTGTTCGCCGGGTCCGACGACGCGGTGGCGGTCATGCTGCGGACCCTGCGGGACGGGCCCCGCGGATCGCGCGTTGAGGCCGTCGAGGAACATCCCGCGACGTTCGAGGAACTGGCGCAGGCCGGCACGGGCGGCTTCGCCCTTCGGGAAACGATCTAGCCGGTCTTCGGCACCCAGGCCTCGACCGGGCCGCCGGCCCTCTTCCAGGCGCCGAATCCGCCCTCGATATGGGCCACGGGCTTCAGCCCCATGTCGTGCGCGGTCGCGGCCGCGAGGGCGGACCGCATGCCTCCGGCGCAGAAGAACACGAAGCGCTTGTCCTGCGCGAAGATCGGCTTGTGGTACGGGCTCTCAGGATCGATCCAGAATTCCAGCATGCCGCGGGTGCAATGGAAGGCGCCGGGCACCCGGCCGTCGCGCTCGAGCTCGCGCGGGTCCCGGATGTCCACCAGCACCACGTCGTCGCGGCCGTGCAGCCCGACCGCCTCGGCCGCCGGGATCGTCGCGATCTTGGCATTCGCCTCGTCCACCATGGCCTTGTGGCCGCGCGTGATCGTCTGGGGCATCCGGCTTGCTTTCCTCCGCAGCGGGATTAGGCGGTGGCGGGGCATTGAGGTCAATGGCGGGGAATGATGCCGTGACGGGCTTCTCGGTGCAGGATTACGCCGGCCTCGCCTTCTATGCCGCCGCGTGGCTCGCCTATTACCTCGCGGTCGAGCGCAGCGCGGCCGGACGGCGCAGCCTCAACCGCGTCATGAACGCCCACCGCTATCACTGGATGCGTGGGCTGATCGAGCGCGACAATCGTATCGTCGACGCCAACATCAACGCGACGCTGCAGAACGGATCGGCGTTCTTCGCCTCGACGTCGCTTCTCGCGATCGGCGGTTCGCTGACCCTTCTGCGCTCGACCGACGAGGTGCTGGTCGTGCTGGGCGAGCTGCCGCTGGGGCTCGTCACCTCGCGCCTTGCCTGGGAGATGAAGGTGCTCGGGCTGACCGTGATCTTCGTCTATGCCTTCTTCAAGTTCGCGTGGTCCTACCGGCTGTTCAATTACGGGGCGATCCTGATCGGCGCCGTGCCCAACCCGACAGCCGGCCCGACGCCCGAGATGGAACTCGCCGCGTGGCGCGCCGCGTCCATGAACACGGTCGCCGGCCGCCATTTCAACCGCGGCCAGCGCGCCTTCTTCTTCGCGCTCGCCTATCTAGGCTGGTTCGTTTCGGCGTATGTGCTGATGGCGGCGACGGCCGCGGTGCTGTTCGTGATGTGGCGGCGCCAGTTCGCCTCGGACGCGCTCGCCGCGACCGAGCGCGGGCCTTGGCCGCCGCCCCCCGCCTGAGAGAACGCGATGACGGTTTCCGCCGAGCAGATCGAGGCCACCATCCTGGTCATGACGGAAGAGCGGGGGGCGGGAAAGACGGTCTGCCCGTCCGAGGCCGCACGCGCCCTGGTGGGCGGCAATCCCGAAGCCTGGAGCCGCCTGATGCCGCAGGTGCGACAGGTCGCCGTCCGCCTGATGAAGGAGGGCAGGGTGGTGATCCGCCGCAAGGGCCGCCCGGTCGACCCGGACGACTTCAAGGGCATCTATCGCCTCTCCGTGCCGGAGTGACGGTTGCGCCGGCCACTCAGGAGGCGGGAAACAGCGCGTCCGTGCGGCCGCTCAAGCGGTAGAGCAGGAGCCCGACCCATTCCTTGAGGGCGTCGTCGAACCGGGCCGCCCCGATCGCCACGGTCGGCGGCCAGCTCGCGTCGCCCGGCCGACCTGTCGTGAGGTAGTCGACCGGGTAGGCGACCACGTCCATCCCGGCCCGCCGGAAACAGCCGACCGAGCGCGGCATGTGGCGGGCGGAGGTCACGAGAAGCCAGCGCTCACCCGCCTTCGGCTCGACCAGCTTGCGGGCTTCCACCGCGTTCTCCCAGGTGGAGCGGGAGCGGCTGTCGTAGCGCACCCGTCCGGGGTCGAACCCCAGCACGGCCCCGAAGCGCCGCACCGTCTCGGCCTCCGGCGTGTCCTCGAAGACGAGGTTGCCCGAGCCGCCGGCGAAAACCAGGACGGCGTCCGGGTGCCGGCGCGCCAGGTCCGCGAGCGCGATCAGCCGCTCGTTGGCTTCCCCGAGCGAGAGCTGCCCTCGCGCCACGCTGACATCCGTGTAGATGCTGCCGCCGAGGACGATGATCCCGGCGACCCGCGCGCCGTCCTCCCGATAGGCCGGGAAGCGGTTCTCCAGCGGCGTGAGCAGCCATGCCGCCGGCGGACCGAGCCCGATCACCGCAAGCGCGAGGGCCGCGGCGGCGGCCAGCCCCGCTCCCCGGCGGCTTCTCCGGCGTCCGAGTGCGAGAACGATCCCGACCAGGATCAGCAGAACGAGGGCGGTCGACGGGACCGCGACCGCCCACAGGATCTTGGAAGCGGGAAAGAACACCCCGGGCCGGCGATGGCGGCGGTCAGTCGCGCCGGGTTTCGGCCTCGTACCGGGCCCGGGTTTCGGCGTTCATGGGGTAGAGGCCCGGAAGCGGAACGCCCTTCTCGACCTCCTTCATGATCCACATCTCGAGGAGCTCCTGGGCCGGACCAGCCTTTGCCACGTCCTCGACGAGGGCGGCCGGGATCACGACCGCACCGTCGCCGTCCGCGACGACGATGTCGTTCGGGAACACGGCGACCCCGCCGCAGCCGATGGGCTCGTTCCAGCCCACGAAGGTGAGACCGGTGACGGAGGAGGGGGCCGCGATCCCGTCGCACCAGATCGGCAGCCCGCTGGCCTCGCAGCCGACGCCGTCCCGGATTACCCCGTCCGTCACGAGGGCCTGGACGCCGCGCTTCTTCATGCGGGCGCACAGGATGTCGCCGAATACGCCCGCGGCCGCCTCGCCCATGGCATCGATGACCGCGATGCAGCCCTCCGGCATCGCCTCGATCGCGGCCCGTGTGGAGATCGGGGACGACCAGGATTCCGGCGTCGCGAGGTCCTCGCGGGCCGGAACGAAGCGCAGCGTGAAGGCGGGCCCGACCAGTCGCTCGCCGGCATGGAACAGGGGCTTCGGCCCCTTCATCCAGGTGCGGCGGATGCCCTTCTTCAGGAGCACCGTGTGGATGGTCCCGGTGGAGGTGGCACGAAGTGCGTCGAGGATCGGCTTGTCGAGCGTCATGGTGCTTCCTTAGACGTCCTGGTCCCAGGCGGGCGCGAAGGGTGGATCGACGAAGCGGCCCCCCGGCCGGGCGAGCCCGGAGATGCGACGCATCTCGTCGTCGCTGAGGGAGAAGTCGAACACGTTGAGGTTCTGGGCGATGTGCTTCGCCGTGCGGGAGCGCGGGATGGCGATGACGCCCGGCTGCTGCACATGCCAGCGCAGCACGATCTGGGAGGTGGTCCGGCCGTGGGCTCGCGCCAGGTCCTGCAGCGTTCCGTCGTCCAGCAGCGCGGCGCGGCCCAGCGGGGAATAGGCGGTGAACGCCAGTCCGTGGCGCCGGCAGGCCTCCATCACCCGGTCCTGCCGAAGATAGGGATGGTACTCGACCTGGTTGACGGCGAGCGGCTCGGTCGCGAGCGCGACGGCCTCCTCGATCATCCCGGTCGTGAAGTTCGAGATCCCGATGTGACGGGTGAGCCCCTGCGCTCTCATCCTGCAAAGGGCCGCGAGCGACTCCTTCAGGGGCACGGCAGGGTTCGGCCAGTGGATCAGCAGGAGATCGACCTGGTCGAGACCCAGCCGCTCGAGGCTGCGTTCGGCGGAGCGCTCGAAGTTGCCCGCCGCGATGTCCGTCCACCACACCTTGGTGGTCACGAAGACGTCGTCGCGCTGCAGCCCGCTGCTCCTGAGGCCCTGCCCGACCTCCGTCTCGTTTTGGTAGTTCGCGGCCGTGTCGAGGTGCCGGTAGCCCGAGGCAAGGGCGGCCTCGACGGCGGCGACGCACTCGTCGCCGGACAGCGACCAGGTGCCGAACCCGATGGCGGGGATCCGCGCACCCTGCGCTTCAACGAGATGGGCTTGGGGCATTCGGGCTCGCTGGCGGGAGAAGACCGGCGACAGCGATGCGGCGCGGGCGCGGCCGCGTCAACTAGGGCCCGCAGCCCTGCGGCTGGCCGACATTGCGACTGGCCCGCCTGGGGTGCGGAGCCGAGCCCGCGCCACTCCGTCCGACCTAGCCGGCGGTGCGACGCCCTTCGGCCGGGGCCGAGGACGGCGCCGACTTGGCGGACGCGCCCGGAAGAAGGTCCGGCGAGAGCTCCGCGAGCGCGCGATCCTGGCTCTGGAGCATGCCGAGCATCAGGTGCGCCTCCTCGACGCTGAGCGCCTGGAGGATGCAACCGCCGAAAGAGGCGACGCGCTGGCTCGCGGTGTCGA
>JAQGJJ010000187.1 GCA_028290695.1 Enterovirga sp. | reverse complement strand
GAAGAAGTCCGGGCCGACCCGCTTCGCGGTCTGCTCCCAAATGGTCGCCTTGGCGCCGTTCTCGCAATATTCGAAGACCCGCGGCTTGGCCGGCTTCGACCAGGCACACGACACGCACATGAAACCGTCGGGCTTGTTCTGCTTCATCAGCAGCGCCGCGCCCGAAACCGGGATGTGCTCGCGGGTCAGATATTCCGCAAGCGACTTGGCCGAACCCCACCCCCCGGCCGGATCGAGATAAGCTTCGATCTTGGGTTCGGTCATGCGGTTCTCCGGCTTGCACAGGCGGTGCCGTCTCGCGGCTTGCCAAACGCCGCACACCGACGCGCGTTCCGGCTGCGCCAGCCGGCCGCAACCAACCCCACGACGAGCCCGATCGAACGGCGAGCCTTGCCGCCCGCCGCCTGCGGCGGCCCTAGACGGCCACCCGCCGGGGCGTTCCCGAGCCGTAGCGGCGGCCGGCCTCGATGGTGAGGCCCATGCCGACGGACCCGAAGGTGTCGCCTTCCACCACGCGGGCTCCCGGCACCGTCGCCAGGATGGCGGCCCGCGTGTGCACGAGGCGGGTCGAACCGCCCGTGAGGAACACCGCGTCGATGCCGTCCGGGGCGAGGCCCGCCTGCCGGATGCAGCCGAGAATGCGGGCGTGCAGGCGCTCGGTCAGCACGGCGGTCGCCGCCGCGAGCGCCGGCCCGTCCAGCCGAACCGCGAGATCCGGCTCGATCCAGTCGAGCGCGATCCCGGTTTCCTCGACGTCCGACAGCTCGATCTTGGCGCGCTCGACCTCCATGGCGAGCGTGTGTCCGCGCTCCTGGGCGACGACGGCCAGGAGCCGGTCGATAAGCTCGGGCCGGGCCGCCGCCCGCTTCACCTCCTCGATCTCGCGCCGGATCTTTGCCCCGTACAGCCGGTTGATGCTCGACCAGGTCGCGAGGTCGTGGAAATAGGACGAGGGCACGTCCAGGCCGGGCCGCTTGGCCGGGCTGCCGTAGCCGAGCTCCGGCATCACCAGCTTCAGGCTCAAAAGCCGGTCGAAATCGGTTCCCCCGAGCCGGATGCCGTCGTTGGCCAGGATGTCCCTTGACCGGTCCCCGGCCGCCATGCGGGCCGGGCCGAGCCGCACGACCGAGAAGTCCGAGGTGCCGCCGCCGATATCGGCGATCAGCGCCACCTGCTCGCGATCGATCGTGCGCTCGTAATCCCGTGCCGCCGCGATCGGCTCGAACTCGAACGAGACATGCCGGAATCCGACCGAGGTCGCGATGCCGAGCAGCGCCGCCTCGGCCTTGCGGTCGCCCTCTGGGTCGGCGTCCGAGAAATGCACCGGCCTGCCATGCACGACGCTGTCCAGCTCGTAGCCGATCGCCGCCTCGGCCCGCGCCTTCACGGCCGCGAGGTAGCGGCCGATCACCTCCCGAAAGGTGACGCGCGCACGCCCGACCTGGGTCCATTCGTCCAGCAGCGGCTTGCCGAGAACGGATTTCAGGCTGCGCATCAGCCGGCCGGGCTGGCCTTCCACATAAGCCTGGATGGCCGAGCGCCCGATGGCGGTCTCGCCCGCCGGGCTGAAGAACACGGCGCTCGGGATCGTCACCTCGTCCCCGTCGAGCGCGGCGAGGCAGGGCACCTCGCCGCGCAAGGTGCCGAGGGTCGTGTTGGACGTGCCGAAGTCGAGGCCGCAGGCCTGCATGGAAAAATCGCGGTGCCGGAAGGGGCGCCGCCTGTAGCAAGACAGGTCGCGGGGCTCAAGCCGCCGGAACGTCGCCCGCCGGGCTCGCGGCCCCGTCTCCGGCCCGGTGCGAGCCGGCCGCGATGTAGGTCAGGCCCGGCCCGGTTCCGCCTGCGGGAAGCCGGTCCAGCGCCGCCTGCAGGTCCCGCCCGCCCGCCTCCCAGCGGTCCCGGACGGAGGACGGTGAGAAATCGAAGGTCTTGACCGCGAGCTCATGAGCCGCGGCCTGGTAGGCGAGGTGCAGCACCGCGATCGCCGGCAGCTCCGGGTCCAGCTCGGCACGGAGCCGGTATTCGCGCCGGAGCGCCTCGACCGTGCGGCGGGTGGGGCTCGCGAACAGGATGTCCTGCGTCCGCTCCAGAACGGCGTCGAGCGAGGCCGGCCGCGGGGACCGCAGGCTGAACAGCTCCACCACGATGCACAGGGTGTCCCGATCGGGTGGAGAGGCGAAGGCCACGTCGAGCGGCGTGTTGTTCACGTATCCCGGGTCGCACAGCATGCGGCCGCCGATCACCACGGGCGGGAAGCCGGGCGTGATCGCGGTGCTGGCCAGGATGTGATCCGGACCGATGCGGTCGCGGCGCGTGTCGAAGACGACCTCGTCGCCGGTCTCGATGTCGACGCAGGCGACCGAGAGCCTCGTCTCGGATCGGTTGAGGAGATCGAAATCGACCAGCCGCTCGAGGGTCGCCCGCAGCGGCGAGTGGTCGTACAGGGCGACGTCGTTGGGCGTTCCCGGCAGCGCGGCCCAGAATCCCGGCCACCGGTGCATGAAGATGCTCGGGCGTCCGACCAGGGCGGACCAGGCCGCGTGCCAGCCGTTGTAGTACTGGCGGAGCTTGTCGTTCCCGAGCTGGGCGAAGGGCGTCGCGATGGTCGCCTCGGCCCAGAATTCCCGCAGCCGCTCCAGCCGCCGCTCCGGCGGGTTGCCGACGAGGATCGCACCCGTGATCGCGCCCGCCGACGCTCCGATGATCCAGTCCGGCCGGATGTCGTCGTGCAGCAGGCGTTCGTAGGCACCCGCCAGATACGCCCCGAGCGCGTTGCCGCCGCCCAGAACCACGATCGTTTGTGCAGGCAAGATCTGGCCCTTCGCAATGAACCCGGGCGGGCGCAGGATCGCGACCGTGTCCCGCACCGAATTCCCGCGGCCCCGGGATGTTCCGCTCCGCCGGGCGGCCGGCGTGGCGCGGACGCTCCGCGTGCCGGGCTCCGATCGCGGGATCGTCCCGCATGGGACGGAGCGACGCGGCCGTGGTGCTTTTTGGCTCCGGGCTGCCCACACTGGGCGCGCCATGGTCCGGATCGGCTTTCACGCCTCGCACGAGCAATTCGCACCCTCCGAGCTGCTGGGGCTCGTGCAGGTGGCCGAGGCCGCGGGCTTCGCCTGCGCGATGTCGTCCGACCATTTCAAGCCGTGGGGCCCGGCGCAGGGCCATTCGGGCTTCGCCTGGTCGTGGCTCGGGGCCGCGCTGCAGGCCACCGGGCTGCCGTTCGGCGTCATCTCGGCGCTCGGCTATCGCTACCACCCGGCCGTCGTGGCGCAGGCGGCCGCGACCCTGTCCGAGATGTTCCCGGAGCGCCTGTGGTGGGCCCTCGGGAGCGGGCAGCGCCTTAACGAGGACATCACCGGCCTGCCGTGGCCGGAGAGGGCGGAGCGCAACGCGCGGCTGCGCGAATGCGCCGAGGTCGTTCGGGCGCTGTTTCGCGGCGAAACCGTCACCCACCGGGGCCGCATCACAGTGGTGGAGGCCCGGCTCTATTCGCTGCCCGCGCGCCCTCCCAGGCTGCTCGGCGCCGCCGTCACGGAGGAGACCGCGGAGTTCGTCGGCGGGTGGGCGGACGGCCTCCTCACCGTGCACGCGAAGCCCGACAGGCTGCGGCGGGTGATCGAGGCATTCCGCCGCGGCGGCGGGGCCGGCAAGCCCCTGTTTCTCCAGGTCAGCCTCAACTGGGCGGCCACGGAGGAGGAGGCTCTCGGGGGCGCCTTCGCGCAGTGGCGCTACAACGCGCTCGGGGGCCCGGTGAGCTGGGAGCTGCGCTCGCCGGAGGAGTTCGACACGGCCACGCGCTTCGTGCGGCCGGAGGACATGCACGATTGCGTCCTCGTGTCGGCCGATACCGGCCGGCACGCGGCCTGGCTGAACGAGTTCGTCGAGCTCGGCTTCGACGAGATCCAGCTCCACCAGGTCGGCACCAATCAACGCGGCTTCATCGAGGCCTTCGGTGCCAAGGTTCTTCCGCAGTTCGAGCCCGGGGGGCGCGGCCCTTAGCGGTCGGGGGTCCTGCCGCCCCCGGCCTGCTCCAGCGAAGGAGAGGTCAGCATGTCCAGTCACGCCGTTTCGGCACCGGGGCGCGGGAGCCCAAACCTCGCGGCCGGGGTTCTCGGCTTCGCGCTCGGAGGCTTCATCGACGGCATCCTGCTGCACCAGGTTCTGCAATGGCACCACCTGCTGAGCCTCGTGGAGGGAGAGGCGCTGCGTGACCTCAGGGTCCAGATCCTGGCGGACGGGCTGTTTCACGTCCTGATGTACGCGATCGCGATCCTCGGTCTGTGGCTGCTCTGGCGCGCGCGAGGCGGCATCACGGGCCGTCGCGCGGATCTGCGGATCGTCGCTTCGGCGCTGCTCGGCTTCGGGGTCTGGCAGCTTGTCGACGTGGTGGGCTTCCACTGGATCATGCGCATCCACCGGATCCGGGTCGACGTGCCGAACCCGCTGTTCTGGGACCTCGCCTGGCTGGTCGTCTTCGCCGTTCCGAGCCTCGCGGCCGGATGGTGGCTGATGCGCAGGGCAGGCCCGAGCGAGCCGGACGGGCCGGACGGGCCGGCGCTGCGCCGGGTGCCGGCGGCACTTGCGGCCCTCGTCCTCGTCGCCGGCCCGGTCGCGCTGCTGCCGCCTCCGGGCTCCAGCACGGCCATGGTCGTGTTCCGGCCGGGCGTCGATTCCGCGCAGGCCTTCGCGGCCGTGGCAGCGGCAGACGGCAGGGTTTTGTGGTCCAGCCGGGACGGCGACGTGCTGGCGGTGGATCTGGCGGGAGCGAGCGTCGGGCCGCTCTATGCGAACGGAGCGATGCTGGTCAGTACCTCCACCCTCCTGGCCGGATGCCTCGCCTGGTCGCGCGTGTGACAGGGGCTCCGCACGGGGGCGGAGCGCGCCTTGCTAAGGCCGCACCCATCCGATGCCAGCGGCCAGCACCGCCGCGATGATCAGGATGCCCGCGATATAGGCAGCGAGCGCCGTGTCGACCTGCCGGTGCGCGAAGGCCGCCCGGCCCGCCCCCTGGGCCCAGCGCTGCGCGGTCTCGAGGCGGCGCGCCAACCTGATCCGGTGTGGCTCGGCCGGGGTGCCGGCCGCCTCGTCGTCCGTTCCGAGCGGGGACAGCCCCGGATCGAACACGCCGACCTTGTCGCCCGTCCGGCCGCTGTCGATGTCGGCCTTGAGCTGAGCGGTGGTGGGAGCGCGCGAATCCGGCGGCGGGTCGACCGGCCGGATCGTCTGGGCGGGCGGAAGGTCGTTCCGGCGTTCCATCGATCCGGCCGCCGCGTCGTTACTGGGGACGAGGCTTGTAGGCCTCGACCGGCTTCTGATCGACCATCGCGGCCTCGCCCTGCCGCGGCGCGCCGGCCTGCCCGTACTGCGTGTACCGGTAGCCGATGAAGGCCCCGGCCAGGATGAGCACCGCCAGAACCGCGGCCCCGATATTGGCTCGCTTCGACATGGTGTTCGCGCTCCGGTTCCGGTGCCGATCAGGCGTCCTTGTCCAGGCTGGAATAGTCCGACGACGTGTCGGACATGGGCGCGGTGAGGCCGCTCCCGTTGCCCGGCTGTCCGCCGAGCTCCGGCCCGAAGTTCCGGCGATTGGCCGAATGGTCGTGGTACTGCTCCGTCTGCACCGTGCGGCTGTCGAGGCCGCGCTCGTCGCTGTGGAGGGACTTGTCGCGGTTGCTCAGCACCATGTTCTCCTCGAGGATGCCCTCCGGAAGCTCCGTCATGGCACCCGTTCCGGAGCCCTTCCCGTGGGATCCAGGTCCCATGTGGTGCTTGCTGGCATTGGCCATCTCTCAACTCCCTCGTGTCTGGCTCAACTCCCGGCCCCCGCTCTTGGATGCATCGGGCCGGACTTCGTTCGGGGACGGACGGGGTGCCTCCCCGGGGCCGGTCCGGCGTGCCGATTCCGGGGCCCGATACCGGAACAATAGTCCCGCGTTTCCGGTTCCCCGACGAGACACGAGCAACGCGAGGGCACGCCATGGTTGCGCGAAACCACAACAACCGCAGTGAGAAGCAGAAGGGTCACGTACCGGTCGAGGAGGGCGTCCAGGCCGCGGCCTCGCACGAGGGTCACCAGGGCTCCGAGCGCGCCCGGGACCGGACCGGCACGGACGAACGGCACGACGGCAAGAGCCGGCAGAACGGCGGCGGGGACGGAGCCGGCGGGGCCCCGAAGCAGCAGGGCCAGGGTCAGGCCAATAAGGGCGTCGACAACCAACACCAGAACCGCGGACACGGCTGAGAGAGGGCACCACGATGACCGGACTGATCGACAAGGCGAAGGGCCTGCTGGGCGGCGACGACTCCGGCAAGACGGAGCTGCAGACAAACGCGGAGAAGGCGCTGCGCATGAAGACGGAGGCGGGTCCTCAGACCAGCATCCCGGAGCACCAGACCTCGCACGAGGGTGGCGTGAAGGGGTCGCAGGTCGGCTACACCGACACGGCGGTCGGCAAGGAATCGACCTACACGTCCAACCTGAAGCGCAGCCACAACGCGCGCAGCGGCGACGCATAAGGACATGCCGGACACATTCGATTTCAGCGCCGGGCAGTTTCGCTCCGTAGGGGGCGGCCAGCAGGCCGCCACCCTGGTGTTCCAGCCGACGGGCGCGAACATGACCACCTACGAAGGCAAGACGCTCGTGATCGAGTTGAAGCCCGGCACGGCGCGCGAGCAGACCCAGGCCCTCACCCGGTTGCTGAACGGGCTCGCCACGAGGATCTCGGTCCGGGAGATATGACGCCGCCCCGGACCCGCGGTGCCTGAGGCGCCCGGGACCGTCCGGGCCGCCCCGTCCAGGCCGCGCCGGGTTGCAGGCCGCGCCGGGTTGCGGGACGGCCGCAATGGGTGGAGGTTGCCGGCCTCGCGGCTTCGGCGAGGGTGGACGCTAGATGGCAGGGCTCAAGGACAAACGTGGCTTCATCGACAAGGACCGCCTGGATCTCTCCGAGCGCAAGGCCGTCGAATACTGGATGAAGCGCTGGGGCGTGACCCGCGACCAGATCGTGGCGGCACACCGTAAGGCCGGCCTGATGATCAAGGACATCGCCGCGGAGCTCGGCAAGAAGCGCTAGGCGCGACGCGAGGCGTCAGGGGAGCGGGCTCCCCTCCCCGTCCGCCGACCGCGGCAAGCCGTGCCGGGCGGATGCGCCCGCATGGCCGCCCGGGCGCAGGCGTGCCCTCGTCCGTTCCGCTGACCGGCCGGAGATCCGTCGCCCGCGTGGCGACGCCGGTGGAGCTTCCGCAAGAGTTCGCCGTTATGGCTCGCCGGGGGCGAGCGTTCGCCTGCAGGTCGGACCCGGAGACGTCACCCGCATGCCCGTCGTCGCCGCCTACATGTACCGCCACGGCCAGCGCGCCGAGGCCGTGTCGCTCAACACGGCCGTGACCTGCGAGACCGACAAGTCGGAGTTCGTGTGGATCGGCCTCGTGGAGCCGTCGGAAGAGGAGCTGCGGACGCTGCAGACCAATTTCGGCCTGCATCCGCTCGCGGTGGAGGATGCGCTGAAGGCGCATCAGCTGCCGAAGGTCGAGGTCTACGGCGACCAGCTCTTCGTGGTCGCCCGCACCGCCCATCTGGAGCACGACCGCATCGCCTACGGCGAGACGTCGGTCTTCGTCGGGCAGAACCACATCATCTCGGTCCGGCACGGCTCCGCGCGCGCCCATACGGAGCTGCGGGCGCAGCTCGAGGCCGCACCCAAGCTCCTCCAGCAGGGCGTGGACTACGTGCTCCACGCCATCCTGGACTTCATCGTGGACGGCTATCTGCCGATCGTCGAGGCGGTCGAGGAGGACGTGCTCGAGATGGAGCGCAAGACGCTGGACACCTTTCTCGTCCGCGAGGAGGTGAAGCGCCTGTTCCACCTGCGGCGCGAGCTGATCAGGTTCCAGCGGATCCTCGGCCCGATGTCGGAGCTGACGAACCGGCTCGTGAACCTGGATCTGCCGTGCCTGGACCTCGATGCGAAGCCCTATTTCCGCGACGTCCTGGATCACGTCCGGCGGGTGGAAACGATGGTTGCGGGCCTGCGGGACGTCCTGACCACCGTGTTCGAGGTGAGCACCCTCCTGGAGCAGCAGCGTCAGGGCGAGATCACCCGGCAGCTGGCGGCCTGGGCGGCCATCCTGGCGGTGCCGACCGCCATCGCCGGCATCTACGGCATGAACTTCAAGAACATGCCCGAACTCGACAGCCGCTACGGCTATTACATCGTGCTCGCCGCCATCGCGACCGCGTGCGGGGCGCTCTACACCCGGTTCCGGCGCACCGGATGGCTGTGAGCCGGCCGGGCCGGCGCGCGCACAGGAACCGCAGGGCGGCCGCGCCTCACGCGCAGAACGGGAAGCGGGCGAAGACGCGGAAACGGCCGGCCGGGTCGTCCTGCCGGAACAGGCTGATCCCGTCGACCGCGAGGCCGGGCGCGAGCTCGGCATAGGCCCCCGCGAGCGCCGCCCTGACCGACTCGCGCCGATCGGGCGGGAGCGGACCCGTCAGGGTCATGTGGAACCGAAAATCCTCGAACACGTGCGGGTAGCCCCATGCGTCGAGATGCCGGATCTGCCTGTCGGTCAGGGGAGCCCGCAGCCGGCGCTGCCGATCGGCCGCCGACAAGGGCGCCCGCAGGCGGTCGAACGCCCGCACGCACTCGCCCGCCAGCGCGTCGAGCGCGCCCGATCCCGGATCCGGCACCAGGGCCACGAAGCTGCCCAGGAGGGCGACCTCCAGGCGCGGCAGCGCGAAGCACGTGCGGCCGGCCGCAAAGGCTTCGCCCTCGGTCAGCAGATCCCCCTCGCTCAACCCCTCAACCAGGCCGAACGGCGCCTTCAGCGTGCCGTGGAAACCGTAGCGCCGTGGCTCGGCGGTGAGATCGCGCCAGAGATCCCGCTCCCCCGGCAATGCGGGGTGAGGCGGCATGTCGGTCCCGGACGCCGCATCGTAGCCGACCACCGACGAGCCGAACCGCCACAAAGCCGAGCCGGGCGCCGGTGCGAGATAGACCGCGTATCGGGGACCCGTTCGGCCCGCTTCCCCCGCCGTGGTCACCTGCGTGCTCCGGTTCGTTCGGTGCCCGGCCTAGTCCAGCTCGACGACGAGCCCGTCCCGCAGGGTCAGGCGCCGGTCCATGCGGGCGGCGAGATCGAGGTTGTGGGTCGCGACCAGCGCGGCAAGGCCAGAGGCCCGCACCAGCTGGACCAGGGTGGCGAAGACGTGGCCGGCGGTCTGCGGATCCAGGTTTCCGGTCGGCTCGTCTGCCAGGAGAAGGCGCGGCGCATTGGCGACCGCGCGGGCGATCGCGACCCGCTGCTGCTCGCCGCCGGACATCTTGCCCGGCCGGTGGGAGAGCCGCTCGCCGAGCCCCAGAAAGGTCAGGAGCTCCGCCGCCCGCCCGCGCGCCTCCGCCCGGGACAGGCCCCGGATCATCTGCGGCATCACCACGTTCTCGATCGCCGTGAACTCCGGCAGGAGGTGGTGGAACTGGTAGACGAAGCCGATCTCCTCGCGCCGCATGCGGGTGCGCTCGGCGTCCCCCATGCTGCGGGTCGAACGGCCGCCGATCAGCACGTCGCCGCCATCCGGTCGCTCGAGCAGGCCCGCGACATGGAGCAGCGTCGACTTCCCGGCGCCCGAGGGGGCTACCAGCGCGGCCATCTCCCCGGGCATCAGCGCGAGCTCCGCCCCGCGCAGGATCTGGAGAAAGCCGTCGCCTTCCGGGTAGCGGCGCTCGACGGCCGCGAGGCGGAGCGCTGGGTGAGGCTCGTCCGCCATCCGGTCAGCCGTAACGAAGCGCCTCGACCGGGTCGAGCCGGGCGGCGCGCCAGGACGGGTACATGGTGGCCAGGAGCGACAAGCCCATGGCCAGCAGGACCACGGTCACGACCTCGGTCGGGTCGACCACGGCCGGGAGCCGGGACAGGAAATAGAGCTCGGCCGGAAACAGGTTGGCGCCGGTCAGGCGGGACAGAAGCTGCCGGATCGACTCGATGTTCAGCGACACGACGAGGCCGAGGCCGACGCCCGCGAGCGTTCCGACGATGCCGATGGACGCCCCCGTCACGACGAAGATGCGCATCACCGCGTAGCGCGTCGCCCCCATCGTGCGCAGGATGGCGATGTCGCTCGACTTGTCCTTCACCAGCATCACGAGCCCGGCGATGATGTTGAGCGAGGCGACCAGCACGATGAGGGTCAGGATCAGGAACATGACGTTGCGCTCGACCTCGAGCGCCGAGAAGAAGGTGCGGTTGCGCTGGCGCCAGTCGGACAGGAGAACCGGCCGCTCGGCGGCCTGCTCGATGGCGGAGCGCGCCTCGTCGACCCGGTCGGCGTCGTCGAGGAAGATCTCGATCAGGGTCGCGTCGCCCTCCCGGTTGAAGAAGCTCTGCGCCTCCCCCATCGGCATGTAGATGAAGGTGGCGTCGAACTCGGACATGCCGATCTCGAACACGGCGACGACCGGAAACGACTTGATGCGCGGCGTAACCCCGAACGGGGTTGAGGCGCCCTTGGGCGTCAGGAGCGAGATGGTGTCCCCGGCGCCCAGCCCGAGGCTGTCGGCCAGGCGCCGCCCGATGGCGACGCCCCCGGACTGCTCGAAATTGTCGAGCGTGCCCTGGCGGATGTTCTCCGACACCGCGGTGATCTTGGGCATATCGGGCCCACGCACCCCCCGGACCAGCGCGCCCGAGCCGTTATACGGCGAGGAGGCGAAGACCTGGCCTTCGACGAAGGGCACGGCCCGGCGCACGCCGTAGACCTTGGAGAGCCGGTCCGCCACGTCGACGTAGTCCGTGAGCGGCGAATCGATCGCCGCGACGAAGATGTGGCCGTTGATGCCGACCAGCTTCTCCAGCAGTTCCTTGCGGAAGCCGTTCATGACCGACAGCACGATGATGAGCGTCGCGACGCCCAGCATGATCCCGAGAAAGGACAGCAGCGCGATCAGGCGGGTCTTCAGATAGCGCCCCGCGATCACCCATTCGAAGGGTGCGAACGGGCGCGTCCCCGTCACCTGCTGCTCCGCCACGCCGGGATCAGCCGACGATGCGGCGGAGCGCGTCGGCGGGGGTCACGAGTTCGCGTTCGCCGGTTGCGCGGCGCTTCAGCTCGACCTTGCCCTCGGCGAGCCCCTTGGGGCCGACGATCACCTGCCACGGAATGCCGATCAGGTCGGCGGTCGCGAACTTGCCGCCCGGCCGCTCGTCGCGGTCGTCATACAGCGTGTCGACCCCGGCCGCCTCCAGGCCGCGATAGAGATCGCCGCAGGCTGCATCCGTCGCCGCGTCCCCGACCCGCAGGTTCAGGACGGCGGCCCGGAACGGCGCGATGGCCTCCGGCCAGATGATGCCGGCCTCGTCGTGGCTCGCCTCGATGATCGCGGCAACGAGGCGGCTCGGCCCGATCCCGTAGGATCCCATGTGGACCTCGCGCTCCACGCCGTCCGGTCCCGTCACTTTCGCGCCCATGGGAGCCGAGTACTTCGTCCCGAAGTAGAAAATATGGCCGACCTCGATCCCGCGTGCGGACATCCGGTCGGGCTCCGGCACCCCGGCGAACTCGCCCGCGTCGTGCATCTCGGAGGTCGCCGCGTAGAGCGACGTCCAGCGGTCGACGATCGCCTGCAGTCCGTCGCGGCTCTCGAAATCGGTGTCGGCCGGCGGCACGTCGAAATCGAGATAATCGCGGTGGCAGAACACCTCGCTCTCGCCGGTCGACGCCAGGATGATGAATTCGTGGCTGAGGTCGCCGCCGATCGGCCCGGTATCGGCCCGCATCGGGATCGACTTCAGCCCGAGCCGGGCGAAGGTGCGCAGGTAGGCGACGAACATCTTGTTGTAGGAATGCCGCGCGCCGGCCTGGTCGAGGTCGAACGAATACGCGTCCTTCATCAGGAATTCGCGCGACCGCATCACGCCGAAGCGCGGCCGCACCTCGTCCCGGAACTTCCACTGAATGTGGTAGAGGTTCATCGGCAGATCGCGATACGACCTCACATAGCTGCGGAAGATGTCGGTGATCATCTCCTCGTTGGTCGGCCCGAACAGCATCTCGCGCTCGTGCCGGTCGCTGATGCGCAGCATCTCCTTGCCGTAGGCGTCGTAGCGGCCGGATTCGCGCCAGAGCTCCGCCGACTGGATGGTCGGCATGAGGAGCTCGATGGCGCCGGAGCGGTTCTGCTCCTCGCGCACGATCGCCTCGATCTTGCGCAGCACGCGGTAGCCGAGGGGGAGCCACGAATAGATGCCGGCCGATTGCTGGCGGATCATTCCGGCCCGCAACATGAGGCGGTGCGAAACGATCTCGGCCTCGCGCGGCGCCTCGCGAAGACTCGGCAGCAGGAATCGGGACAGACGCATCGGGGATCTCGAGGGGGAACGCGCCGCCGCGTCTGCGGCGCGCGCGTGGCTTCGGTAACAGACCATCGGTAACCAAAAGGCAAGCGCGGCGGGCGAGCGCCGCGTTTTGCCCGGCCCGAAGAAGACGATCCTCTACTTTGGTATGACACCGCAAGAATGGACGTGACAGCGGGATGTCACTCCCCTACACGAGTCCCGTCGAGTGCGCCTTGAGAGCGCACCGGGTCCAGGTCCTGGGAGGGAGCCAAACCCCAATCTGCCAGAAGGCGGTGGCGATAACGCCGGGGAAATCGAAGATCTGCCAATACGGCAAAGAGCAAGGCCTTGGCCTTGCTTTTTTGTTTTCAGAGGCCGCCGAGCGGCAGGAAGACCACCAAGGCGACGAAGACTAAGAGCGAGACGATCGTGGTCCAGATCGCCCGTTCGCGCAGCGCGGGTGCGGCCGGCGCGCCCGGATCGGATCCCTCCGTCACCTCGCCGGCCTCCGCCTGGGTTCTGATGCGAACCGGCAGGATGGCGAAGAGCACCGTCCACCAGACCACGAAATACAGCGCGATCGACCCAGTGACCGTGAGGTGGAGCGCGCGGCCGGCCGCGACGGCGAGCGCCGCCAGCACCAGAATCGCCAGCAGCGTCGTCGTCAGCGAGCGTGCCGCCCGGTCCACCAGCGCCATCGCTCAGGCCTGCTCGAGCTCTGTCAGCGTGCCGACGACGTCCTTCGGATGCAGAAACAGCACGGGCTTTCCGTGCGCGCCAATCTTCGGTTCGCCGGACCCGAGCACGCGGGCGCCCGCGGCGACCAGATGGTCGCGGGCCGCCAGGATGTCGTCGACCTCGTAGCAGAGGTGGTGGATGGCCCCGTCCGGGTTGCGGTCCAGGAAGGCGCGGATCGGCGAGCCCTCGCCCAGGGGCTCGAGAAACTCGATCTTCGTGTTGGGAAGATTGACGAACGCCACCGTGACGCCGTGATCCGGCTGGGCCACGGGTTCCGTCACCTCGGCGCCGAGCGTCGCCCGGTACACCTTTGTCGCGGCGCCCAGATCCCTGACGGCGATCGCCACGTGGTTCAGCCGGCCGATCATCTGCGCGTCATCCTCTCTGCGTCATCCCGACCGCCCGCGTCCGTGCGGGCCCGATCGGGCGTCCGAACCAGCCGACACGCCCCCTCGGCGGCCGCGGTCGCGTCCTCGCGACGTTCATAGCGAGGATCGGAACGATCGGCCACGAACGGATCGTCGCCACGGAGGCCCGTCAGACCTCGAGCACGAGCACCTGGCATGCAGGCTTCTTGCCCCAATGCGCCCGCACGATGCCCCGCACGGCCCGCGAGACCGCCTGCTCGACCGTGTCGGGGTCGCGCCGGCGCGCCCGCGGCAGGTTGTCCAGCGTCTCGTTCACCGCCCCGTCGATGAGCTCCGCGAAGCTGTCCCCGGAGCGGGTCCGCTCGGGGATGCCCATGTGGTCGATCACCGGGTCGCCCGCGATGTCGCCGCGCTCGTCGATCGCCACCGCGACCGAGATCACGCCCGCGAAGGCAAGCTTGCGGCGCTCCGGGATGGCCTTCTCGCCGGACGCGACCACGATGTCGCCGTCGCGGTAGAGCCGGCCCGACGGCACCCGGTCGACGATCTCGGGCGTGCCGGGTGCGAGCCTGATCAGGGTGCCGTTGCGGGCCCGCACGACCCGCTCGACGCCCTGCTGGCGGGCGAAATCGGCGTGAACCGCGAGGTGCAGGTCCTCGCCGTGAACCGGGATCGCGACCTGCGGCCGCGTCCACGCGTACATGCGCTCCATCTCGCCCCGGCGCGGGTGGCCGGAGACGTGCACCAGATGGGTGCGGTCGGTCAGGACCTCGATGCCGCGCCGCACGAGCGAGTTGATGATCGTGTTGACCGCATTCTCGTTGCCCGGGATCGTGCGGGACGAGAAGATGACCCGGTCCCCGGCCGAGAGGGCGATGTCCGGGTGCTCGTCATCCGCGATGCGGGCGAGCGCGGCCCGCGGCTCTCCCTGGGAGCCGGTCAGCAGCGTGACGATGCGGCTGCGGTCGAGATAGCCGTAGGCCTGGGGCGGGCTGAACTCGTTCAGCCCCTTCAGGTAGCCGCACTCGGTCGCGACCCCGACGACGCGATCCATGGCGCGTCCGACCACCACGACCTCGCGCCCGCAGCTCTCGGCGGCCTCGGCCACGGCCCGCATGCGGGCGACGTTGGACGCGAAGGTCGTCACCGCGACCCGGTGCGGCGCGGAGGCGATCAGCTCCTTCAAGGATGCCGCGACCTCGGTCTCGCTCGGGCTCGAGCCCTCCCGGACCACGTTGGTCGAATCGCAGACGAGCGCCAGCACGC
>JAQGJJ010000183.1 GCA_028290695.1 Enterovirga sp. | reverse complement strand
GATTTCCTCGAGGAGGGGAAATATCTCCGAAGCCTTGGGCAAGTGCGGGACCAAAAGCTGCATAGACTCGTGCCTGTCCGTGAAGAGGCGACTGCTCGATCGCTTTCGCCGATTATCGTTCCCGGCGGACGCGCCGCCTCGAAATGCCTCCAGGAACGTCTCGCGATCTTGCCGTGTAGAACGCCAACCTCACGCCCTACGCGGGAAGGGAGTCCATGCGCAGTTTGCGTGCAATCACCGTATATTGAATAGGCATAAGCGGACGCCCGGGGGTGTCAAGCGGCCGTAACTCGTCGATCTTGAAATTCCACAGCAGTCTGCGCAGGCCATGTTCCGTGAAACGCCAGCAATCGGGCAGAGGACCATGGATCCGGAAGTTGAAGGGCGTAGAAACGCACAAACATCCACCCTCCTTGAGCATGCGCCTCAATGTCTGGACGGCGAGGAACGGGTCCAATGTATGCTCGAGAACCTCGGTGCAGACGATGACATCGAAACGTTCTTCTGGAACATCGGCCTTGGCGTCACAAAGATCCAGGATGTAGGTCGCTCCCGAGGCCGCATCGATATCGAGGGTCTCGACCTCTGCGTGCGCAGGCAGATGGGGACGAATACCGGCATGGCGTTCGGGCGCGACGTCCAGCACCCGCGCCGACCCACCGCGACAATGGTCTTCGGCGACGCGGTCGTAGAACTGGATGATGTTGGCGCGCAGGAGCCCGTAATGGTCGTTGTCCATAGCGGAGGGCGTGACCGGGTTCTCGTACCGTGTCTGCGACATTCGTGAATCCACCTGCGCTGCAATCGTCTTCCACTGGCCCGGACGTCCAGGGTCGGGGGATCGACCCGGAGGGTTCGGGCCGGCCTCTCAGGCCCTGTCGTCGATGAGGCACTCGACACCGCTTGCGTCGAAAGTCCGTATGCCGCAAGCGCCCGCCACCCGGCTTCGTTCCTTGAAGCTGTCGTCGATGAAAATGGCGTCATCCTCATTGATGAACCTGGACTTGCAGATCAGCTCGTCGTCCAGATGGTAGATGTCGTCGAACAGCTCGCTTAGTCGGAACCGTTTCAGCGTGGCCGCTACGTCGTAACGATGGCGCGTGACGAGGTAGATCGGCTTCCTGTTGTTGAGGCACTGGTAGAGGAACCTGACGAGCCGCGTGTTCACGTGGTCGTTCACGATCAGGGTGTCGTCCAAGTCGACGTAGACGGCCGAATAATCGAAGTCGAGGCGGTAGTGGTTTTCGAGCGAGCGGCTGATCTCGACCTCGCCCTCGAACGCCAGGGCATCCACGTCGAGCCCCGCAGCGTCGAAGATCGTCAGAAGGGGAAAGTTCACGCCGGTGACGCGGTTGAGCGCCATCGTGCCCGCGACCCGGGGGCCGATCTCCAGCAGGGTGAGCTCTCCGTCGCGATCGCACCGCATCTGGAAGAACCACGCACCCCGCATCGGGAGCACGCTTTCGATGCGGCGTCCGATGTCGGCGAATCTGGAGTCCGTCGCCAGGCGGGACTGCATCGCGATCCCGGACCGCATCCGTAGCCGCTCTCGCCCCCTGGCGAAGATCAGGCCGCGCCGCCGCGAGCTGAAACAATCGACCGTGTACTCCCGCCCGGGAAGGAACTCCGTGACCAGGAGGTCGCTCTCCACTTCGCGCGCGGCCCGAAGCGCGTCCGCATCGTCGATCCGCCGTGCGCCCTGGCTGCCCTGGCCGCGATCCGGCTTGCCGAAAACCGGAAACCGCGGCGGAGTGCCGGTGCCGTACACGGCCGGCGTCGCGACGATCCCCGCCAGGGCTTCGTAGGTGCGGGATTTCGAGCGGGTGATCTCGCAGGTCCGAGGTTCGGAGCCGAGAACGGTCGCCCCGACCCTCTCACGATGAACCGCAAGCTGATAGATCACCTCGTCGTGCGCCGGGTAGACGAAATCGATCTTGTGCTCCGCGATAAGCGCGTTCAGCGCCTCGATCCCATCGGGGTCGGTGATCGCCGGCAATGAAAAATGGCGCTTGAACCGGAACTCGGCGGCGCCGGGGACCGCCTGACCGGCGGAGTAGAGTTCCACCTCCTTGCAGTCGCGAAGTGCCCGATTGATCTCCAGGCCGATCTCCGTGCCGCCCGGATAAACCAGGACGCGCCAGTGTCGGGCGCTGCCGGGGCTGCCATTCAGCACTGCACGGTCTCCTGTCGTCGCCGGCCGCCACACTTGCCGGCTCACGCAATCGTCTTGAGGAAAGGTCGGAGGGGCGTCTGGTCGACAAGAACGGCGTTCGTTTGTCTATAGGATAGTATTCTGCCTGTTTCCGCGGCGCGCGTCAATCGAGCGGGGGCGGACCGTGGCGGCAAGTTGCCCGGGAGGCGTGACCCTCGGAGAGGTCCGACCGACGGATCGACGCCCCTGCGACGGCGCCGAGGTTCCGCCCCACGCTGTTGCCACCCACCTCTTTCTGCTAACGTGCACGCCGTACAATGCGAGGCTGCAATGGTGACCGAGGTCGTGGTTTTAGCAGGAGGAATGGGAACGAGGCTAAGACCCTTCACCATAACAGTCCCGAAGCCGCTTCTACCTCTTTCGGATCGTCCGATTCTTGAGGTCGTGCTCGAACAACTCAAGGTCGCGGGCTTCCGGGACGTCTGTATCAGCCTGGGCTACATGGCCCCGCTGTTCAAGGCGTTTTTCGGCGACGGATCGCGGATCGGGTTGTCGATCGAATATGTCCTCGAGGACGAGCCGCTCGGGACCGCCGGCGCCCTGACCCTCGTGCCGGACCTGGCCGAAAATTTCCTGGTCCTGAACGGCGACACCCTGACCGACCTCGATTTCAAGGCCTTCCTCGACGTCCATGTCGAATCCGGTGCTGACGCCACGATCCTGACCCAGAAAGTGGACGAATACGTCGATTACGGCGTGCTCGAATTCGATGG